>NZ_JBPCEO010000007.1:0-265891 GCF_050971765.1 Halobacillus sp. A1-3 | reverse complement strand
ATTAGCCTCACTCTAAATGCTGAAACCAGGTGGGTTTGAGAGGTTAATGACAGCAGGGATGGCTGGAAAATGACTAGACTCTCGTGGGAGAAGGACCTAGGCGAGACGCCACAGTGAGCGCAGCGAATGAGGAGACTCGGCAGTTCCCCCACAGGAAAGCGAGTTATTTTCCAGCCATCCCTAACACTATTACATATACAAACCCACGATATCTCGGAATCAAATCTTCCAGAATACTGCTATATAGCTGAAGATAGAATTACAAAACACAATGTTAAATACAGTCTATTTCAAAGAGTTATTGGAAGGCGTTCTTTACATCATAATCGGGTAAATGAAGGTTTGTTTTTCTACCGATAGCGATTTTAGCTAGCTCTGATCCAATGTATGGACCGCTAGTGAGTCCAGACGCCCCAAGTCCATTAGCTACGAGTATATTTTCATATTGAGGAATGTAGCCAATAATAGGTAAAGAACCCGGGGTAAAAGGTCTAAAGCCGACTTTTGTTTTTACATAAGAAGCATTTGCTAACCCTGGTGCTACCTTCAACGCTTTATTTAGTAGTTGATGAACAGCCCCCATAGTCACTCGATTATCAAACTTATTTGTTTTCTCTTTTGTAGCACCAATTACTACCTTTCCGTTTCCGAAAGCCAGCATGTAATGATTGTAAGGAGGAAGCATAACAGGCCAATGTTCTGTATCTACCCCCTGTAACTCCAAATGAACAATTTCGGCTTTCTCAAATGAGATCTTTGGATACAAGTCTAATGAACTGAATAACTCTTTTCCCCAAGCCCCGTTCGTAACGATAATCTGATCAGAATAAATTTTTTCTCCGTTAACAAGAACTCCCTTTCCTTCATGACCAGTGGTCACCAATTGAGCGTCCCCATTAATAAAAACAGCTCCATTCTTTTTGGCTGCTCGAAGGAGGGCTTCACATACCGCCTCCCCATCCACTCGTGCAGCTCCGCTAATATGGACAGATCCATATTTATCAGAAACAGGTGGGAAAAGTTCTTTTGTTTTTCCAGAAGAGAGCTTTGTAATCTCTCCCATTTCCGGTGCTTCTTCCTTACGTTTATAAGCCACTTCCATTTTCTTATTTAACTTTTCTTCTGTATCAAAGATATTAATTGCTCCAACATTTGAATATCCTGTTTCGGTTTCCCCCTCTAATTCTAAATTCCTAATCAAGGAGGGGTAATACCTTGCACCTTCCAAAACAAGTCTGTACCATGCTTCATTGCTGCGATTCGTAAGCCACGGGCATACAATCCCAGCTCCAGCCTGAGTTGCTTGTCCTGGATCTTTTCGATCTATGATGACAACTTCCTCGCCCTCTTTTGCAAGATGAAATGCGGTAGAAGCCCCTAAAATTCCTGCCCCGATGATAATATGTTTCATGTAGCCACCTATTTCGTCTAAGATTCAGATCCCCATCCGATTGTACCGAAATTTGAACAATTGAACAATCTACTACCTGCGTTCAACATAAGCATGCAGCCCTTGTTTGAGGCGTAAAGTTATAAGCGGATCTGCATTTATAACACTTTCTTTATAGGATATCTTTGTTAGTCAAGAGAAGGTACATCGTCGAGGAGAGCGCAGTCACTGTGGTCTTTGATACAAGCACTTGCTTAACTAATACTCTCACAGACTTGTGGGCTAAGCGAAAGGATACAATCTCATCATCGTTTTGTGCGGCCATTTGTAAAAATGAGAGAGGGTCTTTCTTAAACGAACTTATATGTCCCCAAGGCTTACCACTTTTTATTGTTTTCATAGTAACCTCCTTTCAACTATAGAAAGACTACGGACCTAGAAGCTTAATTATTCCATAAAAAAGAGCATTTCACTTAGAAATGCCTCTCTCCATCTAACCCTCTGTCAAACCATCAACTTGTTTCCCCCTAGCTCTAGTAGATGAACAAAATTCCTCAACTCTTCTTTCTAAGTTCATCAAGTAGATAAAACTTGAAATGAACCAAAGCAATACCGTGTAACCGTTCGTAGATTTCTAGCTTCGTTTCCTTTTCATTTTTGAAAGGTTGATCAGATACAAATGAGAGAATAAAGTGAATAGGCCGTCTATCTCTGTTGAATTCAATCACCGTCTCGATCATCTTTACAAGACTCTCTATCTGGTCCTCTTCAATTCTTCCTGTAGGGGCGTATTTAATTTCTACTCCTATTAATTCGTCCGGCTGGAAGGCAACACCTGAGAAATTGACCCGTTCCTTAGCAGTCTCCAAGGCCATCTGTCGACGAATGGTAATATCCATATCAGATTCCAACGCTCTTAAAACTGATTCTTCAATCAGAAAATAAAAATTTGAAGCATTGAATAAATGATTCATTAAGGCTTGATTAAGGTTTTCAGCTTCATGCTGTGTGGACGGTGGACCATCCCCTTTTTTATTCATTATCGAATCGTTAATAACCGATTCATTAACAGGAAATAAGTGCTGTGCTTCTTTTTCAAATTTTTCATTCTGTTCTTCAGGGTTCAATGGCCTAAAAAAATTACTTTCATCTCTGTAATCGCTAGGACTGTATAATTTTTGATGATGATTGATTACTAAATACAGAAAAGCAATTAAGATGAGAATAGGAAATAATACGATAAACCAAACGAGAGCCCAGGTCTGATTCAGGGTGAGCCATTGCTCAGACAGTGTAAGAACCAGGGCAGAGACCGCATAAATGAAAGAAATGAATAACCCAATAATGCCTAATGGGTTCTTCGTCATGTATGCAGCTTGCTCAATGAAGTGTATAATTTTCTTCATTATTCCTCTCCTTTTGAAAAAAGTTCGTTTTCTACTTTTCGACATCATATTTCCTAAACCCTTCCATCTGATTTAAGACTATGATTAAAATTTCTAGCCTATGAACAAATGAAAGGCCAGTCTAAGAATAGACTGACCTTTTAATAATAACTATTTCCCTTCAATATAGGCATACTTGTATGTGTAATCCGGTCCCATTGGGTTTGAGGTTACATTCTTCACATAAGGTTTCCAAAGCTGGGCCCTTGCACGCTGGTAAAGTGGGGCGATCACAGCATCTTCTTGAATTAATAATTTTTCAGCTTCAAGGAAGGTTTCAAATCGTTCCACTGGTTTCTGTGCGAGATCTGTTGCCGCTTTTTTAATCAGGCTATCGTATTTCTCACTGGAATAACCTGTCTTGTTGTTCCCGCCATCTGTCACCCATAGGTTTAAGAAAGTGTTAGGGTCAATATAATCAGGACCCCACCCATAATTTTCGATATCGTAATCCATATTGCTATCTCGCTCTAAACGAACTTTAAAAGGTACACTCTCTACTTGAATCGTTAATCCTTCAAGCTGCTCGAGCTGATCTTTGATATATGCATCTAAATTTTTTGCTACTTCTGTATCTCCACCCAAGTAACGAAGCTCTGCATTTTCAATGCCAAGCTCTTCCTTCGCTTTCTTCCAATGCTCCTGAGCTTTTTCTACATTCGATTCGACTAGTGCTCCATTGATTTCACGGAAATCTTCATTAGTTTCTGGATGTTGGACAAAATTGGCTGGAACGTTTCCACCAGCAGGAATGGATCCATTGTTTAAGATGACGTCCACCATACTCTGACGATCAACTACCATTTGAATTGCTTTACGTGCATGTACGTTTGAAAGGATTTCATTCTCCTGATTCATTTTTAAAAAGAATATGGTTGGTTCTTCTTCTACACGGAACTCTTCTGAACTACGATATTCATCAACAAATTCAGAAGATAAGTTAGCTACGTCTACTTCATCTGTCTGATACAAGTTAACTGCAGATGCTGTGTCTTTTACTACATTCACTTTAATTTTTTCTAATTTTACTTTGTCAGCGTCCCAGTAATCCTTGTTCTTCTCTACGGTCCAGCCTTCTCCATGGTCCCACTCAGTCATAATGAAAGGTCCGTTAGCCAGCAAGGCATCAGCTTCCATGGCATATTGTTCCCCTTGCTCCTTGACAAACTTCTCGTTCATCGGCAGGAATGTACCAAAGGCCGTCATGGACTCAAAGTAAGGCGTAGGTTTTTCTAGGGTAACCTCAAACGTATAGTCATCCACAGCTTTAACGCCTAGTGCATCAAGGTCTTTTTCTCCTTTAGAAACGGCTTCTGCATTCTTAATAACACCATTCATCATATAAGGACCGTATTCTGATCCGATATCTGGATTAATGGCCCTTTGCCAGGCGAACACAAAATCATGAGCTGTAACGGGTTCTCCATTAGACCACTTGGCATCATCACGCAGATTAAATGTCCAAACAAGTCCGTCCTCGCTTACTTTATGATCTTTTGCAATCCCAGGTTCTGTTTTTCCATCTTTCCCTAAACGGTACAAGCCATCCTTCGTAGCACCTAACCATTGTGCTGCGATGGCATCAATTGTCAAAGACGAATCCATAGAAGGAATCTCAGCCCCCTCTGTTAGACGTAAAACTTGTTCACTGCTCGATGAAGAGTTATCCCCTTCAGATTCGCTCGTTTCTCCACCGGTTTCTTCCCCTCCAGAACATGCGGCTAAAAGCATGCTTAATGCAAGAATAATCCCGAATAGATACCATCCATGCTTTTTCATATGTAAGTAACCTCCCAAAAATAATATGTAGTTCTATGAACATACGTTCTGAATTATACAATTTTACTAAATTTTCCGCAAATTAATGAATGGCTACAAGGATTCTAATTTACTAGGAAATTTAGACTGATATAATTAGCAACCTCATCCAAATGTACTTCTATTTATTTCCAAACATGTTTTTATACGGGTAATTTAGCACCCAAAAACTTTATCCATTTAATTCCCTAATGTATCCAGGAATAGAATACTAGGTCATTAGTTCAAAATCTTCAATAAAACTTATTACAATGATCATTTATGAGGGAGAAGGATTCGACAACTTAATCATAGAAAAGTAAGACTAGCCACTAAATTTAGTGTGTACTTATGAGTAAGGTGAGCCCCAGGAAAACAAAGTCAGCACTTGCACACGGAAAGTGCGTTTTCCCATCTAACATCAATCACACTAATATTACGGAGCTGAGGCTTCTGAATAAGGAGGTATACCTGGGTAACTTTCTTTTTTATGAAAAATCCTTAAATCCAAGTAAAAATTTTCTTACTTCAATCCTTCTATAAGTGTAAGAGAAATTAAACTTAAAGGAGGGCTAGAATGGAAAGTCCGATTGCAAACCAGTTAAATACGGTATTCGTTCATGTGAGCGACCTAAAAAGATCGGTAAAGTGGTATTGTGAGCTGTTAGGTCAAGAATTTGAAGAGGAAAACATAGAGCTCCCCATCTACAACATGGAAATTAATGATTATACAGGACTGATTCTGGATGCAGGTGCAAACGGTACAAAAATAGTAAAACCTTCTCCTCATCCCTTGTTCAATTTTCACACCGATGATATCGATCGGGCCTATCAATTTACAACAGATGAGGATTATCAAGTCGTATCTGATCTAATCAGATTTGAGGATTTATCTTTTTTCCATTTGAAGGACCCGGACGGGAATATCATTATGATTTGTAACGGATAATCAAAAGCCCCCCTTGTCTTTAACAAGGAGGGCTTCCTCTTTTATTTGTGTTTGATTTTAACTACTACTGCAGTTAAAGCATCAACTGTAACACTGTCTTTTTTAAGGTTATAACCATTAGGACTCTTTACTTTTTTCGTACCCGCTTCATCAGCATCAACAACGACTTTTCCTTTTCTCAAATCTTCTTTAAGAGAAAGCGTGCGCTTTTTATTGTCAGCGTTAATGAAGACGTAATAGGTCCCTGTATGGTCTGTAGAGACACTCTTGAAAGCTATAACAAGATCTTCTTGTTTGATCTCAGGTGCGTCAATTAGACTAACATGGGTGTTGACCAGCTTTTGTGATCCCAGGCGGAAAGCGTTCGTTGATCTTCTTAAAGCAATCAAACCTTTGGTATATTCCATCGTTTGTTTTTGGATTCCTTCTTCTGTGACCTTTTCCCAATCAAATTGATTGATTGCATCAGTAGAATCATAGGAATCGTGGATGAAATATGGATTATCGAAAGGTTCGCCATTTTCATCCGCCATGAATGTAGATTTAGCCTCTGGTACACCTTCTCCTAACCATTGCTTGGTTCTGCCATACTCCTGGCCTGCATGTAGGAAAGAAACACCCTGACTAGTCATAATCATTGTATTTCCAAGGCGTATCCGTTTTTGAATTTCTTCTTCATGATTAGCTGGATCCTTCTTAATGGACTGGGCGATAACGTCATGTAAAGTTAAATTATCATGAGCAGCTATATATTGAACTATATCACCTGGATCATCTTCAGTGACATTGCTAGGTTGACCCTTAATATTATTGAATATCGTCGTAATATCACGAGCTCCCCCTGTGATGAATCGGGGTTCTCCTTCACTTCCATATCCAGATTTTAACTCATTACGGATTTCATCAGAGAAAACAGCTGCACTTTCCGTTTCACCCATCCAATCTTGATCTGCAGGAGTTACTTCATTTTCCGGACCTCCATCACCTACGAATGTTCTCCACCCTTCCCCAATCATTAAAATATTTGGGTTTAGTTTTTTCGCTTCATCATAGGCCATTTGAACACTTTCAGCATCAAGGTCTCCCATTAGATCAAAACGGAATCCATCAACTTTAAATTCCTCGGTCCAATATTTGATGGAATCAACCATCAACTTTCGAGACATATAATGAGTGGTTCCGACTTTACCACCGCCGTAACCCGTTTTTGTATTCCCCTCGGTATCCTCGAAATGGTAGTAATCTGAAACAAGGTTTTCCAGGATATCCACTTTAGCTGTATGATTGTACACCACATCTAGGATGACACCCATTCTGCGTTTGTGAATCTCCTTAATCAGCTGCTTAAATTCAGCAATTCTCGCTTCTGGATCTTTTGGACGCTCCGAATACATACCTGAAAGCGAAAAATAACTATGAGGATCATAGCCCCAATTGTAATTATTTCCTGAAGACGAATAGTTGAGTTCCCTCTCATCATTTTCAAGTTCATTTCCGAAGTAATATTTCATAACTGGCAAGAGCTGCACATGTGTGACGCCAAGATCTTTCAGATAATCTAGCTTTTCACTGAAAGAAGCAAACGTACCAAACTGACTGTCTAATTCTGATTCTAAATCAGGATCTGAAGTGATGTCTCTCACGTGGGCTTCCCAAATGATAGCATCCTCTTTCTTTTCATATCCTTTGATTTTTGCATATTTCAGTTTTGGTCCTATATCAGAAGGATCGACGATAGCTGCTTTACCAACCGTGTCTGCGTCATCATCGCTTGAGGCTGCCATAGATTTGGCATACGGATCGAGAGCAAAATTCGTTTCTCCACTTTCTGTAATCTTGTATTGATAATAATATCCTTTTAGGTCCTTAAGGCCTGTATTGTTTTCATCCAGTACTACTTCCCAGACGCCTTTTTCACTTCTGGTCATTTCAATGTTTTCTTCTACAACATTGTACTGATCATCTTTATCATATAAGTGAACGGACACCTGACTTGCTTTAGGAGACCATACTTTCAATGTGGCTGTACCGTTTTCATGTAAGGTAGCACCTAAGTCATTACCATTATAAGCAAACTTTTGATCTATCAGTTCCCATGCAACACTTACTGGCTGTCGATCTTCTTTTATTTCAATAGAATGGGTTTTTGTTACATCAATAGATTGTTCAGTAGTTATATGTAATTCAGACCCTTTCTGATCTAATACTTTTATATTAACCAGCTTTCCTTCTTGATCGATAAGTCTTATGTCATTCACAGAAACTTCTTTGTCCACTTGATTCAAGTAGGCAACGATTTTATTATCTTCTACCACTTCTGCATGATTTATTGTGGTATAAATCGAAGGTTCATTCGTATAAACTTCTTCCTCACCCTGGACAATCCAAAATTCTCTTTCACCAGTCTTTGGAAAACTTCTGTCATTTGGCGTATCCTTTTCATCACCTTTGTGCACAATGAAGTTCAACCCATTTGTTATATCGATAACTGGTACGTCTACATAAACACCCCATTCAGAAGTTTCATCGAATAATACAGGATCAGCCCAGTCTACTTTAAAGTCTATTGCAGGCTGTTGACCATCTTGATTCCATAAGTGAAGACCCCATCCTTCATATGCCCCATCAAGACGTTTATAGTGGATTCTTACGTGCCCTTCAGGAACACTTCCTTTAGTTAACTCCTCCGCATGGCTAGATGTTTTCCCAATTATTGAGAACGGGGTCACTGTTGAAAATATCATCAGCAATACCAAGCTGCTTACAAGTGCCATGAACCTTTTCCTCCTCAACATTACTATCTCCTCCTTTAATAACCTGTGTGTAGTTTGAATAAACCAGCCGCACATTTGTGCAAACGGTTTCACAGATTCTTTTAATACTATATCATAACTTGATGGTAATTTTCTCCTGTATCATGGACAATTCTGAAAATTGTAATATTTTCCTAAGAATAATTTCCTATCCAATTATGAACGGTAGTAAAACAGAGAAAATATAAATTCAACTGCTATCTTATTGAAACTTTCTACAGGAGAAGGTCGTATGAATAGAGGGTCGAATTGTAGTATAGTTAGAAACACAGATCATCCAACTCCATTTGTTGCCAGAACTATTCTTACATAAGACACAATTGCATACCTATGAGGAGGATTTAAATTGAATAAAAGGATAACAGCCAGTATCATTGCAGGAACCATTTTAATTATTGCGATCGTATTCCAAAGTGTGAATTTTTTCTTAAGTGATAATTTCTCTGAGAGTTCACAATCCATGTTTTCTGGAAATCAGCAGTTAAGTGAGAAAGTTATTGAAAATGGCACCGCCAGCAATAGAATTGTACGTGTCAATATCGAGGGGACCATTGTGAACACTCCTGGGTCCAATTCAAACCCGTTCAGCGGCAGTGGTTATCAACATGAACACGTTATGAAACAACTGGACAAAATTATAGAAGATTCTTCTATAAAAGGCGTTTTACTTTACGTGAATTCACCGGGTGGTGGTGTATATGAAAGTGCCGAAATCCACGATAAGCTAATGGAAATTAAGGATGCTGGCAAGCCCATTTATGTTTCCATGGGAAGCATGGCCGCTTCAGGGGGATATTATGTTTCTACTCCTGCTGAGCGCATCTATGCATCTAACGAGACATTCACTGGATCTCTTGGTGTCATTATGGAAAATATCAACTATCAAGAGCTGGCTAATGAATACGGTGTGAAATTCAATACTTTTAAAAGTGGGAAGTACAAAGATATTATGAGCCCGACCCGTGAGATGACAAAAGAAGAGCGAGAAATCATACAAAACTTGGTCGATGAATCCTATGAACAATTTGTCGATGTGATTGCAGAAGGAAGGGATATGTCAAAGGATAAGGTTTATGAACTAGCTGATGGAAGAATCTACTCTGGTAAACAAGCGGTAGAGAATGGACTCGTAGACAAAATCGGTTTTCGTGAAGATGCCTTAAAAGATTTAAAGAAAGAGGTAGGTGGCAACCCGCAAGTCATCGAATTCAAGAACAGCATCGGTTCATTTTTCGATTTACCATTAGCTGAGAGTCTTATGCCTAACAGCGAGGTACGATATATCGAGAAATTAATTAGCGAACGTCAAGGACCAACGATGATGTACCTATACAGTGAATAAAGGAGGGGTAAATATGGAAACAACACCTGAAAACCATACAGCAAACTTTCCGGTTCTCTCAATTTTGGAAAAGCAGAAAACGGACATTCAAAAGCTTCTCTATGCTGGGTTTGGCTCTCGATTTGTCGCTTATCTCATTGATCTGATTGTGATTTGGGGAATAAATTCGATTGTGACACGTCCTCTATTACGATTATTGAACCTTGAGAATGGGAAGCTATGGATTGATATATTCAGTGCAACGAATATAACCACTTCAATTGTATTTTTCCTTTACTTTATTTTGATGACAAAATATTTTAAAGCAACGCTTGGAAAGATGATTTTAGGGTTAACTGTGGTTTCACTGAAGGGCGGTTCGCTTACAAACGGACAAATCATCTTCAGGGAGTGTATTGGTCGTTACATCAGTATGGCCATCTTAGGACTTCCTTACTTAGTAGTTGCCTTTACTAAAAAGCATCAAGGGATTCATGATTTGTTTTCAGATACTTCAGTCATAAAGAATAAGTTCAAGAAACTAAATGACACATTGGAACACAAAACCGTCTAAAACCAGACCAAAAAAGGACCTGCCATAGTGATTACGGCAGGTCCTTTTTGTACAATTTTTTATTCATATAAATTATGTAATTAATTGAAAGAAGTTTGCTCATGAAGATGATGCCAGTGGCAACGAAGGGATGTTGTTTAAGTTATGATATTGTTCTAAGTAATGCTCCTTTGCTTCCCATTCTTTCCCGCCATTTCGATAACCGGTAACTATAGCAATCACTAGAAAAACAATGGTCATAGTCAAGGTTTTCTGCAATTTATTTTGATCATTATTATTAAATAGATATTTTTATCGATTTCTTCTTTTTATGGCTGAAGCAACAGCAATGAAGAAGAACATAAAGTAAACCAAACCGACACCTAATAGAATCCGCACCCAATCCATATAGGCCCTCCTTTGTAGGAAAAAACTAAATATTTCTTGAGATTGCTTCACCTAAATATACTCCACTTGCTGCTGCTTGCGAGAGAGAATGTGTTTCACCTGAACAATCTCCGACAAGATAAAGACCAGGAAGTTGTGATTGAAAAGAATTATCTGTGAAAAGCTTAGGTTCGTAAAATTTTGCATCAAGCCCATAGAGCAATGTATCTTCATCTAACTCCTGTTTTAATAATCCTTCCAATTTTGTGAAAAACTTCAAGGTAGCATGAATATAGAGTTCTGGAATCTCCTCATAAAGGTCCCCAGATTCTCCCTGCAATGATGGAAGGATGCTTCCTTCTGATATATTAGTGACTTTTCGATTTTTTAGATCTTTCAACCGTTGGACAACAATTCTATCTCTTTTCTGATTGATCTTTCCTATAGTTTTTTTCGCATAATTCATAGCTTTTTCATATGTAGGAAAGTACTGTGGAATAAATAACGTGAAATTCAAATTTCTACTAGGTGAGTGTATTTCTTGATGGTTTTGTCCGTCAGGCATAACTAATCCATGCTGAAATTTACGGATTATACGTCCATGTGGATTCATACAATAGGTGGTCGCTGAATAAGTGTCTGTTTTTTGCCGAAGTTTCGTTTCAAATGTCTCGTCAAGAATGGAGTCCAATTGATTTCCTCTCATCTCTACACGTAACCCTAGATCCAGTCGAGTTTCCCCTTGATCCAATTCCAATGCTTGGGCCTGCCTATTTAACCATTCACTTCCACTCTTCCCAGTTGCTACGACCACACGTTCGCTATGAAACGTGCCGTGATCCGTTTCAATATGAAAATATTCATTTTTATAGATGGAGTATATTTCTGTTTCAAATGTAAAATGGATGCTGCTTTCCATGTATTCATACATACGCTGAAATATCTCCTTAGCCAAAACCGTCCCAAGATGACGTGTTTCTGTGGAAAGGACATCTAAGGAGTGTTTGGCTGCCTTATCAGCTAGATTTACATTTCTAGTACTATACTTTTCTTTTTGATATCCTCCGAATGAACATAACACCGCATCTACTTTTCTCATGTAATGAAGTGTTTCTTCAGGTCCGATCTTTCTGCCTAACTCTCCTCCAAAATCATTCGTGTAGTTGAACTTTCCCTCTGACATTCCTAGTCCAGCAAAGCCAATGTATTTGTTACAGTCATCCTTACACTCACACGATTCCCCTTGCTCTCTTCGACATTGTCTTTGACTCAGTTTTTTTCCTTTATCAATCATATGGATATTCAAGTTATCGTTCTCTTTTAATAACGTATAGGCGAGAAATATACCACTTACTCCCGCACCGATAATAGTGACGTCGTTAATATCCATCTCCTCCTCTTATAAACCTCAATAACCCTTACTTACTAACTCATCGATGCTTTGAGGTGTTACTTTAGCGTAAACACATGTATTGGTTAAATGTTTGCCATCTACCGAAAGATCTTCATTTCGTAAGATTCCTTCCAAATCAAAATCAAGCTTTTCAGGGATGGATCGACTTCTGTAATTGCGTGACTCACATCGTATTTCAACACGTGCGAATTGCAATCCTACCAATGCAAATTCTGTTAACGCGTCCACTGCCTCAGTCATGTATCCCCTCCCGCTGTAACTTGTATTGATCCAATATCCTATCTCGAGTTTTCGTACCTTCCAGTCAATATTATGGAAACCTGTGGAACCTACGAATTCATTAGTGTCTTTCAAAAAAATCAAATAGCGTAAATTTTCTCTTGATAAGAATTTCGCATGAGCTTCTCGAGTATTCACTTCCGTTTCTTCAGGACTCGGAATTTCCTGTACAAACCTAAGCCATGGCCGTAGTTCATTTACCGAATTTTTAATCGCATTATTTACTACTTTACCATCACCTGGCAATGGAATTCTAAGCAATAGACGATCCGTTTCAATATTTGTTTCTATATCCATTAGTATTGGATTCATGGTCACATTCTCCTCTGCCGTCAATAAACTTTACTTTCCGCTAAAGGCCACATTTATACCTATAGCAGTTAACAAGAAAGCTTCTACAATATTTATTCGTTTCATCAACCATTCGTTTTGAAGGAGCCACTGTTGTACTTTCTCTGAAAATATACTAACTATAGAAAATATAATAAACGCTTGAACCATGAAAACTATTCCTAACGCCAGCATTTGTCCAGTTACACTCCCTGCATTCTGCTGTACGAATTGAGGAAGTAAAGCTAAAAAAAACAATGAAACTTTAGGATTGAGAACATTCATGATGATTCCCTTTTTAAATAATGAAAAACGAGATCGCTTCGGACGTGATTCAGTTTTTATCTTACTCCCAGAGTGCTTAAATGCCTGCCAAGCAAGATAAAACAAATAAATGGCACCTGCAAATTTGACAATTGAGAATATCACTGAAGACTGGTAAATAATAGCCGATATTCCAATTGTCGCTGCAGTAATATGTACTAGAAGGCCTGTACAAAGACCTACAGCTGTAAAAATACCTGCCCATTTATCCTGTATAACACTTTGGGTCATGACGAAAAGGAGGTCTGGCCCAGGCATTAAAGTAAGAGCAACTGCGACCGCCAAGAATGAAAGCAGCACATCGAACTCCATTGATATTCCACCCCCTTTTACAATATAAGTTTAAGTAAAACAAGGCGTCCCGTATAAAGAGGACGCCTTTCTTATTCTAAAAGTTTTAGATGAAGATTTCTTTTTGACAGGCGGAATCATCCACTCCTACTGGAGAACTTCTGTAGCTTCATGGATAAAATCATTATGAACAAAAATCTGGTACGTACAAGCAAGACCGCTTCCGATCCCGGAATGACTCAATGTCTTCGTCTTCGGCTTGAACCCATTATTCTTTAATGCGCCAACAACCTTATAATATTCGGTCAAATCCTTCGTCGCATAAACCAGTTCCCATTCAGAGAATGTACGCTTAAATATTTTTTTGATCTTAATGATACCTCTCCCACCTATCGTTCAAATTGTTCTTAAATACTTTTACTCCTACATTATGACTGACAAACAAAAACAATGTCCTCATTTAAAAGTAGAATTCTATAAATACAGGGTATTTTCCTCTTTTATTTAAAATTTTAAAAGTGTTTTTCGACAATCTATGTAGCTATCAAGAATTTACACGTCCAATCCCTTTCCTGCTTTCCAAAACGTTTTAGTTCCATTGTTCTTTATAACAGAGTTGTTTGGAACCTGGGTAAGAACTAGAAGTACACTCAAAATATCCACACAAGAAGAAATTGCATTGAATATGATGAGAATTTTTAATGTGGGTGTCAGCCACCCCATCATTCCGAGGCCCAGTGGAAGAAGAACAGACAAAGCAAGAAAAGGACATAAAGATATGATTACAAATCTTGCTTTAGATAATTGTTCTTCTGTACATACATATCCTCCAAAAAATGTAAATCCTATGTATGTTTTCTTAGATGTCAGAAAGTGGGGAACACATACAAGATGTAAAAGTTCGTGGACAACAATAGTGAAGAAAATAAGTAAAACTTGAATGATTCCTATAGAAACAGTTAAACCGTCTTTTGTCAGACCAAATTCTGCATAAGTCAAAGTAGACACAGAATTAATAATAAAAATTGCAGCCCATCCATTTAAAAACATCACAGGAATTGTCAACAATATAGTTTTTAGAAAAGAATCTGGCTCTTTAAGTAAATTCCATCCGTGCTTAATGAGTCTCTCTTGGTCGTTTTTACTATTGTCAGGTAAACCATGTGCAATTTTCATCATTTACCTCCTAAAAGATCATTTCAAAGTTTTTCCTGGTGTATTTCTTAGGGAGAGTGGTTTATAAATAGATTTTTCAATATCAGGTAGCAGACGATAGATTGATTCACTTAGTTTTTCTTCCAATTTTTCTTTTATTAGAAAATATCCTTCCCAGTGCTTTGGTAAATCTTTATTTGCCCCATTTCTTATAGAAGCTGATACAATCCTCCTTTCAATAATCGTGAAACCCTCTGCCTCCGCTAGTGCATCGCACAAAGTAATAATGTCATCGTAGGCGTTCCAATTAAACTTATTTAAAAGTCTACTAAATTCTCTTTTCATAGACTCTGGGATAAGCTCCCACCCGTTAATCGTATTTATTTCCTCATTTCTTCGAGGAAAAGAGTGGGTCACAGCCACTTGTGCATTACCTTCCCACCCCATATCCATCAGTAAGCGATACCCATCATAAGAATGAATAATTGCATCTGTTTTCCCTTTATATCTGCCAATATCATGTAATAATCCACTGATATACGCGATCTCTGGTTCTATAGGCTCCCCTTTTTCCTTCAATGCTTTAGCTAGTATTTCTGCTGCTTCAGCAACATGGATTGAGTGGTATTTCCAAGGCCCAGGTTTTTGCTCATATGCCCAATCAAGTAATTCTCTTGCATAATGGCGATCTTTTAAATATTCCACCCACGATTGCCTCCTTCCATATGAATTTACTCTTTCACCATGGTCATAAATTCAACAGTCGTGGCCTGAAATTTATCCTTCTCTACGAACCCGAGTTTCTTGTATAAATGAATGGCTCTTTGATTAAAAGTCGCTACCGTTAAGCGGATCATTGCATCAGGAGAGCGCTTGTAAATATCATTTAGAATCCATTGACAGAATTCCAAGCCATTCCCCTTTCCAACAAAATCAGGATTCATCCCTAGACCCATATCTATGCCTTCTTCAAGGTAAACATCTTTCTCATTTCCTGCGGGTACTTGAGCGGAAATACCCAAACAATAATAACCAAAAATTTGGTTCCGCTCGTTGAGGAGAACATAATACTCTCCTTCTAGAAATTCCTGAATTATTTCTTCAGAAGCTTCATTGTTATAAAAATCGTAAGGAGATTCGTATCTCCACTTTACTATTTTATTTATGTACTCTTTATTCATCTCTTGTATGGACAAAAGCATGATTAACCTCCTCATTTCCCATAATACTTAACATTAAAAATAACTATTCCACATAGATTTTTAAAAAACAAAAGGGGTGTCTTATGAACACATTTCAAGACTTATGTAAGCAATATGGCTCCATTTTAAATGGTACGCCACAGTTCCATAATGGTGTATGTTCTGTAGAATTAGATCGTAACCTTGAAGTGACGATTCAAGGAAGACCCAGCAGGGCAGAACTTCACGCAGAAATCATGTTTGAATCCTTGGACCAATATGGGAATGCCCTCAACCTTGGTGAAACTGTTCTACTAGAAGCAGAAGTACCTTATTTTATAAATATTCTCACTAGAAATGGAATTATTATAAGTGCACTTCACAATCATTGGCTCTTCACAAGCCCAACCATTCTTTATCTCCACTTTCAATCCATTGAACCGCCTCTATTGTTTGCTAAGAAAGTGTCCAAAGCCTTTCAAAGTTTGAAAAGGTAGTAGACGATCTCTTCCATACTTTTAAGGCCTTTCTGGTATTTAAAAAACCCTGAAACTTTTTTGTAGTTTCAGGGTTTTTTTGAGGGTCAGCTTATAGAGTTCATTGTACCATTCGCATGAAGGGCTGTATATAAATTCCATTTGTTTAAATTAGTTAAGCAGATTTTTCTTCTTGATTCATTTCTCTCCGCTTCTGTTTTACGTCTAATTTCGTCAAGATAGAGATAATTAGAGCAACAATAAACAAACCAGCAAAATAAATGAGACTGTTTTCATAACTTCCTGTAGTATCTTTCATCCACGCCGCAAAGATAGGACCTACGAGCCCAGCTGCGGCCCATGCAGTTAAGATGTAACCATGAATCGCGCCAAGTTCTTTTGTACCGAATAGATCCCCAATATATGCTGGCATCGAGGCGAATCCCCCACCATAACAGGTATAAATCACTGCGAGACATACAACAAAAATCGCCATGCTTGCAGTCCAGGGAAGAACTAGAAATAAAAAGATCTGTAAAACGAAGAAGGCCAAATAAGTGTTGCCGCGGCCAATGTAATCGGAAGCGCTTGCCCAACCTATTCTGCCTAGACCGTTAAAGATGCCCATTATTCCTACTAGACTCGCAGCAGCGGCCGTACTCATTCCAATGCTTTCTTCTGCAAGAGGTTTGGCAGCAGAAATCACGGCGATCCCACAAGTTACATTTATAAATAGCATAATCCATAGGTAATAAAAACGCTTGGTTTTTAATGAATCCTTTGCTCTCATATTTGCTAAGTCTTTCTGAGAAGAGTCCTCTTTTGCCTCTTCGTCATACTTATCTGGCTTCCACCCTTCAGGAGGTCTTGACATATAAAGAGATGATGCGATCATGACAATAAAATAACTGATACCTAAAATATTAAAGGTTGCTGCTATTCCCATTGAACTTATTAATGCATCCATCACGGGACTAGCAATTGCAGCCGCAAACCCAAACCCCATAATTGCCATGCCAGTTGCTAGACCGCGTTTATCAGGAAACCACTTAACTAAAGTTGAAACTGGTGCAATATAGCCTATCCCCAGTCCAATACCTCCCAACACTCCATAAAAGATGTAAAGCAGCCAGAGAGAACCAACATTCACCGCAATGCCTGACCCTGCTACCCCTATTCCAAAGAAAATAGCTGCGGTGATGCCTGCCACTCTAGGTCCGTGTTTCTCAACAAACCATCCTAAGAAAGCAGCAGATAAACCAAGAAACAAAATAGCCAGACTGAATGTAAACTGGACTTGGCTTGCCGTCCAGCCAAATTGATCACTTAGCGGAACGGTAAAGTTGCTCCATGCATACACTGATCCAATTGATAAATGAATTCCCACTGCGGATAAAGCAATTAACCAACGGTTCTTAAACTTTCTTTTTGACATCCTCCACCTCACCAAATTTGTCATTAAGATACTATTTCCATTTACATAGATGAATAAACAGATATTTACATATAAAAAACCAGTTCCTTTTAAAGGAACTGGGAAAAGAATCGTCAGTTAATTTCTAACGCGTTTAGATTTTCTTTGAAAAGCTATTATTATAAATACAACGGCCAGCAAAAGAATCACTGGTGGACCATACACAAAAGAAAAATAGCTTAATTGGCTCTTCTCGATTGGCAGTTCTTCCTTATATTCGTCTTGACTGTTTCTAATCTCTTCTGTTGGCAGTGCATACACTTTGCTGTCTTGACTACCTACAATCAATGTATCGTTCATAATAATAGGACCAGAGGGGGCAAGCGTCCCTCCAAGCTCTTTTCTCCCTATCTCTTCTCCACTCTCAGTATCCAAAGCATGAACAAAGCCTTTAGCATTGGAAAAATAAACTGTTCCATCTGAAGCTACTGGCGGGGCTTTCATAACTGTATTCTTAAAATCCCATAGCCGTTCCCCTGTCTTCAGATCATAAGCATAAAACTTCTGAGTGATAGGGCTTCCCACAAATACTTTTCCATCATAGATCATCGGAGCACCTGATTTATTATTCTTAACCATCTCGCCAATCCCTAGGCTGTCTTCCCACAATACTTTTCCCGTTTGAGTATCCATGGCGTAGATCATATGCTCCGGATGAGTTTCGCGCTCACCAATCAAAGACTTGAACATTTCCTTATATACTTCAACGACTCCAAATTGATTGTACACTTCACGAAACTTCATTGGTTTTGGATCTTCTAAAGCCGTTGTCACCGCTATCTGATCGGAGATAGCAGGCGGCACATCATCCAATCCTGCGTAAACATCTTCAAACTCCGTTTTCCATTCAATTGATTCACTTTCAATATTGACTGAATAGAATGTATAAGGCTTGGGACCTCCGCCTCCAACGTAAATGTTTCCATTCGAATAGTTGGGTGAGGACATACTAACGACAGAACCCAGCCTGATTTTAGCTGCTTCTTCTCCTGTCTTAGCATCTAACTTATAGAGATGTGTATCTCCTGTTGCGGCATAAACATAACCTTCATGAAATAAAGGTGTCGGCATTACTTCTCCATCTGTACTATGCTTCCATTGGACTTCTCCAGTCTCTGCATTTAAGGCCATCACCCCACTTTCTTCTGTGCCCCTCAGTGCACTATCCTGAAAAAAACGGTTTCCATAACCTACATAAACTGTTCCATCATGGTAAATCATTTCTGAATGGACCCAGTTAGGAGCTTGATTCTTCCAAAGCTGTTCGCCAGTTTGTATATTGAAGGCAAATAGCTCCCCTGTATTATGATTTCCTGTAAACATTCTGTCTTGAACAACAACAGGAGTTGACCTAATTTCGTCCCCTGTTTGGAATGTCGTCGATGATAGAGGCTCGATCCCCTCTTGTTCATTCACTGGATTATTTTCATCATTCAGACGATACTCAAGCCACTGATCTGGCCCAAATGTAGCTTCAGCAAACGAAGGAGCTGAAATAGCGGTTAGTAGAACTACAAAAAGATAAAACGGTATTTTCTTCATTACTCTCTCCTCCTTTAAAGCCTTTTTGTCATTATGTAAATTCACTCATAGGAGAGTACCCTTCCACTCCTCCTCTTGAAACCAATTTCATCTTAAAAAATTTAAAAGGCTTACCTCTTTATGTACGATAAGCCTATACCACTATTGGTTTTCTATCTCAACGAGACTTGTTATTTCAATATTCTTTAAAGCCTGGGCAGCTAGTTTATCTGCCTCTTTGTTCCTTTTTCGTGAAACAAGCTGAAAGTCCGGTTCGATTCCCAAATCATTCAACTTACCTTCGATTCTGTCCGCCCACTTTGTCAGTTCTTCTTCTAAACAAGGCCAATCACCACTTAACTGGTTAATGACTACCTGTGAATCTCCCACGAATGTGACAGGCATATGCTGAACCTGCATTAGCTCCAACTCTTTAATAGCAAGGTGGAGGGCTGCATACTCTGCTTCATTGTTCGAAAACAATTCTTCTACAAATGCATTTCTCCTCAGTCGGTGCGATTTTCCATTCTGGTCATAATAAATAGCACACCCTAGTCCTGACTCCCTTGAGTTATGGTCATATCCACCATCAAAATAAACAGTGATATTGTGAGGCTCAGTCTCAATCCCTTTCATATATTTCCTTAATTCCTTCACTGTCCAGGAATAGCCATGTGGGTCTGGGAAATATAAATTCTTCGAACGCCCCGTCTTATCAATATCTTCAGCAATGATTAACGCTCTTTCTGCAGGCATTTCTTCTGATAAGAATGTTGTCGTTGATCCTTTTTTTGTAAAGTATGTAAATTGAATTCTTACATTCATTTAAATGACCACCTTACGAGAAGTTTAAATACGATAACATGTAAACATTTTTCCCTCTAATGATCATAATTATTTCAATTTCATAAAAGAAAGTGTTAGTGAAAAGATACAAAATAGTTGATTGAAAATGACCACTTTGAAATAATTAATGAAATAGATCTTAGCGGGGGTGAACGGATGGAAGCTTTCATTCGATCTGATCAATACAATTATATTCAGGATCAAACGAGAAACCTTGTCCAAGGGCATACGACTACAAATGATGCAGCTGTTACCCAAGCTTTAAAATCATTGACACTGGAAAAAGTGTTGGAATGCTTTGATCACCTTACTGAGAACCAGAAAAGTCTACTACAGCAAGTGGAATGCATCAAAGATGAAACGGAAGCTATATTCTTCTTATCAAGAATAAAACAGCATATCATTCCCTTTCCAAAATTGGATGAAAAAGAAATTAAAGATTTATTTCCAAAAGTGAAAAAATTGAAAATACCGGACATAAATCATATCAATTGGAATGAGCTTTCTTATTTAAGCTGGAATGACCACGGATCCAATCGTAAGTACTTAATTCATTTTAAACAAGGAGAATACTATAGTCTCAGAGGTTCGTTTACACCTTCAGCACAAAAAGGCATATGTACGATCTGCAATGAGTATGAGCACGTAGGAATGTTTACAGCCACATTGAAAGGCGGACCTTCCGACAATAGAGTACGACGAGGTAATTATATTTGCCAGGACAGCCAAAGTTGTAATCAAAATCTTAAATCCTTAAAGTCGCTAGATTCATTCATTCAATTGATGAAAAGTCAATAATTCTTGAGGACCCCTGAAATTAAAAACTCTTCAGGGGCTTTTGTTTACGGTTCGGCTCACATTGTTCAAAAACTTTTTCGCCCTATCCATTTCTTCCTTAGGAAATGGATATCCATGAGCGCGTCCTACTTCTAACGCTGTTTCAAGAAAAAGATCATGAAAGGTAAACAACGAATTCCAAATCCTATCATAATTACTATCCGGGTATGTATCAGTAAACTTTGACCATAGTTCAGGTTCTACCCATTGTTCAAGATTTTTTCCAGCTTTCCCAATTGAGATACGGTATCCTTTTTCAAGGCCAATTTTCCATTTCAACATTTGAATAAGAGGTTCACGTAAAACCACCTCGATTAAAGTCATTAACAATGGCAATTCTTTTCGCCAAACGGTCTTAGGAATGTGGGAACCCAGCCCCCAAATAAAGCTATTACAGCAATCTTGATAAAGCTTTTCATTTGGAGGCTTTATCCAATAACTTCTTTCACTAGGAGCAGGAAGATTTGGGAAAATATGATCCTTGTCTATTAATATTTCCGTCAAGCTATCATCCAGTACCACATCCATTTTTTCTACAAGTACAAAGTGCACATCTATCCTATTTCCATCCATAAACTGAATTAGGTAAGTAAAACGCCCATCCCCAAGAGGTTCGGGCAAAATTTTATCCTCAGGCTTTTCTATAAGCATGACTTCTCCAAAATGAGGCAGGACGTTCTTCTCGTATTTAAATGGTTGCACATCTGCAACGAAATAAACGATATCATAATCCTGAAACCGGTCTGGATTTACGTTTGGGTTTACTCTGGAACCATTCATGATCGCACCTCTAATAAGTTCATGATGCTTCCCGTACTGTAATATTAATTCCATCATTGTTTCTTCATTTCGAAAACTATGGTCATGCTCAAATGTTACTTCTAGAAGAGGTAAACTTCTGCTTGGAAATACGGATGATTCTGTTTCCCCAATCCGATTAGTACCCATTTTGTAATAAAAATCCTCAGCATGAGGATCACTCTCGATCGTTAATGAAGAAAGGTTCCATATTTTACATAATTCAACCATGTGCTGCCAAAGCCTTCTCCCATAGCCTTGTCCAATCGCCTCAGGAGAAATAAAAAAATGGTCAAGCCTATGCTTCACAAGCAGAATACTGTAGAACCCATGAATTTTATTGTCCGATTCAATCACATACGTAGGGTTTTGTTTTATGTAATGTGCTGTAAGCGTAAGATCACTCTTACAAGTGTTCAAAAACCAGTCATCATATCCCCAGTAAGCTTTAGACTGGATAGCGATTTCACTCAAGCAACCCGTTTCTTCTGGAGATGCTTCTCTTATTCTCATCGAATTCCTCCTATTTACCAGAGAGATGCTGTCAGAAAGTTACACTTAAATAGAATTTTTAATGAAATTCCGAATATTCAATCATCATCAGTTTATCATATTCCTTTTGAGAAACATAAAAAGCTCTGTTCTTCAAAAAAAGGATAAAGCAGTCGCTTTATCCTTTTTACGTACCTTGTTTAACGTCTGGCTAACCCTCTACGAAAAGCTTCAAGATGATTGACTGAAGCATTTCTAAGTTGTGTGAAAACCATTCTAGCATCTTCAGGAATCTGATAAGACAAGTATCTATCATACATAGCAATATTATCTACCTCGCCCACAACGCCTTTACGATACGCATCTTTCACATTTTCAGGTGTTGAAACAAACTGCTCAGAATCATCCTCAGGTACAGGAATTTGATATCGCTCAAATAAATTCAGTAAAGCGTCAATATGGCGAAGCTCCGCTTGTTTGATTCTTTTAAAAGTCCGAATTTCCCCAAAATTATTAAGGATGTTGTTGTATCTTGATTGTGCTAAATATTCATCTTGAAGCGCATAGATTAAAGCTTGAGGAAAAGTGAGCTCGACTGCATTTATAGCACCTATTGCACCATAATTTTCAGCGTTTTGCCTAATCGGATTATTATGAAACTGGGGTCGATTTAAATAATAGAGAAACCAAACAGCGTGATTTTGTTCATCTGCAGCTGCTCGACGAAAAACGTCTTGAACCTTCGAAGATTTTGCTCGATCGGCGATATCTAAGTAAAAATCCGATGTTTTTTGTTCGTCCACAAATGCGGTTTCCAATCCTTTTCGATAATCCGCAGGACATTCTTCAGTCAGTTGAGGAGAGGGTTTTTGACCAGTTAGGGAAGTATAGATTTGACTGAAGTCTTGAAAATGCCTGATTTCATCTTGTCTTATTTCGCGTATTTGCCTAGCTTCATCCGCTCGCGGAGCATTTTCAGATAATTGTTTATAGCAACTAATAGCACTAAATTCCCCATCAATCGCTTTCTTAATACCTTGGATGAGTTTCGTATCTCTATCCCCCGAGCCTATTTCAACATCATCATAAAAAGAAGGCACTTCATTCGAATTGGTCTGCATTAAAGACCCTCCTTCTGTTTGAAAGTCATCTTTTTTATTCTATGATGATAACCCAGTCAGGTGTGACTTTAAATTTCTAGAGATTTTCTGCAATTCAATAATCTTTCGTAAAAATTAAAGCAACTAACTATTTGTTTATTTTCCTATCCACTGATTATATTGATTAGAAACTAAGGTAGACTTTAAGGTTCCTCCTTAAAATCTTCTTTCAATAAAGTCTTGTACTCCTTTCTTACTCCAATTGAGTCAAACCACTCATCCGCACGCTGTCTATGAGCCTTATCACTTCGAACCCTTTAATTCACTCTTTTAAAATGGCCATAACTTTCATACTCCCATACCTCCATGACATCAGTTACACCTGTTTGAGACTCGGTCATCTATCTTCCTGCTAATCGGCCCCATACTTCTCTTCGGTTGGCAGCAATGTCCGTATAAAAAGATCATTATAACGGTACGGTCGATAATAAAAGGATCTAACTTATTGATTTTTCTGCGATAAATCATTCTGATCCCTTGCTTTTATATGAAGGACTCAATTCGCTCCATACATCAAAAGAATTTCCATTTATATCAGTAAAAATGAAATTTCTCCCTGGATGTCCTCGATTCTCTATCTTTCCTACTTTGACTCCTGAATCCTTGAGCTGTTTGTTTAAACTATTTAAGTCCTCAAACCCATCAACTTCAAATGTTTGCGAAAATCTTTCATTTCCCTCCACATCCATAAAATTACAATTCTCATTATGATGTGCCTTTACTAAGAAAAAGCTTTGGTCAGCAAGATCAATAATAGCTTTGTTTTGATCTTGATAGTTTAGTTTTGCCCCCAGGTGTTGAATATACCAATCCACAGATTCTCTTACGTTCATAACAGGAATGTAAGTGGTCCCAACTCTTTTTAATATCACGGACATCTCTCTCGTTCTCCTTTCATAATAACTAAGATGGTCTAGTGAGATGATTGTTTTAAATTCATAGTCTCTTCTTCACCGTTCCATTGGATGGTTATTTCTAGCCCTTCTTTTATTTCCTCTTCATAGCAATCATTACAGCCTAGAAGGGTATCAAATGTATAAGTCTTTTCAGGCGAAGTAATCCATAAATAAGAGTTAGAAGCGTTAATTTCATCAAATGAATATTTAAATTTTATTGGAGGGTCTTCTTCTCCTTTGTATTTAAATTTCATTTTATTGAATTTTTCTTCATTCACGGTAGTGATTACATTTTCCAGTGCTCGCTTTCTCCTTGAAACACTCTATCCTCTCCGTCACATCCAATCAAAACTAAGGGAATGACTAACATGATTAAAATAATTGTGAACAACTCCCTGACCAAATAGAGCACCTCCGTACTTTAGTAAGTTATTTCTCTATAGGTAGCCGCTCACATATAACTTTCAATTTATTTCCAATAGTTAGTTGTTTAGATATTGTCACATACAAATGTGTTGACAAAAAACATGAACAAGCATACATTAATAATAACAAGGGGAGTAGCGACCGACACACGGCTGTTGAATCATCATTTCGGTGAACCCACCTGGTTCAACAGGCTATATCAATAGTACGCAAGACCTTGGTGCAAATTTTTTGTGCCAGGGTCTTTTTGTATGCCTGGAAGAGAGGAGAAGTTTATGGTTTATCTCGTATTTTTCCTAGCTGCTGTTGTTGTAGTCACAGCTGCCATTTATCTCAATCAATTTGGAGATGTTATTAGTAAAAAATCTGCTTTAAGCGGAGCCGTTGTAGGAACTTTTCTTATTGCAGGAGCGACTTCCCTGCCTGAGCTCACAACGAGCCTTACTGCTGTCTATATTGATAATCCAGATATAGCTGTCGGAAATATGCTCGGCAGTAATGTATTTAATCTATTAATCTTAGCCATGGTAGACCTTATCTATCGTAAACGCAGATTATTCCAAAGAGTGGATCATTCAGCCAACATTCCATCAGCCCTTATAGGGTTACTGTTCTTAGCGATATTGATTTTAACTTTATTCCTCCCTGGTTCCATTCAGTTTTTTGGAGTAGGAATTGAAATGATTCTCATCTTTCTTCTTTATATTGGTGCGATGAAATTCGTATCGAGCAGTGGATCAGAAGAAAGTGAAGACCAGGTGAACTCTTATTCATTAAGGACTGCTATCATTGGGTTTATCATTGCCGCCATCGTCGTGTTTGGATCTGGGAGCGTTCTTTCCATAGCTGGTGATCGACTTGCGGAAGCAACCGGTATGAATGCAAGCTTTGTAGGAAGTTTTCTTATAGCTGCTTCCACTTCTTTACCTGAGTTGGTCACTGTACTGGCTGCGTTTAAGTTAGCAAACTACAATATGGCTATCGGTTCGATTCTAGGAAGTAATTTATTTAATATTCAATTGCTTGTATTAACAGACGTCTTGTATAGAGAAGGACCTATTCTCGCTGCAGTAGGTTCATCGCAAATCTTCGTCGCATTATTAGGTCTCCTTATGACCATCGTAGTAATCTTTCTGCTGATAAGACCTAATAAATGGATAACAAATCAGTGGCGTTACGCTGCGCCTTCTCTATTTATGACTGTGTTATATTTTGTTGTCACTTTTGCACTTTATTGAAAAAAGCGTGAGTGGATCACTCACGCTTTTTTGCTCTTCCACTCGCTAAGAATTAAGTTTGATTAAAAGGTCCTCCACAACCTTCATCATTTCGTAAGCACCTGAACCTCTGTTTGATAGGACAGCAAGTGACACCCTTTCTGCTGGATAATAGGATGAATGAAAACTAACCCCAGGGTCATACCCCATCACGTGATATTTATGCACTTGATCAGCTTCAGAATTCATCCATAAACCATACCCGTAAGACAACCCTTGCTTCACCTGAACTTTAGGTATAAGAAATTCGTTTGTCATTGCTTCAGATAATAACTTTTGGTCGATCAGTCTTTCCCAAAAACGAATCATATCCGCTGCTGTTACAAATGCACCACCATCAGCCCCTCCTTTTACAGGTATGGAGTAAATATTCGACTTCCATCCGACTTCATCTTGGATGTAGCCCATCGCAGTATTTTCTGGCAGTCTATCCATTTCATAATATCCGGAGTTATCCATACCGCAATGGTTAAATATATTCTCCACTACATATGCCTGAAAAGTTTTTCCAGTAAGGAGCTCAACGACTAAACCAAGTACGAGGTACCCAGCATTATTATAGTGAAATTTTTCCCCTGGTTTGAATTTCATCGGCTTATTATGGAAGAGCGGTAAAAAATCTCTTCCTTGTCTGAGCGTGTACATTGGAGTCGTTTTCCAAAGATCTTCGAAGTTCTCTATCTCTTCTTCATCAAAATAATCAGGCATTCCTGAAGTATGGGTTAAAAGATGATGAATGGTTACTTTTGGATCCAGAAGCGGGAGATCATGAGCAAGCAATTCACCAAGTTGAGTATCGAATTGAAGCTTTTTCTCTTCAATAAGCTGACAGATTGCTACAGCAGTAAAAACCTTGCACCCGGAGGCTATACCAAATTTAGTGTTGAAGTTATTCTCAAGTCTTTCTGCTCGATTGGACCACCCGAAAGCTGACCTTATATGTTCATCAGCTGAATTTTTCACTAAAATTGCACCAGAAAAATTTTCTCTTTCAGCGGCCTGGTTAATTATTGGATTTATTCCAATCAAAAGTTGCCTCCTGTTATGTCTCTTGTCTATTTGTATAATTCTTTTAATGCAATTTGTAAATTAGAATAATACTGAACCTTCATCTGGGGAAGATTGGATGAGACCCACTTTGTCGCAATCACTGGTTTCATTCCCGAGATGACCACTCTAGTTCCCATTAAGGAAAGGGATTGAATGAGCATTGATAGTTTGTCAAAAAACACAACATCCAACCAGCTGATCGTAGAGCAATCGATAATCAACCTGTTGGCATTCATGTTTGCCACTTTATGTAATCCTCGATCAAGGATGTACTGGAATTCAATTTGATCGATAATCGGTTGTAGTGGAAGTAATGCAATACCATCAGACAGAGGGATGACATTCACCGACATATCCTCCATCCACTTCCTCATCTTTTGCTCTTTTTCATAGAATTCCGTGACGTCATTGAATTCGACCATAGCCCCATAAACTTCTCCATTATCCTTTAATAATCGGGTTTGAATGGATAAGTACATATCATGGTTCCCCCATTTATAAGGCATAGCTTCAATTTTGAATTCCTCGAAAGTTTCAACTGTACGCTCCACATGACGCACTTCATCCGGAGCATTTGGAAAGAGCTCATATACATTTCCACCTATGATATTCTTCCCTTCTAATTGAAGCAGACACTCTCCTTTCTTGTTTATATGAGTGACTCGAAAATTCAAATCAATCGCCATCACACCTAAGGACAGTTGATCCAATACTTGATCTTTCTCCTGTGTAACCATTTCACTCACCCTTAGTAATCAGATTGATCATTAGTTCTTCCTGCATATAAAATTCTATTTTCTACCGCAGCAATCCTCTAACATTTAATATATTTTAATAATATTTTTGGAAATGAATTTTAATTATAAAAACAAGAGCTTAGGGAAGCCCTTGTTTCATGATAGATATTTCGTTTGATAGTGACTTAATGCCATTAATGGCCAAATGAACCGATAACTATGGTAATGGATATAAAAAGCCCCTCCCATTCCCTGACCTTTTGGATAATCAAAAGACCAGCCCTGTTCACTGCCGTTTCGAATAAGAAAAGAGATGCCTTGATCGATAGCAGCCGTTGGCTTATCTTCCAGAGCTATTAAAGCATCAAGTGCCCATGCGGTATGGGTGAGAGTGCTTTTACCTAAGGGAATGTACCTTTTCTCGATATCGCTTCGACAGGATTCTCCCCATCCGCCATCACGGTTTTGAATATCTAATAACCATGTCATCCCTTTTTTTACAGAGGGAGTAGACTTTTCCTCCCCACAAGCCCTGAGACCGGTTAAAGCAGCCCAAGTACCGTAAATATAGCAAATGCCCCAGCGGCCGTACCAACTGCCATCTTGTCTCTGATTCTTTTTAAGCCATTTAATACCTCTTTTAACAGGATGACTATTTCGGTTCATATTTGTAAAATTTCCCAGAAATTCTAGTGTACGTCCTGTCAGATCTGAGGCTGAAGCGTCGGATAATATGAAATCTGCTTTTTCTAGAGGAAGTAGAGACAAGTATCCCTTATCAACCCCTCTTTCAAATGCCGGCCAGCCTCCGTCATCATTCTGCATAGATAATGTCCAGCTTACTCCTCTATTCCAGGCTTCAAGAGCACCTGGATAACTTGTGAACATACTCCTAAGAGCTCGTAAGCTAGCGGTTGTATCATCTACATCTGGATTGAACGTATTAATGTTTGAAAAGCCCCACCCCCCTGGTAATGTTTGAGGGTTATGAAGCAGCCAGTCGCCAAATTTATAATGCTGTCTTGAAAGCAGGTATGAATTGGCTTTATGAACGACAGGATCATCGATTGAAACCCCGGATTGTTGAAGGGCATCACTAATAAGAGCCGTATTCCATACATCGGCCGTTGTATATTGAATATGGGTATGACCATCAATCTGGCAAGACATCGATTTGAGACCTTCTACGGCATTAAGGATGAGTGGATCATTTTCTTTATAACCTAAGGATCGAAGTGACATCACCATATAAAAGGTCGAGCTGAAATAGCTAAGCAGCGTTCCATCAGGCTCAATACGATTTAACATGTATTGCTCCGCTTGCTTAATCGCTTCATCGTCCATGTTAAGCAATGTGTGGAACTTTGATTTTAGCTCATCAATCAAATAATCGAAATAACCTCTCCATTCCTCTGCGTGCCTATCAACATAATAAGGATCCTCATCCACCATTCTTTTGTTACCTGCTCCTATATCTGATAAGTCAGGAGTAAAAGCAGATAGACACTGATATTTTTTATGTGCAAGGAGAAGAATAGGAATAATATTTGCGCGGCCAAAGACGGAGATATCGAATAGGTTTACTGGAAATGTTGGTGGCAGGAGAATAACTTCGATTGGGATAAAACTCTTTTTTGGCCATGAATACTGACCGATCAAGCATAATAAGATTTTCGTGAACAGTTCTGTATTCTTAACTCCTCCCTGTTTGATGATAAAGGATCTGGCTCTGATTAGTTCTGGGTCTGACTTTTTATATCTTCCTGAGAAGAGTAATGCAGTATAGGCTTCTACTGTTGAGGATAAATTGCCTTCTTTTTCATCATAGAAGAGTTTCCATGCCCCGTTCTTTTCCTGCTTGCTGATAATTCTTTGTACAAGCTGGCTAATTAACTCTTCATCATCGATTTCTAACAGCCGCAATAAAATAATCATGTAGGCATCCGTTATGATACCTGTTTCAAATGCATAGTCCCAAGATCCGTCTATTGTTTGGTCGCTACTTACAACCTGAATGAGACGATCAATTTCCGATTGGAGATGTTCGTTCACGGGCATCACTCTTTTCAAACGTTTACCCCATATGTATTCGGATGATTTTACATACATTCTTTTAGAAAGGAACGTCTATATGAAATTCCCTTCTACACTGAAAAAGAAATTAAAAAAGAAATTAAGTGACCCCGCTCCTTCTAATACTCCAGGTCCATCCGAGAAGGAACTCTTGGCAAGAATTAAAGAGCGTACTATTGCTTTGAACAAGAACAATGTTACCCGAACCCAGGCATACCTTAATTTTTACTTGAAAAACCCTGAAATTCACTGGGCCTTCCTAGCTCACCTTGTTTCAAGAAACGCAGGATGGAATATGACTGATTTAAAAGGAGAATTTATACCAAGGTTATTAACTGGAAAAGAACAAGTAGATTTTTTTGTGTTTTTAGAACGAGGGAACTGGTTGATTTTTCAGGATGCTTATCCTCAGTTATTACTTTTTGAAGAAAGTAAGAAAAGAGGAAAACCACTCTTTCATTTGCTATCATATTTAAATGTGTCTTTATTTATGGAGCCTTTCTGGCAATATTACTGGGAGTATAAGGATAAAAACATCATGACCGTAGCACTTATTATTAATGAACAAAATTATATTGAGGAGCGAGTGATTCATAATCATCAATATAAAAATACCGTTTTAGATACAGTCTCCTTCAAACTCCAAGACCTTTTTGATATGAACCAGATTTTATTTCCTTATGTGACACCTATCCAAAACCAGCCTAAAGTTGTTGGCGATACCGTTCATCACTTTTCCTCACTTAGCGATCGAATTAGGACAGGAAAAATACTATACCAACTGCTTTATTCTGTTGAAAGTCGCTATCATTCTATATTAGACTGGGCAAAAACACATGCGCATACAGGGTCTAGAGGTGATTATTGGCCTCATATCTTTCATGACGTTAAAGAAACAATTCCAGGAGCTGCTCATCAGCCTCAGGCTCGTCCTTGTGATCCAGAAGGAAAGTCCCCAAGGATTTATAGTCCTAAACTGCTGCAAGTATGGGAAGATTGGATCCACAATAAAGCCGAAACAGGTGATTGGTTTAAGGATATGAAAGTCATTCGTCATTTCAAGGATCCCCTTAAACATCACAAAGGAGACATTATCGACAACTATTGTGAAACCATTGAAAAGCTAGAGCTAGCAGCCTTAACGAAAAAAGTGTTTTTTAAAAGGCCAGAATGATGGTGGTTTGTTACTTGAATCCTATGTAGTTATTTAAAAGCTTTTTCTTACTGCGTTTGCTTAAGAAGTAATAAAACCATCACTACCTAAAGAATGAGCGTCCTTATTTCAAGGGCGCTCATTCTTTAAATGTTTTCCAATTCAAGTCGCTTTCATTTAATAATTCTTCAAAGCTCTTGTTAGCTTCTTGCCGCTTTTTCTCTTCTAATCGACGCTTTCGTTCTTCCTCTTGACGAATTTCTTCTTGCCTTTTTAATTCTGTTTTCTTTGAGCGCAGCTTTGACAGCACATCCGTATTCAACTGATCACCAAGCGATCCTTCTTGAACTTTTTTCTTACTCATACTGTCGCTCCTTCTTTTACATCTTTTACAGAAATAATTGGATTTAAAATTCCATCGGGACTTGATAAACGGAAAGACCCTTTTCTAAAATCCAGTTTCATATCTGGTTTAAAGAAAGTGGTTTGCTGATCGTCAATAATGACTTCGTACGTATCATTATCGACATTTATATCCGTTTCACGTCGTTCATTTTCCAAGCGGATTGTCGGTAAGCCGTTAACTCCGCAACCACACCCCTCCGTATCATAAAACAAACGAATCATCGGACGGTCGGGATCCTTCAGTTTCTCTAGCTGCTGCAGCGCTTCTTCCGTAATCTGTAGTTTCATCAGACATCCCTCCTATCCTTTTATAATAAAAAAATGCAGCCTTAAGCGCAATGCATTTGATTATGAGGTAAACTCTATCTAACGTGGACGGAGATAAGTATCCAGTCTTAAGAAGAACATGTAAAGGAAGGGAATTTTAGAACTAACCGATTGCTCAGAATGACCGTTAAGAACATCCGTTAAATGGTCTAAACACCTCTTTTCCTTGCTTAGTTTCCATTAGCGTAGATCGAATTTCCCACAGCCCTTTTGCTCACTCATTTTTTATTAAATTGTCTCTGCATTACTTTTTCCATAAGTTCAGGCGCTAAGGAATAGAATTTACTTCCTGAGTCCATCCATGCCGGCAGATTAATTTCCCTCTGTCTTGTAAATAAAGAATTAATCACTTTGTGAGCTACGCGGTTAGGATCCAACATAATTCGGTCCATTGCCTTTTCGTAATTTCCAGATGGATCGGCTTGCTGAAAAAAATTGGTTCGAACAGGTCCAAGATTAACTGAAGTCACGTAGATCCCTTTTTTCTCCACCTCCATCCGTAAAGCATTGGTAAACCCTAAAACAGCATGCTTTGTGGCGGAGTAAACAGCTGATTTCGGTGTGGCCATTTTCCCGGACTGAGAAGCAATATTGACAATGTGGCCTTTCCCCTGCTGCAAAAAGTGGGGAAGCAGCTGATGTGTTGTCCGGAATAATGATTTGACGTTGATGGACAGCATCCTGTCAATATCCTGCCATTTAGCATCTGCTACAAGATCGAATACCGCCATTCCTGCATTATTAATGAGAGCATCTACAGATCCATGATCATAACAAATTCGGTCGATGACATCCTTCCATTCAGCATCATTCGAAAGGTCTGCTTCATACCAATAGCACGTGACACCAAAAGTATGTTTTATTTTCTCAGAGATGATTGCCAGGCGGTCTGTGGACCTTGCAACGAGTATTGGCACCCCACCTTGCTGTGCAGCATGGATCGCTAGATATTGACCGATTCCACTTGATGCTCCTGTAATTAAAATCTTTTTTCCATTTAATCGTTCATTCATTAAGCATCACCTGTTTACATAATATAATTTTCGTTTACCTTCATAATAATAGAGTAATTTTCTCTGATGTTCTAAATAGTCCAACTGACCCATCGTTTCCGACATGGTTAAACCAAATTGGGTTTCTATGTGTTTAGGAAAAAGTTGTTTACATACATCATATGCACTTAAAGACTTGTCCCCAAACATATTCAGTACTTTCTGTGCACGTTCTTCTTGCTTTTTCAATCGACTGCAGATCAACGCATGGGCACCTTCAAAAGTCTTTCCATGCCCAGGATAAACGATTCCGATTTTCATATCCAATAACTTTTCCATTGACGCCCGGTATTGCAGCAAGGGGCGTGGGCGCTCCTCATCTTCACAGAAAGCCGGCTCCAACAACGGATTAGACGATATGTGAGCAAGCAAGTGATCTCCACCAATAAAAGCTCCATCCGCCTTTCGATAAAAAGATATGTGACTTTGTGCATGACCTGGTGTTTCGACCGTGACCCACTCTTCATGCCCTGGAATTGTATCTCCCTCCTCAAGTTCAATGTCCAACGATCCTTTAGCTATCCATTTCAATGGTTTTTTTAAAGAATTTAATATTGTAAAATACTTCTCTGGAACGCCAGCTTCCACGTACATTTCATGGAAAAACAACTCATACCTAGTAAAAAACGTTTCATCTCGCTCGATCCATGGTCGAAGTTTTCGGTGAGCAGCAACACTATTTATGTTTGGTAAAATTTCCACAAGGCCCATATGGTCCGGATGGTGATGAGTTAAAACTACTTGTTCAATATCTTCGGGTGTGTATCCGTAATCATCTAGTTGATGCACAAGCATTTCCCAGGCTGCTTCGGTTTTCACACCAGCATCCACCAACGTCAGCCGGTCACCTTTCAATAAGTACGAGTGTACATCTCCCACGGCATAAGGCGTGGGCAAAGTAAGTTGAATAACCGTATCCTTCATTGTTTTCATAGTAAAGTCCTCCACACTGAATGATCATTCATTTATTTAATTGTAGCATGGTTTTTCTGGAAATCCTATCCGATGTATCAATCCTCGTAAATTTAAATCTTTTCTAAATTATCTTCCTAGTGGGACTTTTTCCAAAAGACTTTAAAACTAATTCCTAATTTTATATACTTTAACGCGTTATTGTAAAATTGATAGAAATATAGAAAACCTTGAATTGCAAGGAGGAAAAACATGGAACATCAAGAAAAGAGAGGCTTGACGATGCGGGCTCTTGACTGGATTGAGAGAGTCGGAAACAAACTGCCGCATCCGGTTACGCTTTTCGCAATATTTGCCTTACTCGTTATCGTAGCATCTTGGGTATTTTCCTCGTTAGGTGTCGAAGTTGAAGACCCTGCTAGCGGTGAAACACTCCAAGTAGTAAACCTTCTTTCAAGTGAGGGAATCAAATATATTTTTGAGAGTATGGTTGAGAACTTTGTTGGGTTCGCCCCATTAGGAACGGTTCTTGTAACTATGCTTGGTATCGGAATTGCTGAACGTTCAGGATTAATTAGTGCCATGCTCCGCGGCCTGGTGACATCCGTACCTCGTTCATTCATGACTGCTGCACTTGTATTTGGAGGAATTATGTCAAGCATGGCTGCAGACGCTGGTTATGTCGTATTGACCCCACTTGGAGCAGTTCTATTCGCTGGGCTTGGACGCCATCCGCTAGCTGGTTTGGCTGCAGCCTTTGCGGGTGTATCCGCTGGTTTCAGCGCGAACTTGCTGCTAACTTCATTGGATCCGCTTCTGGGCGACTTGACTAAACAAGCTGCTGCAACGATTGATCCTGCTTATGCTGAAACCATAAAATACACGATGAACTATTATTTCATGATCGTCTCTGTATTTGTACTAACGATTGTCGGTACTCTAATCACCGATAAACTGGTTGAACCAAGACTTGGCACTTATAAAGGAGATGTTGATGAGGAAGTCAACTATCTGACTAAGCTTGAGAAAAAAGGAATGTGGGGCGCGTTAATCGCCTTCATCCTTACGCTTGGACTATTGTCACTATTAATTCTCCCTTCCTGGGGGCCGTTACGAGACCCAGAGGACTTCTTGAACTCCCCATTCTTCCATAGTCTGGTACCGGTTATTTTGATCATGTTCTTTATACCGGGTTATGTTTATGGGAAGATTACGAAGGAAATCAAGGATGACAAGGATGTAGCCAACCAGATGTCTGACACGATGGCATCTATGGGAATCTATATTGTACTTGCGTTTACTGCAGGACAGTTTGTCGCTTATTTCAATCATACGAATCTTGGGAAAGTGATCGCCGTGTCTGGTGCGGAGTTTCTGGATTCGATCGGATTTACTGGCATTGGCCTTATTATCGCCTTTATTTTCGTCGCAGCTTTCATCAATTTATTTATCGGAAGCTCTTCAGCAAAATGGGCAATTATGGCGCCAGTATTCGTACCGCTTATGATGCAGCTTGGATACTCTCCGGAGTTAACAACATTGGCGTATCGAATTGCTGACTCAACGACTAATATCATTTCACCACTCATGCCTTACTTTGCAATCGTTATTGCATTTGCTCAAAAATACGACCGTAAAGTTGGTATCGGGACATTAATTTCAACTATGCTTCCGTACTCTATCGGCTTTTTCGTTGTATGGGTAATCATGCTATTGATTTGGATGCTTACCGGAGCACCGATTGGGCCAGACGCTGGCTTCTTCTATGAACCAAATTCATAAATGTAAAATTGTCCGGGAAGCTCCCGGACAATTTTTTTAGCAATAGATTTAAAAAAACCTGCTAACCATTGTTTCATTAAAGGAAAAGGTCCATCATGAGAGTTCACATTGCCTACATTTCAAAGAAGTAATCAATCGTTTTAGTTAAAATTTTAGGCAGATGCTCAAAGCTATAGGTTAATTCAAGTCTCTCCGTCCATTGATGTGGATCTCTGCCGACGGGGCCGATATTGATAATCGGCATGGCAAGGGTTTCCATTACTTTAGTCGGCAGCTCGAATCCATTTCCCTGAAGCGGCATTTGCTTAAGCAAATCATCAATCGGGGACTTTGCTGATACGGGGCCGATAAAACTGAGATCTGATAAGCCTGGAAAGTACTCAACCTCTTCCAAATCCACATTATACTGTTGTTTTGCATAATCCATTGCTACTTTAGCTATTTCTTGAATCATCGGATCGTGATGAGAGGATACAGCTGGATAAAATGGAGGACTATAAAACAACACAATCATCGGACTGATGTCTTTACAAAGACTTGCTAAGCTTTGAACAAGTGTTGTAGAGAAGTCCCTATCTCCTTGGTCACGTTGATAAATCAGTCGATTCTGTCTTCGAGCCACCTCTTTCTCTCCATATCGTTTAACCGCCTCTTTGTACAATTGTTCGTAAGTGAAGATTCGAATGTCAGGAGAGTAAGTTGACGTTTGAGTCCCTTTTAAATAAAAAGAAGCCTGATGATGATAATGGTTAATAATTTTCGCCCGGGCGCGCTGAGCTGCATTTAACAGTTTTTCATTCAGTTCATCAATGGTTTGCTTCATATATAGGACGTTGTACATGGCAACGGCAGCTTGCGGAGTCTGCACAGAATATTCAAATTTTAAATCACGTTGCATCAAACTGCTTGGAGGAGGAGTTCTCTCATCATTCACTTGTTCGATAAAAGCTTCGTTCAGCTCCATTTCCTGTGCGAGATAACTCACCATTAAATTCGCATTAAGTCCGGAAAATGGTTCACCTGCGTGGGTCTCTTTTCCATAACATAAAAAACCTGGGAGAGTTTTGCCGATTGAACCTGTATATAAGTAATATGCAGGGTCACCAGGATACTTACTGAACATCGGCTCCCCGTTGAAAGCTGCCTTATAAGTGAGTTCGTGCTTATCTTTAATTTCTGATAGCGCAGGGAGAGCTGCGAGCATACCTTCAGAGTTTACTTCCTCATCCGGAACCGCTACGAGAAGCAAGTTTCCATCGAATTGACCTTCCATCGCTTTTTCAAGAAGTGATAGATGAATCGTAAGCCCAGCTTTCATATCCATTGTCCCTCTGCCGAAAAGCCAGTCTCCAGTTAAAAGATCCTTTGATGCTCCTCTTGGCAAATCGTCAATATTCTTATGAAGTTCCTGAGTAAGTTCTTTTGGATAAAAAGCCAGGTTCTCATAAGATCCATAATCCTCCACTCCGACTACATCTGCGTGGGCAATTAGCACGATAGTATCTTTTTTCGAATCCTTTTTCACTAATGCAGTCAATAGCTGCCGCCCATCCTCAAGAGGATAGAGATTCAAGTGTTCGGGGTGTTTTTTATAATAATTGCAGTCTTCTAAAATATAATATAAGTATTCCATGATCGCTATCTCAGCGTTACTGCCAGTAATACTAGGATATTCTACTAGCGAACATAATAAATCAGTCAGTTGATCTTTTGTCTGCCATTGACCCATGAGCCACACTCCTTATTGACTTTTTCTGTATTATCTAACACAATCAAACTCAAGTCCATATGGATTAAGAGGTGAATGTTTTGGGAAAAACTCTGATCTACGCCCACAGAGGCGCAAGCAAGCTGGCACCAGAAAATACAATGAACGCTTTTAAACTAGCTGCATCAGCAGGAGCCGAAGGAATTGAAACCGATGTTCAACTCACCAAAGATCAAGTCCCCGTACTTATTCATGATGAAAACTTAAGAAGAACTACAAATGGCACAGGATTTGTACAAGATTATACATACTCTGAACTGCGTCTTCTTGATGCCGGCAGCTGGTTTAATCCTAAGTTTTCTGATTCTTCTATTGTATCACTGGACGAATTTCTAGTGTGGTTTAGAGATCAGGGTATGTTTCTAAATGCAGAACTTAAAACGAACGTCATAGAGTATAAAGATATAGAAGCTATCGTATATGAATCTTTAAAAAGTAAGGGCGTTCTTGATCGTACTGTCATTTCCAGCTTCAATTCAAATAGCATTACTAGATTAAAAGACATCAACCCTTCCATCAAGACTGCATTTCTCACATCAACAAAAATAAGAAACCTCCCTGATTATGCAAAATCCATGGGGGCAGACGGCCTTCATGTCAAACATCGCCTGCTTGATAAAAAGCTCGTTAAAAAGTGCCGAAGAGAAAGACTGGATTTACGCATTTATACAGTAAATCGGCCATCCATGATGAAAAAGTGTTTCAAGCTCGAAATCGATGGACTGATTACCGATGTCCCTCATCAAGCCATAGAATATAGATCTTTATCATAAATAAACGGAGTAAAGGATAATCTTTTATGTTTTGGCTGTTATTCATTCTATCCATTTTTTGGTTCATTATCCTCCTTGATTTTATTAGAGGCTTTCGTAAAATCACTTCCATCGAAAATGTATTACCTGAACGTTCCAGCGAGGTTATATCTGTGATCCTAGCCGCAAAAGATGAAGAAGCTTCGATTCAACAAACGATAGAGTCCTTAGTCAATCAAAAGCAGGTGGAATTAGAAATTATCGCGGTTAATGATCGTTCTAATGACGATACAGGAACGATTCTTCAAAAACTTTCGAATAAATACAATCAAATGAATTGTATTCATATTGAAAGCTTACCGGAGGGATGGCTCGGAAAGACCCATGCCCTTTGGCAAGGAGCCAAAATCACGTCAGGGAACTATCTCCTTTTTACAGGTGCAGATATTCATTTTTCTCCTGACATAATTTCTAAGGCCATCACCTATATGAAAAAAGAAAAAGCGGATCACCTTACGGCTGCACCAAACCTTGAAGCCCAATCCGTCCCTTTAAAAGGGTTGATTTCCTTCTTCCTTTTTGGATTCGGATACCTTAAAAGACCCTGGACAGCAAACAATACGAAAAACAAAGGTGGAATGGGGATCGGTGCCTTCCAATTGATGACTAGAGAATGTTACCAAAGTGTAGGTGGTCATTACAGTATTCGGTTACGTCCAGATGACGACCTTGCTCTTGGGATGAGAGTAAAGAAAAGTGGGTATAACCAGCGACTTGTTACAGCTCTTAAAAGCCTATCCGTAGAATGGTATCCCAGTTTAGCTGCTGCTCTCAGGGGTTTTGAAAAAAATGCTTTTGCTGGATTAAATTATTCAATTCTGAGGGCTTTGACCGCCATGGCAGGGGTCATTATTTCGCAAGTCCTTCCCTTTTTGTTTCTCTTCAGTTCTTTTCCAAAAGTACAAATAATTAGCGCAGTGAACGTCATTTTGTTATTTTATTTATATGCTTTAACTACAAAATACCTTACTACCTACTCAAGATGGATAATTGTTGGATTACCCTTCTTCATTTTGTTATTTATCTATATGTTAGGAAGGGCCCTGATCCTTACTTGGGTTCGCGGAGGGATTATGTGGAGAGGTAGTCACTACTCTCTAAAAGAGCTGAAGCAGAACTTTAAAGACACCGAGGAGGACTGAACTTGAAACATAAACTCTTTTCACCTTATACAATTAAGAACATAACTTTAAAGAATCGCATTGTCATGTCGCCAATGTGCATGTACTCCTCCCATGAACAGGATGGCCATATTCAACCTTTCCATTTTGCTCATTATGAAAGCCGTGCAGCTGGACAGGTGGGCCTTATTATGACTGAAGCCACTTCTGTGCTTCCTGAGGGGCGTATTTCCCATGAGGACCTTGGTATCTGGGAGGATTCTCACGTGGAGGGTCTACTTAAAGTAACAGACGCTATTCATCGTCACGATGCAAAAGCGGCCATTCAATTAGTCCATGCTGGTCGGAAAGCAAATTTGCGTGATGAGATATTTGCCCCAAGTGCCCTTGCCTTTAATGAAGTATCTAAGGTCCCAACGGAAATGTCGGAAAGAGACATTTCTCAAACTGTCACTGCATTTAAGCATGCAGCGGAACGATCTAAACAAGCAGGATTCGATATCATCGAATTACATGCAGCTCATGGCTATCTTATCAATCAATTTCTATCCCCGTTGACCAACAAACGAAACGATAATTATGGGGGTTCCAGAGAAAACCGCTATCGATTCTTAAGGGAAACCATTGAAGCTGTATATGAAGTATGGGAGGGACCTTTGTTTGTCCGTATCTCAGGAGCGGAGTACAATGATGATGGGAATTCCATAGATGATTTCGTATATTTTGCACAAGAGATGAAAGCTCAAGGTGTAGATTTGATTGATGTAAGCTCTGGTGGTGTTGTACCCGCCGCAATTGAACCCTACCCCGGGTATCAAGTCAAATACGCAGAGCAAATCAAAGAAAGAGTTAATATTGCTACAGGAGCAGTAGGACTGATCACCAGCGGAAATCAAGCTGAAGAAATTTTACAAAATGATCGGGCAGATTTAGTATTTCTTGCTCGGGCTTTATTAAGAAATCCTTATTGGCCTAAGCAAGCTGCCGATGAACTTGGCTATGAACTGGAAGGACCAAGACAATACACAAGAGCCTGGTAATTGATAGGACCAATACATTAAAGATGAACTGTCGAGAAGAACTCGGCAGTTTTTTCTTATGAAGTGCCTTCAAAGCTGTCTGATGGTATGATGGGAATATTAGGAGGTTGTTCTTAATGGAACTGTTTTTTTTAGGCACTGGATCCGGTGTCCCTTCCAAAGAACGCAATGTTTCCTCCCTTGTACTCCGTATGCTGGAAGAGCGAGGTACAACATGGGTATTTGATTGCGGAGAAGGGACACAGCACCAAATATTAAATACAACAATTAGACCAAGACGAATCGAAGTTATTTTTATCACTCATTTACATGGGGATCACATTTATGGACTGCCCGGTTTGCTCAGCAGCCGGTCCTTTCAAGGTGGAGAATCACCCGTAACGGTTTATGGACCAAGAGGTTTGAAAGAATATATTGATATCAGCCTGCGGTTGAGCGGCACTCATTTACGATATCCTCTCTATGTGGAAGAAGTTGAAGAAGGTCTTCTCTTTGAAGATGAACAGTTCATTGTAGAGGCGGTTTCATTGAAACACGGCCTTGAAAGTTATGGATATATTCTTAAGGAAAAAGATAAACTTGGGGAGCTTCAACCTGAAAAATTGAAAGCGCTTGGAATTAAGCCAGGACCCATTTATCAAAAAATTAAAAATCAATCTCAAACTCGGCTTTCCGATGGACGAGTGATTCAGCGTGATGAAGTCATCGGACCTCCTAAAAAGGGACGAAAAATAGCCATTCTCGGAGATACACGCTACATATCAGCTTTAAAAGAACCTATATATGGAGCTGATGTTCTTGTCCATGAAGGTACTTTCGCAAGTGATGAAACGCAAATGGCTTACGATTATTACCACTCGACCGTCAAGCAGGCAGCTACGCTTGCAAAGGATGCAGAGGTAAAGGAATTAATTCTCACTCATATCTCATCAAGATATCAAGGAGAATCCATAAGACAACTAGAAGAAGAAGCTCGTGAAGTATTTGAAAACACAAAGATCGCACATGACTTTTTTCAATACCAAATTAAGCGCAACTAATTAAGGAGGTAAACATTGTGAATACTATCGTCCAGCAGCAAAAGGAATGGTTCAAGGAAGGTCATACTAGAAGCTATGAATTTAGAAAGGAGCAGTTGAAACGCCTTAAAAAAATGTTGACAACTTTTGAAAAACCGATCATCAATGCCCTTAAATTCGATCTTAATAAATCTGAATTCGAAGCTTACGTTGCGGAGATCGCCTTTCTTAAAACAGAAATTGATCACCATCTTAAGCATTTGAAACAATGGATGGCACCAAAAAAAGTAAAGACCCCTCTCACCCATACCGGCTCAAAGAATTATATTCAAAAAGAACCCTATGGAACGGTGCTTGTCATTGCTCCCTGGAACTATCCTATTCAATTAGCGCTCGCTCCTGTCATTGGAGCTCTAGCTGCTGGAAATACCGTAATTATCAAACCTTCTGAATTGACACCAACAGTTTCATGGGTACTCAAGAAAATGGTCGAACAGTACTTCTCTCCACACTATCTAGCTGTAATTGAAGGGGATAAAGAGGTGACCCAGGATTTGCTGGACCAGCCCCTCGATTACGTATTCTTTACAGGCAGTGTCCCAGTAGGAAAAATTATTATGGAAAAAGCGAGTAAACGACTGATCCCTGTTACCTTAGAGTTAGGCGGAAAGAGTCCTGCGATCGTTCATAAGGATGCCAATATAGATTTAGCGGCCAAACGAATCGTTTGGGGAAAATATACAAACGCCGGCCAGACATGTATTGCGCCTGACTATTTATTCGTGCACCACGAGGTTAAAGCCTCGTTGATAAAAAAAATGAAAGAATACATTCATCAATTTTATGGAGAATCTCCATTGGAGAACTCTGATTACGTAAAAATCGTTAACCGTCAACATTTCGATCGCGTTTCTGCTTACTTGGAAGATGGAACCGTCGTAGTTGGTGGAGGTCTGGATGAGAAAAAACTGATGATTGAACCAACCATCCTTGATCAAGTGTCCTGGTCAGACCCTGTCATGAAAGATGAGATTTTCGGTCCTATACTTCCCGTCCTTACCTATGACACCTTACATGAGGTCACCGAGCAAGTGAATCAACGTCCTAAGCCGCTTGCCCTGTATTACTTTGGGGAAAACGAACAAGACCAAAAGGAAATTACACAATCGATTTCTTATGGTGGGGGCTGTATCAATGACACCCTCTATCATATCATCAATCCCCATCTGCCATTCGGAGGTGTTGGGGAAAGCGGAATAGGAAGCTACCATGGAGAATCAAGCTTTTATACATTTACCCATGAGAAAAGTATTACTAAGCAAACAACAAAATTCGATCAGAACTTTCGTTACCCTGGCTCCTCCTTCGGACTTGCCATCATAAAAAGAGTCATTGGCTAAAGAACAAAAGTACAAATGCATCGAGGGAATGTAAGACAAGCAATGGAGTATAAATAGCTTTTTATAAACAAAGTCTCAGACACCACCATTAGTTTTCCAAACAAATCATTTACTAGACAATTAAGTAAGTCCCTATCACGAAAATGTGATAGGGACTTATTTAATCCTGTTGTTTTTTTAAGGCCTCTTGCAAAGACACTTGCTTCAGTTTACGTTTTGAAAAATATAGTGAAATCCAGTAGGTCAGAATAATGACTCCAAATCCTATTACCACCATCCACCATGTAATGTCCGTAGGCAATAAAAACCCCGTCTCTTCAACTAAGCTGTTCATGGTCTGCTCGAGGGCTAGACCACCAAGAGGAATGGATAGAAAATAAGAAATTAAAACAACTGGTGTGTAAATACTCAAAATGAGCCTTGAAACCTCTTTATCTTGGTACCCCATTACTTTGAATAAGGATATTGAAGGAGAGTTTTCTTCCACTATTAAATTGGTCAGTAATGTAAGTACTATGACACCGATCAAGATAGCAATGACGGACATTGCAATTACGGAATACCTCGTTGCACCTGAAGTCGATTCAAAACTTTCGATCACTTTCTGCTTATCTTCGATCATGAACACATTTTCACTTTCTTTCGGGGCTTTATCCTGCCACACGGCTGTATAGCTTCCTTGAGGAAATCCTAAAAATTCGTTTACCCTTTCTTTAGGCAAATACATACTGCTTCCAATGAATACATCAGCGATACCAGCAATTTCTGTCTCCATTTCTTTTTCATTTAGAGCGTTCGTTAAAACTAAACGGTCGCCTGACTCGACATTAAATACAGCTGCCAGCGGTTGAGAGATGATAGCCCCATCAGTCAATTGGCCATTTAGGAGCATTCCCTCATGATTAGAAAGCTGAAGCTGTTCGGTCTCTGGGACGATCCCATAAAGATTTATTTTCTCTTCTTTGTCCTCTTTAACAACCGTAACTTCATTCATTGTAAAAGGGCTGCCCTCTTCACTGGGCTGATCTGTTTGCAGAGCATTAAAGTGTACCGCATATTCATACGTTTGGATCTCTTTATAAGTTGTTTCTACTAAACGGTCCATCGAGTTAAAGGTGATTAAACCAAATAACAAAAGCACGGTTGAAAACATAACACCAAGGAAGATGTATAAGCTTCTCGCCTTGCTTCTTGCCATTAGGCGCAATTTAAATCTTCTGAAGAACCCTCCCTTAATAAACCATGGGATTCTCTCTATCCAGGACTTCTTACCGGTCGCTATTTCTTTGGGTCGAAGCAATGTCAATGGGTCTGTACTGAGTGAACGTGTGATAACAAGAGCGGTTAAGGTTAGAATAAGAGTAATAGGAATCAAGAAACCGATCACCAGTACCCAGGGATCAAAATCGAACATGGAAATCTGAGGCAAGTTAAAATAATTCGCATATAGGTTGGAAAGTGGAATGGATAATCCTCCCCCAGCAAGTATACCCAGTATCGTCCCTGTTAGGCCCGTTACCCAAGCATAACCTAAATAATGGCGCATCAATTCACCCTTTCGATATCCAAGGGCCATCAGCGTACCAATTTCTTTTCGTTGCATATCCATGCGTCTCTTTAACAGCATAAGTACCATTACTACAGAAAGGGCAAGGATGAATAAAGGAAGTGTAGTAATCATCGTCTTAGCGCCTTCAATTTCGCTCTCGACAAATTGGATTCTCGCATTTTCCTCACGACTGATGAACTTAAGAAGAGAAGTTTGTTTATTAATTCCCTTTCGAAGCCCTTCAGGTACTTTCCCGTCAGAGCTTATTCCAAGAACTTGAGATTGTTGGGATCCTTCCATTTCACCTAGCGTTTCTTTTGTAGACACTCCTATACCAAACTTCTCTGCATCGCTAAGGATATCTGTTTGCCGCTCAACCATATAAATGTAGTCCGGAAGATACACAAATCCTGATACCTCCGCATTCACTCCGTTAAGCTTAATTCGATCACCGATCTCATACCCATTCTTCTGAGCAAAAACTTTGGACAATGCTATCTCACCAAGCTGGTTTGGCATCGTGCCAGAGGAAATATAAGGGAGATTTACTTGATCGGTCGGTTCAAACAAACGAAGCGTCTTATCCCCATTGATCCTGACATCCTGATAGCTTCGCTTCTCTAGTGTTACTGTATAGTTTTCTTCCCATGTTTTTAATTGGGATTCAGATACATTCTCTCCCGTAACAAAATGAAAGGTCTCTTGTTTATACTTTTTTGAAAAGTGTTCATTACGTTCTTCCAGCGTACTAATTGCCATTGATAAAGATACATAAAGCATGACAGCTAACAATAAAAGAGTAATAACTCCTGCATATTGAAACTTCTTATCTTTCATTGTTCTTGATATGGATTTTCTGAGGATCATGCCCACGTCACCTGCTCTGGTTCGATCGGAAATTCATTATCATAAGTCTCCACAATTTCTCCACTGCTCATTTTAATAACACTATGAGCCATTTCTCCGATCCCCTGATTGTGGGTAATGATTAACACTGTTGTTCCATATGTTTCATTGACAAACTTGAGAAGGCTCAGGATTTTCTTTCCAGTATCTTCATCCAAGGCTCCTGTCGGTTCATCACATAATAAAAATTCCGGATTTTTAATTAAAGCTCTTGCAATCGCAACCCTTTGTTGCTCTCCACCACTTAGCTGGTATGGAAACTTATCTTTCTTGTCAAACATTCCTACTTTTTCTAATGTATCCTTCATGTCAAGCGGATTTTTGCTCAATTCACGTCCAACCTCAATGTTCTCTTCTACCGTCAAAGTTGGAATTAAATTATACTGCTGAAAAATAAATCCTGCATAATTTCTTCTGAATTCAGTAAGGGCGGAGTCTTTCATAGAGGATAATTCCTGACTTGATACTTGGATCGTACCAGATTCAAAGCGGTCAATTCCTCCAATTACATTCAGTAATGTTGACTTACCTGAGCCAGATGGTCCTAGTATGGTGACAAATTTATGGTCAGACACCTTTAGTGATGCATTTCTAAGTGCATGAATCGTTACCTCTCCACTAACATAAGTTTTGTTCACATCATTAACGATAATAGCCAATGAAATCATCTCCATTTGTAAGTTATGAAATAAAACAATTAATATATTTCATTTTAAGTTTACACCACCTCTTTATTTTCTTCAATCATTTTTTGAAATAAATTTATGATTTTATTTCATATTATATATCCTAGAAAATATAAAAACCCGGGAAATTCCCGGGTTAAAGGTTAGAAGGAAGGAAGGTTATCCAAGTTATTCGTAGGATCTCCATCCGGTACACTTCGCAGATGGAGTTCACCATCCTTGCCGTTGATCAACTGAACATGCTCTAATTGACCATTTTGAGCCATTTCATGGGCTTTGTGATAATCGACCACTTGGCCAGAAGACAACTTCATCTCTTTAATACTTCCTTGCCCGTTTTTTCGAACGGCAATAATACGGTCTGTCATAAGATCCCCTCCTCATTTTTAGTATGAGAAGAAATAAAAAAAGTATGAGTTTATTCGTCAGATGTAAAAGAAACAAGGTCTGTTTTAGTGTCAATATAGAAATTTCCCACGGGGTCCACTTGCGCAATCATGACATTCGATATATTATCAATCCCATTCTTTCGAAGGGTTCGAGTCAACCACCGCTTATCCTTCCCGATTACTTTTAGACTAAAATCAAGAATATTACCCTCAATGACTACAATTTGTGGATGTTCTCTTACAGATTTATCATTTAACGGATTTCTGAATGAAGAATGGGTAAGGTTAGTTTTTTTCATTACACTTAAACTCCCATCAGTCTCAAGAATCGCGCTCTCTACCTCACTCAAATGAAATACATCTTTCTTTCTCAACTGAGAAACAAGTTCATCTACATTGTAGCGTACTTTTCTCAATTCCTTTTCGAGGATTCGTCCATTGGTCATAATAATAACTGGTTCATTATTAATGAAATATCGTAATCGAAAGTACTTCACAGGACTCCCCTTCGTCTGAAGCACAACAAAGACGATATATAAAATGGTAACAAGCAAAATTAATCTATAGATAAGTTCATAGCTCATTGCCCTGCTCCTTTTATCCCAAATTCTGATCTACAGTAGTATGTGTCAAAAGAAGAAAAACATTCCATATCTTTTTGAGTGTAATCTGAACAAAAGTGTTCGCTATACGTCGATTAGCGTCACAACACAATAAAATTGTTCTAACAGAAAAAGAAGACGGCCAAGGCCGCCCTCAATTACATATCGTGAGAAGATTTTTGTTTGTCTCGTGAATGATTCGCTTGCTTTACTTTATGGGAACCTGCCATTGGATCCCCGTATTCTTGTTGAGGTCCCTTAGGCAAATTCGGGGATTTTTTCTGCTTTGGTCCCATTCGTCTTGAAGACATGGAATCTCTCCTCTATATAAATTTATCTGCGTTTTCTCGCTGGTTCGGGTCCTTCCATGGCAGTAGCACCATGGTGACTTAAGCTTTGGTCCCTATCAGACTGAACTTTTCCTGACCTTTTTAGCTTCTTCTCTTGACGATCTTTACCCATAAAAAAACTGCCTCCCTTCTTCTTTAGTATGAGAAAAAGAGAAGCAGCTATTCTTTTTTATAATCATCTAGGAAATCTTTTTGAAAACTGGTGGTCACGTTCCCTTCAGAGGGGACTGAAATTGCTTTAAATGGGTTTTCCCCATACTTATCAGTTAAGTCGTCAATTGCTTTATAAAGCTTTTCTTTATCCGCATGTTCTTTGTAATTGAATAAATCAAGCTGCTGGGTCACTTCCGATTGTTCGGCAAGGTCTGAAGCAGTGACTCCTAAAAGCCTTACTGGATCCTGGCTCCAATGCTGATCGAATAACTGAATGGCTGCAGTGAACAAGTCGTCGGAAGTGTGAATGAACTCTTTCAGTTGACGACTTCTAGTTACGGTTTTCCGGTCGTGATAGCGGATCATTAATTGTACATTTCTTGCTACTACTTTTTTATTTTTCATTCGAGCTTCCACTTTGTTCGAAAGCCTTCGTAACACCGCTCGTACTTCTGTGTCTTCAGTAGTGTCATGCGGAAGGGTCGTTGAAGTACCGATGCTTTTAAATTCATGAACAGCATCAGGATCAACAGGTCTTTGATCCAGTCCATTTGCTCGATTCTGTAGTCGCTCTCCGTTAATTCCAAGCAGCTGCTTTAGCTCAAGAACAGGGTGATTCGCTAAATCTCCAATGGTTTGAATATGAATTTTTTTAAGCTTGTCAGCTGTTTTTGAACCAACTCCATACATTTCTTCAATCGGCAGAGGCCAGAGCTTCTTCTCTATATCCCTTAATCTAAGAATGGTTATGCCCATCGGCTTTTTCATGTCTGATGCCATTTTAGCTAAAAATTTGTTTGGAGCAATTCCAATACTGCATGGAAGGTCAAGTTCTTCATAAATACGTTTTTGAATCTGCTCCGCAATGTCAGGGGGTGAACCTTGATTCTCACATTTTGTAATATCCATATACCCTTCATCAATGGAGACAGGCTGTACGTTAGAAGTCACATCTGATAAGATCTTAAACATTTCCTTAGATGCGGTTCGATACCTTTCAAAATTGGGCCTCATAACAATAAGGTCTGGACAAAGTCTTTTTGCTTCTCCCACGGGCATGGTTGTTTTTACACCGTATTTTCTTGCTTCGTAACTGCTTGTGACAACAATTCCTCTTCTTTCTTCAGGATTTCCTGCAATAGCTAGCGGTTTACCTTTTAAAGAGGGATCGAATGCCATTTCGACTGAAGCATAGAAACTATTCATATCAACATGAAAAATGACCCGACCATTTTTAGGATACCATCTTGACACAGCAATCCTTCCTTTTCTACGAACTCTTGTTCTTCTATTATACCATAATTTATAATATTTCTGTTTGGATAGAGCTGTAAAACCACGTAAAAACGCCTCCGATTTCGGAGGCGTTTTTAATTATTCAGCTACTTCTTTTATAATGGCTGTCACGAGTTCTGCTACTTTTTCAAGCTCAGCAACTGGCATACGCTCATTCGTCGTATGAATATCCTCATAACCTACAGCCAAATTAACGGTCGGAATACCATAACCTGCGATAATGTTTGCATCGCTTCCGCCTCCGCTCGTCAATAGTTCACTGTCACGTCCTATTTTTTTAGCAGCAGATCTGGCAACTTCGACTACTTCGTCCCCAGCTTTTTGTTTAAACCCTGGATACATCACTTCCACATCAAGTTCAACTTCGCCGCCCATTTCTTCGGCTGTTTCGTAAAAAGCTTTCTTCATTTTTTCCACTTGATCTTCCATTTTTTCTGGAACAAGAGAGCGAGCTTCAGCTAAAATTTCTACATGGTCACAAACGATGTTTGTTTTTTGACCGCCTTCAAATCGACCGATATTTGCTGTGGTTTCATCATCGATCCGGCCTAGCGGCATCTTCGCGATTGCTTTAGATGCTAGTGTAATAGCAGAAATTCCTTTTTCCGGCGCAACGCCTGCATGTGCAGTCTTCCCTTTGACGACTGCATTCAATTTCGCTTGAGTTGGTGCAGCGACGATGATATTTCCTACTTTCCCATCACTATCAAGCGCATACCCAAATTTTGCCTTTAAAAGCGAGCTGTCGAGCGCCTTGGCTCCGACTAATCCGCTCTCTTCTCCAACCGTAATAATGAACTGTAAATCACCGTGGTCAACATCATTTTCTTTAATAGAACGGATAGCTTCAAGAATCGCAGCTAGTCCCGCTTTGTCATCGGCTCCTAGAATGGTGGAACCATTTGTTACGACATAACCGTCTTCCACACTTGGTTTCACCCCGTTACCTGGCACGACCGTGTCCATATGGGAGGTAAAATAAATTGTGTCGGCACCTTCTTTTGTACCTTTTAAATTACAGATTAAATTATTTGCTCCGTGCCCTGTGATAGACTTGGCGTCGTCCTCCAGCACTTCAAGGCCCAGGCTTTCAAACTTCTCTTTTAGTACCTCTGCAATTTTTTCTTCTTGAGTGGTTTCAGAGTCGACCTGAACCAATTCTAAAAATTCTTCTAATAAACGCTCTTTATTAATCGATCCCATTCGTGATCCTCCTTCATATGTAAACACATTCCCCTTAGTACGTTAGCGGAATGAGTCTGACGTGTCAATTAGAGAGGAATATTCCCATGCTTTTTATATGGCCTGTCTTCTTGCTTGTTTTTCAGCATATCTAACGCTTTAATTAACGTTGACCTTGTCTCCCGTGGATCAATGACATCGTCAACCATTCCTAAGCCCGCTGCTACATAAGGATTAGCAAAACGTTCTCTGTATTCATTAATCTTATGTTGACGAGTTTCTTCGGGGTTAGCACTCTCTTTAATCTCTTTTGCAAAAATAATATTGGCAGCCCCTTCTGGTCCCATAACAGCTATTTCAGCGTTAGGCCAGGCATAAACAAGATCAGCTCCAATAGACTTACTATTTAGAGCGACATAAGCTCCGCCGTAAGCTTTCCTTGTAATGATTGTAAGCTTTGGTACAGTTGCCTCAGAATATGCATAAAGGATTTTCGCGCCATGGCGTATAATACCTCCATGCTCTTGTTTGATCCCGGGGAAGAAACCTGTAACATCTTCAAACGTAATTAATGGAATATTGAAGGAGTCACAGAATCGAATAAACCTGGACGCTTTATCACTGGAATCTATATCCAGCCCTCCTGCCATATATTTCGGCTGGTTGCATACAAGTCCAATTGTTTTTCCTTTTAAACGCCCAAATCCAACAACAATGTTTTTAGCAAAATCTTTATGAATTTCAAAAAACGAGTCCTGATCGACTACCTCATCAATGATGACCCTTACATCATAAGGGCGAAGAGGATCAAAAGGAATTTTATCTGTAATGTCCGGTCTATAATCATCCTCTTCTTCCACTTCAATTTCGGGAGTTGGATCCATGTTACTTTGCGGAAGATAACTAACCAGGTCTTTTACGGCATCTAACGCAGACGCCTCATCTTCTGTCTTCAAATGGGCATTTCCACTTAACGTATTATGTACGTGTGCACCGCCAAGGTCCTCAGCAGAAATCTGTTCACCCGTCACTGTCTCAATCACCTTCGGCCCTGTGATGAACATTTGGGAGGTTTTCTCTACCATGATGACAAAATCCGTGATGGCAGGAGAGTAGACCGCTCCGCCTGCGCATGGCCCCATAATGACTGAAATCTGAGGAATAACCCCAGAATATATGGAATTCCGATAAAAGACTTGACCATAACCATCCAGCGAGGAAACACCTTCCTGGATTCTCGCACCGCCTGAATCATTCAATCCTATAAAAGGCGTTCTATTTTTAACCGCCAAATCCATAACAGCGGCAATTTTCTTCGCATGCATTTCCCCTAACGCTCCACCATAAACAGTAAAGTCCTGGGCAAATAAATAGATATCTCTTCCGCCAATTTTACCAAATCCAGTCACTACTCCTTCGCCTGGTGCCTGTTTGTCGTCCATCCCAAAGGCATCGTGACGATGTTCGATGAATGGATTCAACTCAATGAAGCTGTCCTCATCCACTAAATAATCGATGCGTTCACGGGCAGTCCACTTTCCTTTTTCATGCTGCTTGTCGATGCGTTCGTCCCCGCCTCCAAGTTCTACTTGACGACGTTTATCATAAAGTTCATTAATTTTATCAAAAATGTCCATATGCGATTACTCCTTTCCCTCAGGCTGACACAGTTCAAACAATACTCCATTGGCTGCCTTTGGATGTAAGAAGGCTATTTGACTGTTATGAGCTCCTGCCTTAGGTTCTTCATGGATCAGTCTTATCCCTTGTTGTTTATATTGCTCTAATCGGTGATGAATATCATCAACTTCTAGTGCAATATGGTGAATTCCTTCTCCTCTTTTACTTAAGAACGATTGAATTGGAGAAGCTTCACTAATAGGTTCTAATAATTCAAGCTTTGTTTCACCGATTTTCAAAAAGGCGACACGCACCTGTTCAGATTCAACAACCTCGACAGCTTCAAGCGATAACCCTAAGCTATGCTGGTAAAAGGGCAGGGTTTGATCGATATTTTCAACTGCGATGCCAATGTGAGCAATCTTCGCAGGGGCATCGATAGTTTCTTTATGAATTAACTGTTTAATGTAGACAGCGATGGCATCAGTCGGAGAACCACTCGTAAAAATTTTGGCAACTCCTTTTTCTTCAAGATAAGGGATATCTTCTGCAGGAATTACCCCTCCTCCGATTACAGGGATATCTCCTGCGCCTTGTTCTTGCAACGCTTCAACTACTTTTGGAAATAAGGATTTATGTGCACCAGATAATGAGGAAAGGCCGACGACATCTACGTCTTCTTGTATGGCAGCCCTTGCAATTTGAACAGCCGATTGACGTAAGCCTGTATAAATCACTTCCATCCCGTGGTCTCGCAATGCCTGGGCGATGATTAACGCTCCTCTGTCGTGTCCGTCTAATCCTGGCTTAGCTATGAGTACTCGTATTGGTTTCATCACTTTTCCATCCTTTCTTACATTCCGGTATATTCGCCAAATTCATCGCGTAATACATTCGCGATTTCACCGACGGTTGCATACACCTTCACAGCATCAACAATGTAAGGCATAACGTTTTCTGAAACACTTGCTGCTTGTTTCAATCGTTGTAAGGACTGGTTTACTCTATCTTGATCTCTTGCAGCTCTTACATTATTTGTTTGTTCGATCTGAGATTTTTCCAGTTCTTCATCGACTCGCAATAGATCTTCATTAATTTCTTCTTCGAGCTGATATTCATTTAAGCCAACGATGATATCCTCTTGTGATTCGATTCGTTTTTGGGCGTCATAGGCTGCTTTGTGGATTTCTCTTTGCATATACCCATCTTCCACTGCCTGGACCGCTCCACCCAGCTCTTTGATTCGTTCAATATATTGATTAGCTTCCTTTTCGATTTGATCGGTTAAAGATTCCACATAGTAGGACCCTGCTAACGGATCGATTGTGTCTGCGACTCCGCTTTCGTTTGCGATAATCTGCTGAGTCCGGAGGGCAATTCTTGCAGAGTCTTCTGTTGGTAACGCAAGTGCTTCATCTCTTGAATTTGTGTGAAGACTTTGAGTACCTCCCATAACTGCAGCAAGCGCTTGCAAAGTCACTCGTACAATATTATTATCCGGTTGTTGAGCGGTTAAGGTACTTCCTCCGGTCTGGGTATGGAATCGTAATTTCCAGCTTTTAGGATTCTCAGCCTGATAATGTTCCTTCATGATTTTCGCCCACATCCTTCTTGCAGCTCTGAATTTTGCCGCCTCCTCGAAGAATTGATTATGAGCATTAAAGAAGAAAGCTAGACGTGGAGCAAATTGGTCCACTTCAAGACCAGCTTCAAGTGCGGCATCGACATAAGCCATTCCATTGGCAATCGTAAACGCCACTTCCTGCACTGCCGTTGAACCAGCTTCTCTTATGTGATAACCAGAAATACTGATTGTATTAAATTTCGGTAAGTTTTCTTGGCAATAAGCAAAGATATCTGTAATAAGGCGCATCGAAGGTTTTGGAGGATAGATGTATGTGCCCCTGGCAATATATTCTTTTAAGATATCGTTCTGAATGGTACCAGTGAGTTTCTCAGGTGCCACTCCTTGTTTTTCACCGACAGCAATATACATCGCAAGCAAGATCGATGCAGGGGCATTTATAGTCATCGACGTACTCACCTGATCTAAAGGAATTTGATCAAAAAGCTGCTCCATATCTTTTAAAGAATCAATGGCAACACCGACTTTACCTACTTCCCCTTCAGCCATAGGATCATCTGAGTCGTAGCCAATCTGGGTTGGTAGATCAAAAGCAACCGATAGCCCTGTTTGCCCTTGTTTCAATAAATAGCGGAATCGTTTATTAGTCTCTTCAGCAGATCCAAATCCCGCATATTGACGCATTGTCCAATAACGGCTGCGATACATGGTCGGTTGAATCCCTCTTGTATATGGATATTGGCCTGGAAAACCAATTTCCTCTATGTAACTCTCATTGGTTTGATTCGGAGTATAAAGACGTTCTATGAAAAGGTCTGAGCTTGTAGTAAAAGCTTCTTTTCTTTCTGGAAAACGACGTGTGGCCTTTTCAACATCCTTTTCCCAATTTATTCTTGATTCGTCATAGTTAGATGAATGGCTCATGTGTAAAATGCCTCCTTCAGTATGGTCCCCTTCTAGCATACCAGAAATAAAGCGCTTACCTGTTGTAAAATTAGTAGAATTCACAATTATATTGTAATTGATTTTGCTCCCTTGTCCAAATGAAGTTTTTTCGATAGAATGTGAATAGGATTGACTGAGAAGGAGGTTTCTGACCTTGGCCGCAAATAAACAACAAAAACAACCTATGAAGAAGAAAAGATCTAAACGAGAGCGCCGTATGAAAGTAGTCATTTATTTAATGATCATTTCTATGGTCCTTTCCACACTCCTAGCTGGAGCAAGTTTCTTCTTATAAAAATAGCTTCAACTTCATGTAAAAAGCCGAGAGATCTTAGTCTCTCGGCTTTTTTTATGTGGAAGGAGAAAGTAATTCTTCCAACTTTTCTTTCTCCCACTGCTTATACAATTCTTCTATCGTTTGATTACTGCTCACAATTAGAACATCTGAACCTGAGGGAACAAGCTCAAAAAGCTTTTCCACATCACGATTTTTTAATCTTATGCATCCTGCTGAGACAGACTTGCCAATCGAATTCGGCTGATTTGTTCCATGTATACCGTAGATCCTGCCATCTGTACCTCTTGCATCAAAGCCGATCCATCGTGAGCCAAGAGGATTTTCCGGATCTCCTCCAGGGATATTTTTCTTTCTATAATAAGGATCCTTCGCTTTCACTTTAATACGGAATTGGCCCTCCGGAGTTAGCTCTCTTGTTTTTCCCACGGCTGCTTTAGCGTGAAAAACGATTTTTCCACTTTTTATCAGAGTAACTTCGTGAGTTGTCTTATTCACAAGAATGACGGGTTCACCTGCGACATGAGGGGTCATAAATGAGCCAACAATTAAAAACAGAAGTGTAAGGATTTTCATATGGAAAACTCCTTTTAGTGCAAGTTTCCCCTTTGAAAGTAAGCCTATACATCGCTTTTCTTGAAAGATCGTTTTATGATCAGGTACTGTTCGATTTCATTCAACAAATGAAAGAGACTTGCTCTCACTTCAAACTCTTCCCGAGACTGAGGGAGTCTGGTTTGACGAAACTCTTCTTTTAATTCTTTTAGCTTCTTTAAGTAAATAACTGCCGTATTCCCAGGATGGACAGCTCCTGCCAAATCATCAAAAAAGCTTGCTATTGAGTGTCTCTGCTCATAATCTGCAGTAATTCTGCTGACAAGGGGGAGCATACGCTCGAGCAGTTCAAATTGTTTCATCCTCATATGAAAATAATGATAATACCTGTTGTGAGTGCGGAGAAGATGGTTTTCAACATCTCTGAACGATAACGATTTTGCTTTTTCAAGTAAGTCTGAGGTATAAGTCAACTCCTGCCCCGTCCACGTATCGTTTCCTTCTCTCAAAAATTTAGCGAGCTCTTGTAAAATTACTGAGAAATTGTGCTCCACTTCCTGCTGGTACTCTTCAAGCTTATTTTCTAAACTTGGCATATATAAATTCAAGAGCAGTGCTGTACCAATACCAACAATAATAAGAAGGATTTCGTTCCATATCGTATCCCACCCGATGTTGCCTGAACCATACAGGTGTAAAATGATAACAGAACTTGTAACGATTCCAGGTGTAATTTTTAACCATACGGTAACCGGAATAAATGCAAATAACATTAATCCAATTGATAATGGGTTGTAGCCAAATAATTCGAAGAATACAAAAGAAAAAACCATGGCTACTAAGCAGGCAGAAAAACGGTGCCAGGCCGATAGGAAAGAGCGTTTTCTAGTGATTTGTATACATAGGATTGTCAGGATACCCGCGGAAGCAAAGTTATCCAACTGAAGCATTTGGGCAATCCAAATGGCAAAAGGCGTCCCTATTGCTGTTTTTATTGTTCGATATCCAATTTTCACGGCCTAATCACCTCACTATTCGTTTATCTATGATATTTAACGTAAAAAGGGACCTTTGCCTTAACAAAGATCCCCTGCATATCTAAGTACTAGACTTCTTCGCAATACTCTTCAAAACTGCGTTGAAGCTTCCCGATGACTTCCATTGGTTCGAACCCTTCAATGTCATGGCGTTCAACCATCGTTTTGATTTTCCCATCTTTTAAGAGGGCAAAGGATGGGGAAGAAGGTGGGTAACCTTCAAAGTATTCTCTGGCACGGTTTGTAGCCTCACGGTCTTGACCAGCGAAAACCGTAACTAAGTGATCTGGGCGCTTATCGTAATGAATTGCATGAGCAGCTGCCGGGCGTGCAATTCCACCTGCACAACCGCAAACGGAGTTGATCATAACAAGAGTTGTGCCTTCTTTATTCAAGGCTTCATCAACTTCTTCAGGCGTAGTAAGTTCTGTGTATCCCGCTTTGGAGATTTCATCGCGTGCTTGTGTGACAACATCATTCATGAAAATATTAAAATCCATCTGCATGGCTCCTTTACTTGATGTACTAATGAACATTTTACCAAGTTCTACAATGCCTTTCAAACGTTAACTTCGTTCTTCCTAAGTATTAAATTGCTAATATTCAACTATATAGCAGAATACTTGAATACTCGATTTCGAGATATTTTAGGTTTGTATTTGTAATAGGGTAAGGGATGGCTGGAAAATAACTCGCTTTCCTGTGGGTGAACTGCCGAGCCTCCTCGTTCGCTGCGCTCTCTGTGGGGTCTCGCCTAAGTCCTTCTCCCACGGGAGTCTCGTCATTTTCCAGCCATCCCACCTGTCATTAATCTCACAAACCCACCTAGTATCAGTAATTAGAGTGATGCTAATTGAAGTTCTATAATGAAAGCATCTTGAAGGCCATTAAAATCCTATTCTGACAGGATACTTTCAAAGTGAATCTCCAGAGACAGTTACTACTTTTGCATATGTTTCCGTTCCGCCAAAACTAGCAAGGTGAGAGGGGAAATGGTGAGACTCCTGCGGGAATGGAGTGGCTGGCAAGACCCCACAGAGAGCATAGCGAACGAGGAGGCTTGCCGTCATCCCCGCGGAAAGCGAGCCATTTCGCCGAACACCTTTCCTGGAACTAGAAAACGGAAACAATCTCACCAAAGTTTCAAAGTATTCTTAAAACTGAGTCTTTAGAATAAGGAGGCTTAATTGGAATAGGGAATAGTTTTATAAAAAAATGCTTCCCACGGTAGTGAGAAGCAGTGAAATTCTTATTAGTAAATGGATGTGTTCTCTTCTGACATTTTCTCAAGAATTTCTTTGACACGAGCAAGGAAATTCCCAGCGACAAGTCCATCAAGTACACGGTGGTCAAGCGAAAGACACAAGTTGACCATATCTCTTGCCCCAAACATTCCATTTTGGAACACAGGTTTTTTCACAATCGACTCCACTTGCAAAATAGCTGCTTGCGGATGGTTAATTACACCCATCGATTGGACAGAACCAAATGAACCGGTGTTGTTTACCGTAAAGGTACCGCCTTCCATATCCTGAGATGTCAGTTTGCCTTGACGAGCTTTATTGGCTAGCTCGGTGATATCTTTGGCAATTCCTTTAATACTTTTCTCGTCTGCATCACGTATTACTGGAACAAACAATTGATCTTCCTTAGCTACAGCAATGTTTAAGTTAATCGCTTTCTTCTGGATAATTTTATCCCCTGCCCACATACTGTTTAATTGAGGATATTCTTTTAACGCTTGGGCGACAGCTTTGACGAAGAATGCAAAATAAGTCAGGCTATAACCCTCTTGCTGTTTAAACTTGTTTTTCTTCGCGTTACGCAGTTCTACAAGATTGGTGACATCGACTTCAACCATCATCCACGCATGAGGAATCTCCGTTTTCGATTTCACCATATTTGCTGCAATTGCTTTACGTACACCAGTTACAGGAATTTCGACATCCCCTTCACCCGCTTGCACATTAGCTGAAGGTGCAGCTGTTTTATCAGCTGACGGTGCTGGTGTTTCTTGCTGTTGTGGTTCAGGTGCTGGAGCTTGATCTGCGGTAGGTATTTCTCCGCTTTCAATAATCTTCTCAATGTCTTTACGGGTGATACGGCCCCCGCGCCCAGAACCTTCTACTTGATTTAAGTCAATATCATGGTCCTGAGCAAGAGTCATAACTGCAGGTGAATAGCGTTTCTTGTTTCCTTTATCCTGCTTCGGTTTACTATCTTTTTCAGTTTTGGATGGCTCTTTTTCCTTCGTTGTTTCTTCCGGAGGTTCATGTTTCGGTGTCGGTGCTTCTGGCTTGGACTCTGAACCTGCTCCTTCAACCTCTATATGACACATTAAATCGCCAACTTCAATAGTATCGCCTTCCTGTGCAACTAGCTCTTTGATGACTCCAGTAAAGGAAGATGGGACTTCTGCATTTACTTTGTCGGTCATGACTTCAGCAATTGGATCATATTTGTTAACTTTGTCACCCGGCTGGACGAGCCATGTACTAATTGTTCCTTCAGTAACACTCTCACCAAGCTGGGGCATATTAATTTTTTCTAAACCCACTGGAACTCCTCCTTCAATTAAAATTCAGCGAGATCGCGCATCGCTTTTTCCACTTTATCTGGATTCATCATAAAGTATTTTTCCATTGTTGGAGCATAAGGCATGGATGGCACATCAGGGCCTGCCAAACGCTGAACGGGAGCATCTAAATCAAACAAGCAGTTTTCACTGATAATCGCTGAGACTTCAGAAATGATCCCGCCTTCTTTGTTATCTTCTGTTACCAGGAGAACCTTACCTGTTTTTGAAGCCGCTTCAATAATACCTTCTTTATCAAGCGGATAGACCGTTCTCAGATCAAGAATGTGCGCATCAATTCCTTCTTCCGCAAGTTTCTCTGCCGCTTGAAGAGCAAAGTGAACACATAATCCATAAGTAATGACCGTAATGTCAGACCCTTCACGTTTTACATCGGCCTTTCCGAGAGGCAGTGTATAATCTTCTTCAGGTACTTCTCCTTTAATCAAACGATAAGCGCGTTTGTGCTCAAAGAACAGAACGGGGTCATTATCCCGAATGGATGCTTTTAAAAGCCCCTTTACATCATACGGGGTAGAAGGCATGACAATTTTCAGGCCAGGCTGATTTGCAAAAACCGCTTCAACGGATTGAGAATGGTACAAAGCTCCATGGACTCCGCCACCGTATGGAGCACGAATAGTAATAGGAGCATTCCAGTCGTTGTTAGAACGGTAACGGATTTTTGCAGCCTCTGAAATAATTTGGTTTACAGCTGGCATAATAAAGTCTGCAAACTGCATTTCAGCAACCGGACGCATTCCGTACATAGCTGCGCCGATCCCCACACCTGCAATAGCCGATTCAGCAAGTGGTGTATCTAGCACACGATCTTCACCGAATTCATCATAGAGGCCGTCTGTGGCACGGAAGACACCTCCGCGTTTCCCAACATCTTCTCCTAGCACAAAAACTTTATCATCACGTTGCATTTCTTCCCTCAACGCCTGCGTTACAGCTTGAATATAAGATATTACAGCCATGTTATCTCCCCCTCCTTACTCTTCAAATACATAGTTCAATGCGGATTCAGCTTCAGCATAGGCTGCATTTTCAGCATAATCTGTCGCTTCATTGACTAGTTGATCAAGTTCTTTAATCATTTCTTCTTCTTTCTCTTCAGTCAAAATATTCTGTTCTCGTAAGTAGTTTGCAAACGTTACGATAGAATCCTTCTTCTTGGCTTCCTCTACTTCTTCTCTTTCTCGATATGTCCTGTCATCGTCATCACTGGAGTGCGGAGTCAATCGATAGGAGACGGTTTCGATCAGCGTAGGGCCTTCTCCGGTACGTCCACGGTCAGCCGCTGCTTTAACAGCTTCATATACTGCCAATGGATCATTTCCATCAACTGTATATCCAGGCATTCCATAACCAATGGCACGGTCGGATACTTTTTCACAAGCCAATTGCTTCGACACGGGAACAGAGATGGCATACTTGTTGTTCTCAACCATAAAAATGACCGGCAACTTGTGTACACCCGCGAAGTTTGCCCCTTCATGGAAATCACCCTGGTTAGATGAGCCTTCCCCAAAGGTTACAAGAGAAACGAAATCCTTTTTCTCCATTTTGCCAGCAAGTGCAATTCCAACAGCATGAGGAACTTGTGTGGTTACAGGGGAAGATCCTGTTACGATACGATTTTTCTTTTGCCCAAAGTGGCCTGGCATCTGGCGACCTCCAGAATTAGGATCTTCCGCTTTCGCAAATCCTGAAAGCATGAGATCCTGCGCAGTCATTCCAAACGAAAGCACGACTCCCATATCCCGGTAGTAAGGAAGCGCATAATCTTTCTCACGATCAAGAGCAAATGAAGCTCCAACTTGGGCTGCTTCTTGCCCCTGACAAGAAATGACGAACGGGATTTTACCTGCTCGGTTTAACAACCACATACGTTCATCGATTTTTCTTGCTAATAACATTGTTCTGAACATGTCCAATACTTCTTCATCACTCAATCCTAATGATTTATGGCGATTTTCAGCCATCTTATTCCCTCCTTTAATCCTTATCCGTGAATTTGGTTTCCATCTACTGCCATAGCAGCTTCGCCAATGGCTTCAGCCAATGTCGGGTGTGGATGAATACTTTCAGCAATCTCCCAAGGAGTTGCATCCAGTACTTTAGCAAGACCTGCTTCAGAAATCATGTCAGTGACGTGAGGACCTACCATATGGACACCTAATAAATCATCTGAGTCCTTATCTGCAATGATTTTGACAAACCCATCTGTTTCACCAAAAACAAGTGCTTTTCCAATTGCTTGGAATGGAAATTTCCCAACTTTGATTTCATAACCTTGATCTTTTGCCTGCTCTTCTGTTAAACCGACACTCGCCACTTCCGGGTTTGAATAGATACAAGTCGGCACTTGTTCAGGATTCATTGGATGAGGGTTTTGGTTGGCCATATGCTCAACAGCAATCATCCCTTCATGGGAAGCCACATGTGCAAGCTGCATGCCTCCAATGACATCTCCGATTGCATAAATGTGGGATTCTTTCGTTTGATAATATTTGTTCGTTTCGATCACGCCATTTTCGACTACAATATCGGTATTCTCTAGCCCTATGTTTGTTACGTTTGCTGAACGCCCCACAGATACGAGCATTTTCTCCGCTTCGTAAGTAACGGTTTCACTGTCCACTTCAGCTTGAATGGATACGCCTTCATTTCTATTAAGCGTGTCGGCCATCACTTTCGCACCTGTGATGATGTTGACTCCTTTTTTCTTCATTTGCTTCTGCATATCTTTAGACACTTCATGATCTTCGGTAGGCAAGATTTTTGGAAGGTATTCCAGTACAGTCACTTCTACTCCAAAATCAGCAAGCATGGATGCCCATTCGATACCAATGACACCACCACCTACAATGATAATAGACTTTGGAAGCTCCTCCATTTGGAGTGCATCATCAGAAGTCATTACAAAATCCCCATCCACTTCCAAACCTGGTAATGACTTTGGACTGGAACCTGTCGCGATTAGTACATTTTTAGGGATTAGCATTTCGTTTTCTTCTCCGTTGTTCATTTCCACCGAAATTGTCCCTGCCGTTGGGGAAAATATGGAAGGTCCCAGAATTCTGCCAAAACCTTCATAAACGTCAATTTTCCCTTTTTTCATAAGGCCTTGAACACCTTTATGTAATGTGTCCACAATCGACTGTTTTCGTTCTTGTACTTTTGTGAAATTGAGCGTTGGCTGTTCTGTCATTATTCCGTAATGGCCTGCTTCTTTCGTTTGGCGAAAAACTTCAGCACTTCGAAGCAAAGCTTTTGAAGGAATACAGCCTCTGTGCAAACATGTTCCTCCTAGCTCTCGCTTCTCAACCATTGCTACTTTCAATCCCAGCTTGGAGGCACGTATGGCTGCAACGTAACCGCCTGTCCCTCCACCGAGCACAACTAAATCGTATTCTTGAGCCATGTAAGGACTCTCCTTCCTATTCTGCGAAATTAGGATATTGTTTAGGAACTTCTTCATTGTTCAAGATGCGGAGTGTTCCTTCATTTAATGCTTCTAATTCATTTTCACCTGGATAAACAAGGACGTCAGCAATCCAGTGAACCCGCTTCGATATTTCTTCTACAAAAGCCTTTCCGTAAGCAAGGCCTCCAGTTAAAGCAATCGCATCGACTTTTCCTTGTAAAACAGCACTCATACTACCGATCTCTTTTGCAATTTGATAGGCCATAGCATCAAAGACAAGCTTTGCTTTCTTATCACCGTGTTCTACCATTTTTTCAACTTCCCGAGCATCATTCGTGTCAAGATAAGCCATTAATCCTCCTTGACCAACGAGCTTTTTCATCACTTCATCCCTGTAATACTGTCCTGAATAGCATAAGGAAACAAGATCCCCTGCAGGAACCGTCCCAGCTCTTTCTGGCGAAAAAGGACCATCCCCATGAAGACCATTATTTACATCAATGACACGTCCGTTTTCATGGGCACCGACCGTGATGCCACCTCCCATGTGAGTAACAATAAGTCGGGACTCTCGGTAACTCATGTGCAAATCCTTAGCTGCTCGTCTAGCCACTGCTTTTTGATTTAATGCGTGGAAGATACTTTTTCGCGGGATTTCAGGAACACCTGAAACTCTAGCTAAATCTTGGAGCTCATCGACAACAACAGGGTCGACGATGTATGCTCCTATATTTAACCCTTTGGCGATTTCATTAGCGATGATACCTCCTAAATTCGAGGCATGCTCACCATTATATCCGTTTTTCAAATCTTCTAGCATAGCGTCGTTAACTTCATAAGTTCCGCCCTCAATTGGACGAAGCAGACCGCCTCGTCCACACACCGCGCTGAGTTTGCTTATATTAATGCCTTCTTTATCTAATTCACTAAGAATGACATTTTTTCTAAATTCATATTGATCAATGATCCGCTTGTATTGATTAACTTCCTCAGGCTGATGCCTAATCGTTTTCTCAAAAACTACTTCTTCATCGTCAAAGACGCCGATCTTGGTTGAAGTGGATCCTGGATTGATCACTAGGATTCGATGTTTTTGCACAGCCTTTGACCTCCGATACTTGTTTATTTTCTACTTAGTATGTGGTGACCATTTTGAAGGAACTGACTGCGAGAGCGACGCAGGCGTTCGATACGTTCTTCTGCCATTCGATCTGCTGCTGCATAGGTTGGAATGTCATCGCGGCGTGAGATTTCGAAAACGCGAGACACATTATCATAGATCGTTTCCACTCGTTTCATTGCACGATCTTTGTTGTATCCATGAAGTTCATCCGCAACGTTTATAACACCACCTGCGTTGATGACGTAATCTGGAGTGTAAACGATGCCTTTTTCGTGCAGGATGTCACCATGAGTAGTGTTCTTCAGCTGATTGTTTGCTGCACCTGCAATGACTTTTGCTTTTAACTGAGGGATTGTTTCATCATTTATAGTAGCACCAAGCGCACAAGGAGCGTAAATATCACATTCAACACTGTAGATATCGTCAGGATCGACAGCTTTCGCACCGAACTCGTCTACTGCCCGCTGAACAGCTTCTTTATTGATATCCGTTACAATTAATTGAGCTCCTTCTTCATGCAAGTGGCGACATAAGTTGAAGGCCACATTTCCGACACCTTGGACTGCTACGGTTTTTCCTTCTAGAGAATCCGAACCGAACCCTTCTTTCGCTGCTGCTTTCATTCCTCGATAAACACCATAAGCCGTTACTGGGGAAGGGTTTCCTGAAGAACCGAAAGCGGGTGAAATCCCTGTTACGTAATCTGTTTCTTCATGAATCAGATCCATGTCTTGTACAGTAGTACCAACGTCTTCAGCAGTGATATAACGTCCATTTAACCCTTGAATGAAACGGCCGAACGCTCGGAACATTTCCTCATTTTTATCCTGTTTCGGATCTCCGATGATAACTGTTTTACCTCCACCAAGGTTAAGTCCAGCCGCTGCATTTTTATAGGTCATTCCTTTGGCCAGTCGAAGAGCATCTTCAATTGCGTCCTCTTCGGAAGCGTAAGTCCACATGCGAGTCCCGCCTAAAGCTGGTCCTAGTGTCGTATCATGGATAGCAATAATCGCTTTTAAACCAGACTGCTCATCTTGGCAAAACACTAATTGCTCGTAGTCATATTCTTTCATATAGTTGAAAATTTCCATTGTAATTCCTCCTGTTATTTGCTGGATTGTAGGGCAAGGGCCAGAGAATAAACTTTACTTTCAGCCGTATCTGCGCGCGAGGTCAACACGATCGGTGCTTTCGCTCCACTAATGACAGCGGCTACTTTAGCGTTAGCAAAATACATAAAAGATTTATATAAGGCATTAGCTACTTCAATCGTAGGAGCTACTAGAATATCGGCTTGTCCGGCAACTTCTGAATTGATTCCTTTCTGTCTGGCTGCATTTGAGTCCACTGCATTATCAAAAGCAAGCGGTCCATCTACTAGACAGTCCTTAATTTGACCTCTTCGATTCATCTGGCTTAAAACGGCTGCATCCTTTGTTGCTTCCATCGCTGGATTTACAACCTCTACAGCTGCCAGCGGAGCGACTTTAGGCTTTTTTAAACCGGCTTTCTTTGCTACCTCTACAGCGTTATTAATGATTGAAATTTTTTCTTCAAGGGTAGGGGCAATATTCATTGCCGCATCAGTCAAGAAAATGAGCTTATCTCTACCTGGTACCTCAAATAAGGCCACATGTGATAAAACACCCTTAGATCTTAGCCCAAATTGTTTATCTAAAACGGCTTTCAAAAGGGACTTTGTATCGATATGTCCTTTCATAACCACATGAGCTTCCCCTTCATGAACAGTTTTGACTGCCATTTGAGCCGCATCTTCTGGAGGACAATTCATTATTTTTATACCATCTTGATTAAGATCCAGCCCAGCCTCCTTGGCTAAATTAGATAGCGATTCTCCCTCACCTACTAATACAAAGTGAGCAATTCCAAGTTCATAAGCTTTTTTTACCGCTCTCAGAACCTCTGCATCAGCTGCCTGGGCAACTGCAACCGTTTTGGGTTGATCTCTATCCACCTGTTCCAGCATTTCGTCTAATGATTTCATGATGTCACCTCTTCTACTCTATACAATGCAAAAATCATGCCAAGTCCCCTATCCTTATACAAACGTTTATGGAGCATTTTCTCACATGCAAATTCTTTCATTATGAAAATCTTTGCATGCTATTTTTATCTAAATTGTATTTATCTAGTTTATAGTATAAATTTCGGATAGAAATTCCTAATGCCTTTGCCGTTTGAGTTTTGTTAAAATCATGGGCGCGAAAAGCATCTGCCAGAAGTCTTTTCTCATATTCATCAACAGCTTGCTGCAGCGTTTCTCCAAGCCAGGCATTTTCACTTTCCGTAGAACGTATGGAATTTGAAGACTGCTTACTCAGAGTAGGAATATGTTCAGGTCGTATCTCTTCTTCAAGATTTTCCATATAGATCATAGCTCTGCCAATAATATTCTCTAATTCACGGACATTCCCTGGCCAATCGTATTCTTCCAATCTTTTAAAAGCTTTTTCTTCTATTGAGGTCACATGCCTTCCATAATCCTCGTTTAACTTCTGTATCAGATGGTCCGTCAATTGAGGCAAATCTTCTTTTCGTTCTCTTAATGGAGGAATGTAAATAGGCAATCGATTTAATCTGTAATAGAGGTCTTCCCTAAATGTTTTATTCATGATTGCTTTTTCAAGATTGACATTAGTGGCTGCAATAACACGGACGTCGACATGAACAGGCTTCGTTCCTCCTACCCTAAGGATTTCATTCTCCTGGAGTACCCTTAGCAGTTTTGCTTGCATAGGTAAAGTCAATTCTCCGATCTCATCCAAAAAGATACTTCCATAATTCGCTTCTTCAAACAGTCCTTTTTTTCCACCTCGTTTTGCTCCTGAGAAAGCTCCATCTTCATATCCGAATAGTTCGCTCTCCAATAGAGATTCTGCAATAGCCGCACAATTCACACGGATAAACTTATTATGGCGCCGCTTACTCTCATTATGAATGGCGTGAGCAAAAAGTTCTTTACCAGTCCCTGATTCTCCCCTAAGCAATACTGTAGCAGGCGTTCTCGCACCAACTTTCGCTTGCTCCAGGGCAAGGGTCATTTCAGGTGATTCCCCAATGATGTCATCAAATGTATATTTAGCTTCCAAGCTTCGGATGATTTGTCTTGCCCTTTTCAATTCGCTAGTCAAAGATTGGATCTCAGAGACATCATGAAGTACTCCAACACTACCTTTCAACTTACCGTCTACGATAACAGGGGCAACATTGACAAGAACATCTTTATCACTAGGGCCGACTTTCATACGAACACTTCTGACAGGCCTCCTCGTTCTCAGCACTTTCATGTGCATGCTTTCCCCTTCAGAAATGTCTACAGTAGCAGGTTTCCCAACGATATCATTCTCTGTTAGTCCAGTAATTCTTGTATAGGCAGGGTTAATCATTAAACCGTTTCCATTTTCGTCTACGACAGAAATCGCTTCATCTGAAGAATGGATAATCGCCTCTAACATCGTTTTTACTTCCTTCAGGTCTGTGACCTCTTCAGCTAAATGAACAACTTCTGTTATATCTTGAAATACAGCGTAGGCACCAATTGCTTTACCATCAGGCCCGATCATCGGAATCCGTGTTGTAATCACTTTTTTTCCATTATCAAGTTCGAGCTTTTGATTTACTTCTTTCTTCTTAGAGCTCAACACTTTCGGGAGCCTCGAGTCAGGGATAATGGTTTTTACAGGTTTTCCTACTACGTCTTTTCGATTTACATTCACGATTCGTTCAGCACTTCGATTAATAAAAGAAACATCCCCATCCACGTTGATAACAATCATTCCATCATGAATGCTGTTTAGAATAAGGTGTTGGTTCTCAGTCTGCTGTTTCAATTCTTTGACGAGTGCTTCCTTCTCTTCTAAGAGTTCTGACGTTATATAGGCAACGGACCCAGGAATGACCACTGTTGACCGCTGGCGTTTGGTTCTGATCGCGTTAAAGACTTCTTCTTCTCCTGTTGCTTCAATAACAATATCGATTTCTTTATGTATCCAATCTTCCCAGGACCTACCTGTAGGAATATCATAGGATTTTGCCAGCTTCAACCCCTGAGCTTCGGGGTTGGGATCTGTTACAGCAACAATTTTCATTCGATCAGTTTCGTTTAGTAACTTCAACAGGGCTGTACCACCTTTGCCTGCTCCGACAATTAACACTCTTTTCATTTCATCACACCCTGCAAAAATTTGCGCATCTTTATCCTACATTATTCTGCATGATTTAGCAAGCGCGATTGTATTCCCACAACTAGCAGCTTTTGATATACTAGACGAGGACTGAATAAAAGGAGTTTTTAACAATGCGTTTAATTGCATTATTACTTTTAGTAACCCCAGGACTCATTGCCATGTACGGCATTAAACTAATAAGAGATGCGCTATTTGGAGAATTTCATCCGATCTTTATGCATATCGCTGTCCAAGGCCTGCTCGGAGTCATTTTTGTTGTTGGCGGGATAGCCTTTATTGGTGGGTTTATACTACACAGAGATCGAAAAAGAAACCTTACTAAGGGACGTTTCAAAAACAACTAATAGAACTGCACAATATAAAGAAGGAGTTTTGCTCTGTGACAGAGTTCGAGTTATTCAAGAAGCAATACCCTTTTGATTTACTTACAGAAGAGGAATTTCAAGAGGTTTTCGGAAAAGCAGTAGTAAAGGAATATAGTACAAATGAATTTATTATCCATGAAGATCAGTCGGATGACACGATCGATATTCACTTCTTAGTATCTGGCTTAGCCAATAATATCATGCACCGTTCTAACGGACGTCAGCTTTCCGTCCGTTTTTATTATCCAGGTGACCTTGTTGGCGTCATGATTCTTCTGACTAGTGGAGAGATGAGATTTTCCGTACAAGCTCTGGAGCCTGTTAAAACATTATGCTTTGAACGTGAAGCGTTTTTAAAGGTTATGTCAAATAATACACAGTTTTCCAAGGTTGTAATGGACGGCATCAGCCACTTGATGAAAAGCCTTTATGATGAAATTAAGTATAAGAGCTCGACGACAGATGAACAGGATGATCGTGAACTTTACAAAAAGCGTGCTGATGCTTTTATGGAACCACCTACCTTCATTCATCCCGAAGCTTCGATAGAGAAAGCAGCACGGATGCTGGAGCAGCAAAAAATCGAAGCCCTAATTGTAAGTGAAGACCAAAAAACAATGCTCGGTATGATTGGATATGCAGAGATTCTAAGAGCGTACTTTGAAAATGACCATCGCAATCCAGTCAAAGCTTACATGGGAGAAGAATCTTATGAAATCAATCAGCAGGAATTCATTTATGATGCACTGAGCTATTTGAAACATCACCCCACAGAGATAATCCCTGTACTCCATAAAGGGTTTGTTGTAGGTATTCTGAGGCAGTCTTCATTTTTTACAATAAAGAACTCTGTGTACTTTGATTTGACTTACAGAATCTCCAATGCAACAAATCCGGAAGAGATAAAAAAGCTGTCCCCAGTCTACAACGAACGTTTTCAGCAATTCGTCTCAAGCCTAATCAACGAAAATATGTTTGCCTATGATATTGCCGAATTGATTACGAATTATAATGACCGGATTCATAAGCAAATTGTACAAATTGCTGAGGATCAGATGATTGCTGAAGGATTCGGTCCTCCTCCGATTAATTATTGCTTTTTAGTCATGGGCAGTGAAGGAAGGAAAGAGCAGGCATTCTCTACTGACCAGGACAATGGTATGATCCTATCTGATTACAGTCACTCGAAGCATAAGGCACGTATAGACGAGTATTTTTTAATCTTTGCTAAAAAGATAAATCGCATGCTCGATGAGTGCGGCTTTCCTTACTGTAATGGCGGAATAATGGCAAAAGAAGAAAAATGGAGAAAACAAAAAAGCGAATGGCATGAAGTAGTTAATTCATGGATTGAAAAAATGGATGCGGAAGAAATAAGGGACTTCACTATTTTCATGGACTTTCGCCCAATCTTCGGAGATTACTCCCTTGCTTACGACTTAAAAAAATACGTGACAAAAAGAGTTCAAAAATCATTGAATCTTCATCAATTACTTATGAAGGACACGCTTCGCTTCAGAGTACCTGTTCAACCATTTGGACGGATTTCCGGAGTGGGTAAAAAAAGGACATTAAATCTGAAAAAATCAGCGATCATGCAAATCGTCAATGCGATCCGAATATACAGCATGAAATATGGCATTGAAGAAATCAATACTGTGAACCGTCTGGAAGCACTAGCAGAACAGGAGCGGTTTCACCCAAGAGATGTGGAGAATGCAAAGACAGCCCTGCATCGATTAATGTTATTTAGGCTAAAAGAGAACCTGAAACAATTAAAAGAGAATGAAACTTTGTCTAACGATCTCAAACTTACTCAAATGAAAAAGGACGAGCGACGATCACTTAGAGAAGCTCTGATCATCGCTAAGCGTCTGCAACAAGTTCTTGAATTGAGTTATAACCGAAATCGGGTGGTTTAATGTTACCAATTGACTTACAAATATTAAAATATATTTTTTTTGAGAAGCCCATTTATCATTTCAAAATAAAACCTTATTTGAAATGGAATACGTACCGCCAACTCGAAGAAAAATTAGAAACTTCCAATAAGAGCTTCGGAAGTAACCCTTTAAAAGATCTCGATTACACCATCTTCGACTTAGAAACGACCGGGTTTCTTCCAGAAATCGGTCATGAAATCATCTCTATCGGTGCTATAAGACTTCAAGGGCTTGATGCTTGTCATCGTAAAACCTTTCACCAGGTTATTCGACCGATTCGCCCTGTGAATAACCAAACATTAAGTTTAACAGGATTAACCAGGGATCGCTTAAGAAATGCCAGCCCTTTTATAGAAGGATTCCAAAATTTTATGGAGTTTAGTGAAGGTTCCGTCCTTGTGGCTCATCCGGCAAAATTTGATATGCGTTTTCTTCAAACCATGTTAAAACGATGGAAGCTTCCTTCTTATCATCCGCCGGTGATTGATTCGCAGCTTTTGGCTCAGTGGCTTCTTCCCTCGGTTAAACATCAACTCGATCCTTTATTAAAACAGTTTGGCATTGAGAAAAGGGCACGTCACCATGCGCTGAATGATGCCATAATGACAGCGGAATTGTTCAGTGAACTTCTTTCCATAACACTTGAGAAAGAAATCTCGACACTGGACGAGCTGACCCATATCCTTGAGAAACAAAAAAAAGCGAAGCAGCAAAAGTAAATGCTGGCTTCGCTCTTTTTTTATCTAATGGTAGTATAGAAAAAAAGGTACTACATGTTCAAAGAAAGTTTATGTTCCCCGCGCATTTCTCTTAGTGTTAAACAATTCCTCTCAGAAACAAAATCATAAGTCTTCATGAACTGGATCTTTAGTTATAGACGCACTCTCAAAAAATGTCTTATATAAAGACTGGACTGCTGTAGATAGGTTTTGGGACTTCACACCAAACATCATAGAGACTTCAGATGAACCTTGGTTAATCATCTCTATATTTACACCAGCTTCTCTAAAAGCCCTGGCCGCATTACTAGCGATACCTACCGTCTGGTTCATTCCTTCTCCGACAATCATAATCATTGCCATTTCTCTCTCAATCATAACCATATCTACTTTAAGCTCGTCTTTTATTCGTTGTACAACAACTTCTTCCTTCTTTTTCGGAAGTTGGTTTTCTCTTAAGACTACTGACATATCATCAATTCCAGAAGGAGCATGTTCGAATGAAACTCCTTCATCTTCAAGGATTTGTAATAAGCGTCTTCCAAAGCCAATTTCTCTGTTCATTAAATACTTACTAACATATAAGTTCAAAAATCCAGTATCACTAGCTATACCTACGACATGTCCTTCTCTTTGCGGAAGTTCAGCAACAATCATAGTACCAGGTGCAGATGGATTATTCGTATTTTTGATGCACACAGGAATCTTTTCCTTAAAAGCAGGGATAAGAGCTTCATCATGAAACACAGAAAACCCTGCATAGGAAAGCTCGCGCATTTCTCGATATGTTAGTGACGTAAGCTGCTTCGGATTTTCAACAATCATTGGGTTAACGCAATATACCGAATCTACGTCCGTAAAGTTTTCATATAACTCAGCCTTTAATCCTGCTGCGACAATAGACCCTGTAATGTCAGAGCCACCCCTAGAAAAAGTAACTAGCTTACCCTCTGGTGTAAAACCGAAAAAGCCAGGGATGACCAAAGTTTCTTCTCGACCCCTTAATTCAAAAAGCTTTTCAAAGCTCTCGTCTAATACAATGGCACCACCTGGTTGGTCTCTTACAAGAATTCCTGCTTCTTTCGGATTAACATAGGAAGCTGAAGTCCCTTTGTGTTGCAAATAAGCACTAACTAACAGCGCAGATCCATCTTCACCACAAGACTTCAAAGCATCTATACCTTGCTTGTCTCCTTGCTTAATTAAATCAATAGATCCATCAATTTTTTCTTTTATCTTGCTCCATACATCGCCAGAAAGGCCTAATTCAGCAATCATTGACTGAAATCGGTCAGAGATCTGACCATATATATCTTCGCTTGCTTTATTTTGTTCAATCGATTCCCCAAGATTTATTAATAAATCGGTTATCTTCGTATCTTCTTTATACCGCTTCCCTGGAGCTGAAACGACAATCACCTTTCTGCTTGGATCAGATTCAATGATATTTGTTATTTTGTGGATTTGATCTGCATTTGCGACAGAGCTGCCGCCAAATTTAACTACCTTCATATGTAAACACCCCATCAATTGACTAAAGAGATTAATAATTAAGAATTGTATCACAAATAGTGCTTGTAAATGAACCGAAAAGTCAAAAAAGTTTAATTTGGAAAAATAAAACCATTCTTTTATAAAATTACCACTCATTCATGTATAATGAATACAGCTTTAAATTCATAGTTGGAAAGGAGGTCTACTCGTAATGATTTACAGGCGAGATGGAATGGGTGGTTATAGATACTATCCAGAACAAAGTGAACTTATGGTTTATTGCACCTTTGTTGATATGGGACATCGTTACATTATCATCCAGTACCTGGACCTCCCTTTTTGTTTTCGAGTAGTAAAAAGAGAAGGTATAGAATTCTTGGATGAGCAAACACATAACCGCTTACTACCCTTTATCGATTTGATTGATCAAGGAAAGTTTGATAATCGAGAAAACGCAAAGTTAATATATGATTTTTAGGATTTCATCTCATTAGAGCTTGTAGTTTGTTCTTTTCTTGTACAATTCTAATCATGTCATGCATTTCAACTATATTTTTACTTGCTTGAATATAAGCATCATATGCTTTTTCCCACTCTCGCATTGAGTAGGTTGAGGCCTTACTCACATAACCTTTTGTTTCATGAATCCAAGTCATAAGGGTATCATACTCGTTTACATAAGGTTTAATCTCTTTTAATTGAGATCCAATTTTCTCAAGTTCTTTTTTCAGTAAGTCATATCCACGACCTGTCTTGTCACTTGAATTAAAATTTTCAATATAATCTCTCATGTAGTTACGATCACGCACTGTTATTTCTTCAACTTCATCTACACGGTTACCTCGAATCGTCTGAAATCCACCCATATCTCTCAAGACAAATGTCATAAATTTACTAAGATTGAGTGCTCCTTTTATATCCGAAGGGACTATGAGCTTCTTATACTGATACAGGACTATTTTTGATAGAGCATCAACCACTAGACCATTCTCATAAGCAATCGCATCTTCATTTTTGGTACCCTTAAAGATTTCCTGTTTGGATTTCCCCTTTAACCTTCCCTTCTCAGGCAGCTCAAAAGTATATAATAATTCTTCTGTTTTCCTTATTTTTTCTTCCCTTGTTATAATGTAATGATGTTTATCCTTCTCACAAACATAAATTTCGAAAATAAATCTTTATACTAACAGTAAACTTAAAAGGGAACACGTAACAAAGCGAAAAGGACCGATTAAGCCCCGAGGTTAAAAAGGTATAGCGCAAAATTTTTAGCGCCCAAGTTTGCGAAATAGTTCTCGCATTCTGAATTTACTCGGATGCGAACCTCCGGACTAACCTTGCCCCTGGCATATTTCTCGGCCACTGGCGCCTGTATAAATACGCATAACCTCGCATATCCAATGTAACAAAAGCATGTTCTGACACGTTCACTCACGAACGTTATAACTGAGGTAAAGAAGGCTTTCGATTATGTATCCGTTTATGCAACTGGTCGCCCCGCATTGTTACGTAGGTAAAGCGTAATGGCGGAATTATAAGTACGTGCATAAACGGTTGACTACGGCATAGTGTCGGTATGATAAAACCCCGAGATTTCGAGACAGGCGTTCTGCAGGCTATCGTGGCTGGTAAAACTCATGCGTATACTGACAATATCAACAAATATGTTACGAATTGTTACTTGCTTTCTCGTCCATTTAGTTCCTGAGTAATCTCACCAATCACTCTCGACAATTCACGGTTTATCATCGATCCACTGAAACGAAGCACCGTCCATCCTTGCGATCTAAGATAACGATCCTTTTTCCGGTCATGGGCCTTCTGAGCAGGTGAAGAGTGGAACGCCTTTCCATCGCATTCAATCGCTATTTTTGATTCAGGAAATGAAAGGTCTATACGATAGTTCCTGCCAGCCTCAAATTGAGCACGAGGGATCATTCCGCACTTTACTAAGCCGTTGTATAAACGTTTTTCAATATAGGACTCACACCTCGCACCTTCCTCTTTTATCGGATCATAGTTTGAGAAAAAGCGTATAGCTAGTGCAATAGGTAGAATTAACAATAAAAAGAATACAGCATACTCGATTAATTGTATTTTATCCATATTTACAACACCCCTAATATTATAAAAACTTCTTATCACTCTTTAAAACTAAATCATATACCAAGGTTATTGAGCGTTGAAATGTCGTTGATACTTACGGTTTACCTCTTAGTCTTTAAAGTCTAAATACGATTGCTGAGTTACCTCTACGTTAGAATGGCCAAGGATCCAACTGAGAGTCGCCCAGTCTCCGCCATTAACCAAATAATAAATATCGAAGTTATTCCGAGCTGGCGCGGTTGTACTTCTACGCTAACTAATCGGCCATGCTTATGAAAAGCATTTTCGATGTTCCGGACGTCCACTTATTACCACGTAACTACTTAAATACATACGGTGAATCTGTTTAACGATCTCGGTACTCTAGAGGAAATCGCGTGAGAGCGAAATACCTCGAATATGTTCTGTTTTCACTGTCCACGGCTCTATTACGCCATGCTGCTCGTTAAGATAACGGAGAAATTATCGTAATGTTAGGTTGTAACTTCGCATAGTCTTTCGATAATTTTTGACTCTGGCAGTCACTCATGTAACGGTCTACCTCAATTAATAACGTATTCAAAAATAAAACGCCCTTTCTTTATCGGACGGACCGATGAACAAGGACGTAAATAGACTTACATAACTTCGTTTATAGGTTTGCGGGACAAGTTTATCGCTATGTTTGTGTTATGGAACGGGTCAAAATCGCGTCAGCTCGCTTTGTGCTCTAAACGTAACCGATCGGCAACCATGGCAATAAATTCACTGTTCGTCGGTTTAGCTTTCGTATTTGAAATCGTGTACCCAAATAAAGAAGAAATAGCGTCGATGTTACCTCGGTTCCAAGCAACTTCAATGGCATGACGGATAGCTCGTTCAACTCTTGAGGCAGTCGTGTTATACTTAGTTGCTATATCAGGGTAAAGAACTTTAGTGATTGAGCCAAGTAGTTCTAGATCGTTATAAACCATTGTAATTGCTTCACGTAGATACTGATATCCTTTAATATGCGCTGGAACACCTACTTCATGGATAATGTGCGTAATGCTTGTATCCAGATCAGGTTTTTTACTCTTCGTTGAACTATAGCTGCTGCCGATTGCTCGATTAATCGGATCGCCGGAATGTTTGATTTGACGTACCTGTTCACCAAGATGGTCAAGATCAAATGGCTTCATCATGAAATAAGCAGCACCTAGCTCTACAGCCTTTTTAGTTACTTCTTCTTGCCCAAAAGCAGTCAACATAATGACTTCAGGGGCTTTTTCAAATTCTCTCAGCTTATTCAAGACAGCCAGTCCATCTAAATGGGGCATGATGATATCAAGAATTAAGACATCAGGTTGCTTTTCTTCCACCATTGACAGGCAATCTTTTCCGTTATACGATTCCCCGACAACTTCAATATCGTTAGTATCTTCAAAGTATTCCTCAAGAAGCTTTACAAGTTCACGATTATCATCAGCCAAACAAACTTTGATCTTTTCCATTTAATTTCCTCCTTATAAGATCCTCGTTCCCTTTTATGTCCTATTCGACATGCGGGAATATATCCCTTTTTTATTATAACAAAAAAAATATTAAAATTGAGAATATCTTCAAAATGCTTAAAAATACTTTAATAAACGCAGTTTTTCGACATAATTTAATTTTATTTGTCGATGAATGTCGAACCAAAAAAAAGAGCCCACTATGGTAGTGACCCCTAAAAGTTAGAGTTTTTATTATGAAGCTGATTGGCTGGTTTGAGTCCGGTATTGGATGGGACTTAAACCAGCCAATTTTGCTTTTATGCGTTCATAATTGTAGTAGTCCATGTATGCTTCTAGTTTTCTTTTAAGCTCTTCATAAGAAACCAGTTCTTCTCCATAATACATTTCCTGTTTCAGAATCCCGAAAAAATTCTCCATGGCCGCATTATCTGCGCAGTTCGCTTTCCTGGACATACTTTGGAAGATGCGATGTTTCTTTAAGGTTTTCACCCACTTGTTGTGTTGGTAATGCCAGCCTTGATCAGAGTGGATGGTTGTCCGGTATTTGGCTTCCGTTTGGATAGTTTCCAATACTTCATTCAACGGCTTCAGAACAAAGTCCAGGGTTGGTCGTTTGGAAATGCCAAAAGAGATGATTTCTCCATTGAATACGTCCATGATCGGACTCAAATAAAGTTTCTCATTTCCTGCACATTTGAATTCCGTTACATCCGTGACTAATTTTTGGAGGCGGATGGGCGTATGGAACCTGCGTTTTAATCGGTTTTCAGCCACTTTCCCAACCGTACCTTTGTACGATTTATACCGGGATTTCCGGGTGAATTTTTCGCATTTCAAGCCTAACTCACTCATGATCCGTTGCACTTTTTTATGGTTGATGATATGACCCTGGTTTCTGAGTTCGAAGAAAATGCGGCGATAGCCATAGGTCCCGCCGTGCTCATGGAAGAGTTTCGTAATCATTTCTTTCCACTCTTTATTCGGATCTTCTTTCTGTAACTGCTTTCTCTGGTAATGGTACGTGGCTTCAGGAATGCCCACTCTCCGTAAAGCATCTTTTACTTTGAATCCTTCTTGTTTGAGTTCGAATACCAGCGCTGCTTGTGCTTTTCGAGATAGGCATTCGGATTCTCTTGAAAAGCTTTTAACTTTTTTAGATAAGAATTCTCTAAACGTAGGAGTTCATTTTCACGTTCTAATTGTTCTTCCCGAGTTGATGCTTTTTCTGTTTTGGGTGACTTTTTCTTAGGATTTTTTGACATAGAGGGCCGTCCTTTCGCTTTTTCCTGGAGGCCTTCGATCCCTTCCTTCTGAAATGTGTTAAACCAGCTCGCAATTAACGCAGGGTTGTTCAGTTGAAAAGCAATCGCAGTCTCCTGAAGAGAAGCTCCTGTCTGTTTCCTAAAGTTTAATACATCCATCTTGAATTGGACAGGGTAGACTTTTTTAGAATGCTTCCTTTTTAACCCTTCTTCTCCGAATGCTTGATAAGCATGAACCCAACGTAAAATTTGAGTATCACTAGGGATCGAGTACTTTTTAGCTAATAAAAGGTACCCTTGATGTCCTTGGAGATATTCCCTTACCACCTTCAATTTAAATTCCTTACTATACTTTGCCATACAAAACACCCCGGAAGTTAGATTTTTTACTCTAACTTCCGGGGTGCACTACCTATGAGCTCTTTTTTAACCTGCTTTTTGACCTTCTTCATATATTTCTATACCGGCTTCTTGTAGCATCCACTCAATGTGTACGCCATATCCACTAGTCGGATCATTGACGAATACGTGAGTGACTGCACCAATTATTTTTCCATTTTGTATAATGGGACTACCGCTCATTCCTTGAACGATTCCGCCCGTTTTATCAAGTAGATCAGGATCGGTTATTTTAACGATCATACCTTTGGTTACGGGGCTTTTCTTAGGCATGTTGCTGACTATTTCTACATCAAACGATTGCATCTTATCTCCGTTCAATACAGTTAAAATTTCAGCAGGGCCTTCCTCCACCTGATTTGAAAATCCAATGGGTAGACCTTTTGGATAGGCAGTGTTGCTCATTTTGCCATCCAGTTTACCGAAGATTCCAAACGGTGTATTTTTAGTAATCGTTCCTAATCGGTCATCCTTTAATGAGAACCGTGCTTTTTTCTCTCCAGGTATTCCTTGACTTCCTTTTTCAATGGAAGTGACGTGGGATTTAACAATGGTTCCCTCGTGTATCTCAATAGGTTTTTTCGTATCCATATCTGATATAACATGACCTAGTGCTCCATATTTTTTACTTTCAGGATGATAAAAGGTCATTGTTCCTATTCCTGCAGCAGAATCACGGATATACAAACCTACTTGGTATTCCTTCTCTTCATTGTTATAAGATGGTGTCAATGAAGTCTTCATTATTTCTTTTCCTCTTTTAATGGTTAGCTTTATGGCCTTCCCATCTTCGCCTGATTTTTTGACCAGGGAGGATAAATCCTCCATACTATTGAGTTCTTGGTCATTTCCTTTTAGCAAAATGTCCCCAACTTGTACATTTGCATCTTCACCAGGTGAAGATTTCCTTTCTCCGTTTCCTTTGACTAGGTGATGCCCTACAACTAAAACTCCTTTAGTATGGAGTTCTACACCAACCGATTGACCGCCAGGAATCAGACGAATATCCTTCATGGTCTGAAGATCGGTTTTCTTTAATGGAACACCTGCAAATTCATAAAAAATCTGGTTGTCATTGGAAGAAGAGAAAGCAGTCATGGCTTCATTTTTGAAAACCGGTGTAGCGTCTTCTGAAGCAGTGACTTTCACTTCCGTAGGAATGGACAAATAATTTTGTATGGGACTTAATAAAGGTAAACTAAGCATCAACAGCAGGAGAACAGAACCACAGATATATCTTATCTTTGTCTTTTGATTCAAGGGTTCAACACTCCTTATCACTCCAGTACCAACTCAATGGCTTACTTATAATGTGGTCTTTGAAGTGATATTTTAAACGAGCATAATCACAGTAATTATAGTACCGATTACCTTGGAAAGAAACATTCTCCAATGTATATTTTTATGAATAACGAAGACTCTATAATTAGTCCACAAATAAAAAACGTACAGAACAAAATTCTGTACGTTTAGCATTTGCTATTCTTTATAATTGATGATGCTTATGCTTTTCAGCAAGTTTTAACAGTTCTCGTGCATGTTCAAGCGTTGTTTCTGTTAATTCAGCACCTGTCATCATCCGCGATAGTTCATCAGCTTTTTCTTCATATTTTAGTTCTGTAACGCCAGTGAAGGTTCTGTCATTATCAACACGTTTTTCAATGCGAAGATGCGTATCAGCCATAGCAGCAACTTGAGGAAGATGGGAAATACATAATACCTGTGAACCAACGGATATCCCATGGATCTTTTCAGCAATCGATTGAGCGACTCGACCGCTTACTCCAGTGTCTACTTCGTCGAATATGACACTGGTCACTCCTTGATGTCTGCTGAAGATCGTTTTTAGGGCAAGCATAATACGAGACATTTCACCGCCAGAAGCTATTTTATGTATTTCTTTTAAAGGCTCGCCAGGATTTGTTGTAATTAGAAATTTAACGATGTCAAACCCATTAGATTGAAGATGTACAGGAATACCGTCAATTTCAGGATCGTTAGAGCGTCCCTCTTTAAGTTGGATATCCACCGCAAAAGAAGCTTTCTCCAAATAAAGACCTTTCAGTTCCTCATGAATGTACTCGGAAAGAATATCAGAAGCTCTTGAACGGATATCATGAATATTTTTAGCTTCAACTACAGCATCTTGCCCTAATTCGTTCATTTGTTTTTCCATTTTACTCAAATGGGAGTCTTTGTTTTGAATCTCATCGATCTCTTCTTCAATTCGAGAAGCATACTCAAGCATTTCCTCTACAGATGCACCATATTTTTTCATTAAACGGTTCAACTCATTGAGCCGGGATTCTATTTGATTCAAGCGCTCTGGATCAAATTCAAGTTCTGCCATTTGACTGCTTAGTTCAAATGTCATTTCTTCGATCACGTAATAAGAATTAGACAGTTCCTCAGACATTTTAGAAAGTCTGTCATCATAATCAGAAATACTCTCAACAGAGGTCATGGCATGACTCAACCAGTCCAGTCCTTTCTGTTCACCATACAGGGAGTTGTAAGCATCGTTTATACCCTGATAAATCTTTTCGTAATTCATTAACTTATTTCTTTCTTCAGTTAATTCTTCATCTTCTTTGGGCTTAAGTTCTGCAGCCTGCAATTCACGGAGCTGGAACTCCAACAGATCTAAACGTTGAGCCATTTCTTGCTCATTTTCACTCAGTTCTTTATAACGTTTTAGTAAAGACCTATAGTTTTCAAAAACTGATCGATATTCGTTCATAGAAGTTTCCAGATCAGAGGAGGCAAACAGATCTAAGAGCTCAATGTGTCTATCCGGGTCCATTAGAGACTGAGTCTCATGTTGACTATGGATATCAATAAGAGTGTGTCCAAACTCCTTAAGTATGCCTAAAGTAACTAACTTTCCGTTTACACGGCAGATACTTTTACCTTGATGAGTAATGGTTCGATGAAGAACAACCATTCCATCATCAGTGATGTCTACACCAAACTGATTTCCTTTCTGGTGGACAGGGTGATCTGATTCAACAGTGAACAATCCTTCAATTTCAGCTTTTTTCATCCCATGGCGCACATATTCCACTGAACCTCGCCCGCCTGACAAAAGTTGAATCGCATCAATAATAATCGATTTACCAGCTCCTGTTTCTCCGGTCAGAACAGTTAATCCTTCTTTAAAATTGATGGATATTTGATCAATAATAGCAAAGTCGCGTATAGATAATTCAGTTAACATGAACGATCCACCTCAGTTATAGCATATTTAGCAATTGGTCACTTATCGTTTCCGTCTGCTCTTCACTCCTGCAAATAATTAAACAAGTATCATCCCCGCATATCGTCCCCATAATTTCTTCCCAGTCCAGATTATCAATTAGGGCTCCTACAGCATTTGCATTACCTGGGAGCGTTTTTAAGATGATGAAATGACCTGCACGATCAATGCTCACAAAAGCGTCCATCATTAATCTCTTTAATTTTTCAAAAGGATTGAAGCGCTGGTCTGCAGGCAAACTATATTTGTATCTTCCGTCCATCATTGGAACCTTCACAAGATGAAGCTCTTTAATGTCTCTGGAAACAGTTGCTTGAGTGACATTGTAACCCATCCCTTTTAGCCGATCGACTAATTCATCTTGCGTTTCAATATCATCATTAGTTATCAATTCTCTAATCTTTATATGTCGCTGACCTTTATTCATGTAAATCCTCCGTTTCAAAACTTGAAGCCTAAGAAAGCAAGCCTATATTAGAGATGATTATTATTTTGAATATTTAGGGAATGTCTCAAAGACGATAAAAAAGGGCTTTATACAGCCCCTTTAAAGTTTGAATAACCACAAAGTATTCGAATAATTTCTCGTTGCACTTATTAGAGCAATTTTATAGAGACTATCTGCTATGGTTAGCATGGGCTTGTTCAATAACATTACCTATTTCGACATCCGTTAGATTTTCCCCTTCTTTTTCACTTTCTAACCCTAAGTGTACGAGAAACTCGATATTACCGTCTCCTCCGGTAATAGGGGAATAAGTCAAGCCAGCTACAGAATAATTGTGCTCTACGGCGAAATCAAGAATGTTCCTTATAACCTGAGCATGAATTTTAGGGTCCTTTACAATCCCCTTTTTTCCGACTTGCTCTCTCCCAGCTTCGAATTGAGGCTTAATCAAGGCAACGACCTCACCCTTCTCGGCCAACAGATTCGCAAGCACAGGAAGGATAATTTTTAACGAAATGAATGATACATCAATCGATGCAAATTGTGGTGTACCTTCCTTTAAATCCTCTTTTGTGACATAACGGAAGTTAGTTCTTTCCATTACTACAACCTGAGGATGGTTTCGAAGTGTCCAATCAAGCTGATTGTAACCCACATCAATGGCGTAGCTCATCTTCACACCATTTTGAAGACCGCAATCTGTAAATCCCCCCGTGGAGGACCCAATATCGATCATAATCTTATTACTTAAATCAATATCGAATTCTTTTAATGCTTTTTCCAGCTTAAGTCCTCCCCGACTCACATAGGGAATGGCTTTCCCTTTAACTGTGATCGGAGCATCTTCGTCTATTTTTTGACCGGGCTTATCCAGCCGCATTTGATCAGAAAAAACTAGACCTGCCATAATTGTTCTCTTTGCTTTTTCACGAGTTTCTATATACCCTTTTTCCACTAATAATACATCTAAACGTACTTTTCTACCCATATATTTAAGCCCTTTGTTTTTTTGTTGGAATCATTTCTTTTAAGTTCTTACTAATATTCTCTGGTGTTAGACCAATCTCTTCCCATAACTTCTTAACACTTCCATGTTCAATAAATCGATCTGGCACTCCCATACGCTTTATCCAAGGAGTGTAGCCATTCTCTTCAGCAAATTCGAGAACACTCGATCCGAAACCGCCTTTAAGAACAGCTTCCTCAATGGTTATCACTGGGATCTCCTCTTTGAACAGATCATGGAGCATGGCATTATCAAGAGGCTTAATAAACCGAGCATTGATGACTCTGATCGACAAACCATCTTCTTCTAAGTGTTGAGCTGCTTCTAAAGCCATATCAATGGTTGTACCAAATGTAAGGATGGAAGCATCTTTACCTTCCTTCAATACTTCCCAGCTTCCTATAGGAATCGTTTGTAATTCTTTATCAGTGTTCACGCCCTTTGCGTTACCTCGAGGATAACGGATAGCAAAAGGTCCGTCATCATACTCAACGGCTGTGTGTACGAGGTGTTGAGCTTCATTTTCATCTTTTGGCATACTAATGATCATATTAGGAACTGAACGAAGGAAAGCCACATCAAAAACACCCTGGTGGGTTTCTCCATCTGCTCCTACGAGTCCAGATCGGTCTATACCGAAGATAACATTTAAATTCTGCCTCGCTACATCATGGATAACTTGATCATATCCCCGCTGCAGGAACGTAGAGTAAATAGCCAAAAATGGTTTCATTCCCTGGGTAGCCAGGCCGGCAGATAGGGTTGTAGCATGCTGCTCTGCAATTCCTACATCATATAAACGGTCCGGAAATTCCTCGCCGAACTTATCAAGTTTTGACCCGAGAATCATGGCAGGAGTCACAGCTACGATTCGCTTGTCCTTACGTGCTTCTACGCGTAAAGCTTCGCTGATGACAGAACTCCATGCCGGTGGAGCATCTGTAGGTTTGATCTTTTCTCCTGATTCAATTTTATATGGCCCTACTCCATGCCACTTGTCTTTTACATCTGTTTCTGCAGGGTGATACCCTTTTCCTTTTTGTGTCATAACATGAACGATGACAGGTCCGTTTGTCTTTTTAGCATAGTTTAGATTTTCCAAAAGGTCGTCAAAATCATGACCGTCAACAGGGCCATAATAAGTGAAGCCTAGTTCTTCAAAAAACATGCCTGGCACAACAAAGTATTTCATACTATCTTTCAACCGTTCTGCTGCTTGTGCAATCTTTCCTCCGACTGCTGGAATCTTTTTGAGGAGCCATTCCAAATCGTCTTTTGCACGGTTGTACTTTCCAGCACTTCTCATACGTCCTAAAGCACCATGAAGCGCACCTACGTTTTTGGCAATCGACATTTCATTATCATTGAGGATAACGGTTACATTCTTTTTCTCATGACCAATATGGTTCAAGGCCTCTAAAGCCATTCCGCCCGTCAATGCCCCATCACCAATAATAGGAAGGATAGAATGTTTTTCATTTTTCAAATCACGTGCAATCGCCATTCCCATTGCTGCGGATAATGATGTTGAACTGTGGCCAGTCTCCCAAATATCATGTTCACTTTCATTACGTTTTGGGAAACCGCATAACCCTTGATACTGTCGGAGAGTTTCGAATTGTCCGCCTCTTCCTGTAAGAATCTTATGAATGTAGGATTGATGCCCAACGTCCCATAGTAAACGATCAGTCGGGCTCTTATAAACTTTGTGCAAGGCAAGGGTCAGTTCCACCACCCCTAGATTCGCACCTAAATGCCCTCCCGTTACAGAAAGATTTTCTATTAAGAATTGGCGTACGTCTTCAGCCATTTCTTCCAACTGGTTTTTATTCATATCCTTCAAAATTGAAGGGTCAGTAATTTTGCACAGATCCATTGAAGGACCCCCTTGTATTTATCTTGTTTTTTTATTGGAAGTTGTCGCATTTGATAACAGTCTAACCTTCAGCTTTTTTTCTAACCATCCGATCACTCGAGCGGCAAAAAAGATGATTTTTGTTGAAGAGTGGATGGCAAAGAATTTTCCTAAAGCCTTTCCCCCGACGGTCAAAGCTGCTACCACACTTGTTAATACGACAGAAATAGTAATTTGCACTGTAGAGCCTTCGGAGTAGCCAAAAGTATTAGCAAGCTGTATGACAACTACAGCGGAAGCCGTCCCACTAACTATACCTGATATATCCCCTATAACATCGTTGCAGAAACTAGCGAATCTGTCTGCATTTCTTACGATTACAATCGCTTCTTTCGCTCCAGCAACTTTCTCAGAGGCCATAGCATGGAAGGGAGTTTCTTCTGCTGCTGTTGCCGCAATCCCTAACATATCAAAGATAACACCGATGAACACGATAATGAAAACAATAACTAAGCCGATAATCCAAATGACTCCGCTTAGAACTGAAGACGATATAACTGAAAAAATAGCCGCTAACACAAATGTGATAACGGCAATACTTAAACTGAATTTTAAGGATTTTCTAAATTTATTGTCCATTCTCAACCTCAATATTAACCATAATTTGAAACTTATGTAGCGAAAGGAATGGTCACGAAACAGGTAAAAATTGCGGCTTAGGTCTAGTAGGTTTTCCCAATCGAACACCGAGTGTCACCACTCTGGCGGTTCCCCTTTAAGTTCGACTCAGCTCCGTTTCCGAAAGCTGGACTAGATTGCCACTTAGTCCGCACTATAATTCCTGAATCATGTCCTGAATGTGAACAGCCTAGGGGATTTCCCCGACAGCCTTTAGCCGTTCCTTAGCCTCTTTTGCAGTTATGATTTCATACAGTTAACACATCTACGCTTCAGTGGCCATCTGAAGTTGGTTGATGCTCACATGACTGTAATCCCCTCAAAACCACTCAAGGCAGGCTACGCTGCGCATATAGATGTTACTCCATATACTGCAGGTTCATACCCCATTCCATAAGAACATCTGGCTCAGACATTCTTACAGTAATGGGCCTCCGCGGAAGCAGGGTCAACGCCCACATGCCTTTGTGGATCGCCCTGCGACCTTAACTCCCAGCATCGACCCAAGGCTGGGCGCCTCAAGCCAACACAAGGAACTTCATCGATGTGCCCTTTGGCGGATTTTTAGGCCCGCCTTCAGGAACGGAGGGCCGACTAGGATACTGCACCATTCCTTTTCTAATCTTAATATATCACATTCAAGCTAAGCACTCAATCTAAAACAATTGAATCAATGATCACGGCTGCTTAAATAGTCAATTAACTCTGATAACACTGTCTGGTCGACACCTGCCTTGGTCAATGCTTTTTTCGCGGTCATCACATAATGCTCTTTTTGGGATTTAGCGCCTTCAAGCCCCAGTAAACTAGGATAAGTACTTTTATTGTTTCCTTCATCACTTCCAATAGGCTTGCCCATGACTGCTGCATCACCAGTGACATCTAAAATATCATCCTGAATTTGAAAAATTAGACCGAGCGCATTCCCCATTTTTTTCATTTCACTTAAGCTAGTTTCACTGGCCTCACCAAGGAAGGCTCCAGCAATGATGGAAAACGTAAGCAACTGCCCTGTTTTATTCTTATGGATGTGTTCAAGGTCTTTTAAAGAGATTTTTTTATCTTCACTGAGCATGTCCATCATTTGCCCTTCAACCATCCCCCTTGGACCACTCGCTTTAGAAAGTTCGCGAACAAGATATACTTTTTCGTTATCTTTAAGGTGTACATCTTCCACAATAATTTGTGAACTTAAAGTCAGAAGAGCATCACCTGCTAAAATGGCCGTTGCTTCATCAAAACGACGGTGGTTGGTAGGCAATCCACGTCTAACATCGTCATCATCCATTGCTGGAAGATCATCATGGATAAGGGAATATGTGTGAATCATTTCAAGACTGCAAGCCACGGCGATTGCTTTTTCTTCTGCCGCTCCAAAGGCTTTGGCTGTAGCTAATAGCAAGATGGGTCTTAGCCGTTTTCCTCCTGCATCGATAGAGTACAGCATGGCATCTTGAAGCCTACCAGGAGTTGAATAATCCCTGACATAGAGCTTTAATTGTTCATTAATAAGCTCACGTTTCTCGGCCAAATAATCAGTCAAGCTCACGAGTCTTCCTCCTGAATGGAAAATGGTTCGAATTCTCCATGCTCATTCATTATTTGCTGCATCTGTTTTTCGACATTCCCAAGTTTTTCATTGCAGATCTTAGAAAGCTTCATGCCTTCCTGATAATATTGAATCGCTTTTTCAAGTGGAACCTCACCCGTCTCTAGCTTTTCAACGAGGGCTTCTAGTTGATCCATAGCTTGTTCAAAGCTTAGTTCTTCCTTATTCTCTGTCATATTCATCCTCCTCTACATCCAACACCCTACAGTCTACTGATCCCCCATGCATTTTCAAAGAAAAGTTACTGCCTTTCTTAACCTGACTCACTTGTTTCAAGACTTCTCCATCTTCAGAAAAAGGGATGGCGTATCCCCGTTTCATTATTTCTAAAGGGTTCAGTAAAGACAATTTCTCCAAGTTCACTCTGAATTGCTCCTGTTTTTTATTCCAAACATCTTCAAATCTTGCTTGAAGCTGTTTTGTATTGCTTTGCAGACGGTGACGGCCTTCTTTGATTTGAGCACCTGGTCCTTGAACAAATAAACGGTTCTGTAAATTGGACACTTTTTCTCTTCTTTGGTCGTGGTGGATGGCCATTTGCTTTGAAAGTCTTTCAAGGAGGCGGTCCAGGTCCTGTTCTTTTTGTTTCATCAGTTGTTCGGGGTATTTAAAGGCATAGGATTTCTCAAGGCGAGAGAGCCTTTGCCTTCCATTGGTTTGTTTTGTTTCCATCGCCCGCATAATCCTATGCTTTAACGCCTGAATTTGCTCATTGAGTTCAATGATGGAAGGGACCGCAAGCTCAGCAGCACCAGATGGTGTAGCAGCCCTTATATCTGCAACAAAATCGCTGATTGTCGTGTCTGTTTCGTGCCCGACAGCTGAGATGACAGGGATTTTAGAATTGGCAATCGCTCTAGCCACAATTTCCTCGTTGAATGCCCATAAGTCTTCGATTGAACCTCCACCCCTGCCGACGATTAACACATCCACATCTAACTTTTCATTCGCATACTCAATAGCTCTCACAATCGATAACGGTGCCCTGTCTCCCTGCACTAAAACCGGTAGAATTGAGACAGGTACAATTGGATATCTCCTATTGATTGTGGTCAATATATCTCGGACTGCCGCTCCTGTCGGTGATGTGATCACTGCAATGTGATTAGGGTATGTAGGAATCGCTTTTTTTCGCTCTACAGAAAATATTCCTTCTTTGCCAAGCTTCTCCTTAAGCTGCTCGAAAGCAAGGTAAAGGGCTCCTATTCCATCAGGCTGCATATCTTGAATATACAGTTGATATTGCCCCATTGGTTCATAAACGTTGATCTCTCCTCTCACTAAGACGTTCATACCGTTTTCAGGAGAGAATTTGAGGCTACGATTATTGCCAGCAAACATCACAGCTTGAATGCGTGCTTGCTCATCCTTTAAAGAGAGATACATATGCCCGCGGCTATGATGCTTAAAATTAGAAATTTCCCCTCTAAGCCAAACATTTTTTAAATGTTGATCGCTCGAGAGTTTTCGTTTTATATATTTAGTTAACGCTGTAACCGTAAGATATTGATCGTTCACACAAAAATCTCCTTATTGATGATTGTGGATCCGTTTCGCTGCTTTAATCGTGTTATGAAGAAGCATTGTAATCGTCATCGGCCCTACTCCCTTTGGAACAGGTGTAATATGGGAAGCTTTTTCGCAGGCAGAGTCAAAGTCTACATCTCCGGTTAATTTTCCATCCACACGGTTGACACCTACATCAATTACGACTGTACCTTCTTCAATGTCATCACCTGTAATCAAACCAGCCTTCCCTGCCGCTACAATTAAGATATCTGCTTGTTTAGTATGGTCACGAAGATTTTTCGTTCTTGAGTGACAATGAGTAACCGTTGCATTTTCATTTAGCAATAATTGTCCAACAGGCTTGCCAACTAAATTACTTCGCCCGACAATGACAACATGCTTTCCTTCAATAGTGATATTCGCGCGTTTTAGCATAACCATAATCCCGTATGGTGTACAAGGATAAAACGTTTCTTGTCCTGTCAGCAAACGCCCGACATTAATTGGGTGGAACCCATCCACATCTTTTTCAGGGGTAATCGCTTCAATCACTTTTTGATCTTCAATATGATCCGGCAGTGGCAATTGAACGAGAATACCATGAACAGTCTGATCCTCATTTAGTTGATCAATCAAGTCTAGAAGTTCTTTTTCTGAAGTTGATTCTGGAAGCTCAATTAATTCAGAATCTAACCCTATCTTCTCAGAAGCTCGCTGCTTTCCCTTAACGTAAGACATAGACGCAGGGTCTTCTCCGATAATAACGACAACTAACTTCGGATGAATGTTATGGTTGTGAAGCTCGCTGACTTCCTCTTTCATCTCTTGACGCAATTCTTCGGCTAACTGTTTTCCATAAATAACTTCAGCTGACATTCTCTAGTTCCCCCTCTGAATTTTTATACCATTTTTGATAAGACACCATTGACGAATTTGCCTGAATCTTCTTCGCCAAAGATTTTCGCAAGCTCTACAGCTTCATTGATAGCCACCTGTGCTGGCACATCCTCTTTATACTTCATTTCATAAGCAGCCATACGCAGTACTGTTTTCTCAACCTTAGGAAGCCGGTTAAACGACCAATTATCAAGGTTGCTCGAAATCCGATCGTCAATTTCAGACCGATGATTCATTACCCCGTGGACAAGGTCATGTAGAAAAGCATCTACGACCGGTTCTTCTACTACATGCTGGATAGCTTCATCCGTATCAATATCGCTATTATTGATTTGAAATAAGGCTTGGAAAGCTTTTTCTCGGGCTGTGCGTCGTTTCATGTACATTCTCCTTTAAGGTAATATCCGTTAGCATAATAACATTTTACTATAATAAAAGCTATTCCCAACTAATTTGTCGCATTAGTAAGACAAGACTTCATAGAAAAAAGCCAGAAAGGGTTTCCCCTCTCCGGCTTATTTTATTGATAGTCTTGTGTTTCGATTTCTTCTTCCTTAGAATCCATTTTCACACCGACCACATGAACGTTGATTTCGTTAATCTCAAGTGCGGTCATGTTTTTTAGAGCCTGCCTTGTATTATCTTGGATTTTTTGTGCCGTATCCGGAATAGAAATTCCATAGTCCACGACAACATAAGCATCGATTAAGATACCGTCTTCAGTCAACTCGACCTTTACACCTTTTCCATGATCTTTTTTTCCTAAGCGCTCTGCGACACCGGAAGCAAAGTTGCCTCTCATTGAAGCGACACCAGCAACTTCAGAAACGGCAATGCCCGCGATCACTTCAATTACTTCAGGAGCAATCTCAATATTGCCTAGTGTAGACCCATCTGTCACATTCAACAATTGCTTCTCGTTCACAACGACCACTCCTTTTCCTTATTCGTCTTTCATTATAGTATACTTCTCTAGAAATTTCGTATTAAAGTCTCCGCCAACAAAGATTTCATGTTCCATCATGCGCTGATGAAATGGAATGGTGGTATGAATACCTTCAATAACAAATTCGTCTAGAGCTCGTCTCATTCGACGGATCGCTTCGTCACGATCTCTACCGTAAGTAATCAACTTAGCGACCATGGAATCATAATAAGGTGGAATCATATATCCTGGATAAGCAGCTGAATCTACTCGTACGCCAAGGCCGCCTGGCGGTAAATACATATCTATTTTTCCTGCAGAAGGCATAAAATCTTTGAAGGGATCTTCTGCGTTTATTCGGCATTCAATAGACCAGCCTTCAAATTCAATTTCTTCTTGATTGAAGGAAAGTTTCTCATTGTTTGCGACTAAAAGCATTTCTTTAATCAAATCAACACCAGTCACCATTTCTGTAACGGGGTGTTCTACTTGAATTCTTGTATTCATTTCCATGAAGTAAAACTTGTCTTCCTCTTTATCGAAAATGAACTCAACCGTCCCTGCACCAGAATAGTTAACAGCGAGAGCTGCTTTTACAGCAGCATCCCCCATTTTTTCACGCATATCTTCGGATATCGCTGGAGATGGGGTCTCCTCGATTAACTTTTGCAAACGGCGCTGGATTGTACAATCACGCTCTCCAAGGTGAACAGCATTACCATGATTGTCAGCGAGCACTTGTATCTCGACATGGCGGAAGTTCTCGATAAACTTCTCTATATATACCCCAGGGTTTCCGAATGCCGTTTCAGCTTCTTGCTGAGTCATACGAATACCTTTTTTAAGGTCTTCTTCATCGCGGGCTACGCGGATACCTTTACCTCCGCCTCCAGCTGTCGCTTTAATAATAACCGGATAGCCAATCTCTTCTGCTACTTGAAGCCCTTCTTTCTCGTCTTTAATAATTCCTTCAGAACCAGGGACGATCGGGACACCTGCTTCCCTCATAGTTTCTCTGGCCACATCTTTTGTACCCATTTTTTGAATCGCATAAGAGGATGGTCCAACAAAAGTGATATTGCATTCCTCGCACATTTCAGCAAACTCTGCATTTTCAGAAAGAAATCCATATCCAGGATGGATCGCATCTGCCTCAGTAAGTGTGGCAAGACTCATGATGTTTGTATAGTTCAAGTAACTATCCTTACTCAATTTAGGTCCTACACAGTAGGCCTCGTCCGCAAGCTGCACATGTAGTGCTTCTTTATCTGCTTCAGAATAAACCGCTACAGTCGCAATCCCCATCTCTTTACAGGCACGGATAATGCGAACAGCGATCTCTCCTCTGTTTGCAATTAAAACTTTTTTAATCAAAAAACTCATCCCCCGTTATTTAGACTTTACGCGGAACAACGGTTGGCCGTATTCGACTAACTCACCGTCTTTGACAAGAATTTCGACGATTTCACCAGATACTTCCGCTTCAATTTCATTGAATAATTTCATCGCTTCTACAATACATACGACTGAGTCTTCTTTCACCTGATCGCCTTCTTGAACGTAAGGACCTTCTTCAGGTGACGGAGATTGATAAAATGTACCGACCATCGGTGAAGTAATCTCTTGGTCATAATCACTGCTACCTTGCTCTGTTTCAGGTGATTCCTGCTTCTGAGCTGGCTCTTCTTTTTGCTGGACAGGTTCTTTTGCTGTCGGCTCCTGTTGTGGAGCCGGCTGTGGCTTAGCTGTCTCCTGGACTTGTACAGGTTCTGTGACGACTTGCCCCTGCTGTTTCTTCATAGAAACCTTTGTTCCATCAGATTCATAACAGAATTCATCAATATTTGATTTGTCGATTAACTTAATAATTTCACGAATTTCTTGTACCTTTAACATGTCTGGCACCCCTTTATGTATAATTACTTTTATAACTGGTACTAAAAACTCCTCTTAATATTCTACGACATAATGGTACCTGACTGCAACTTGGTTATGGGAAAGCGTTTTAATTAGGAATGATTGCTAATTAATTTTTGAACAAAAAAAATCCCCCTGACCATTCAGATCAGAAGGGTAAACCTTAACTTGCAGGCTGAAATTGAACTTGAACTTCTTTTTGACCAAACTCATCCGAAACCATTTGGATAATCTGATTAGTTTCTGTTTTTGAAAGCTCATCCGACATCACTGTGACGTGGACCGTATCCTCTTCAGCTCTTACTAATACATCCTCATAAGCGGCACTTGCACGGATTGTATTTTCTAATATGGATTCTTTCGATTGAGTCTCTTTCAACGTTTCAATCTTTTCTAGCGCCTCATTTTTTTCTTGTGTTGTGAAATTACTGGACGCTACAATGTCAGATAGCTGTTCTTGTAATTGATCTCGTTCATTTTTCATATCGAGGCGAATGGCTGCAAATAATTCATCCGTCGACACTTGTGAAATCACAGTACCATCTCCTGTTGTCTCGACCCCGTCCATTCCTTCTGCTCCACTCTTTTCTTCCGTCATTTCAGCGAATTCATCCTCTTGTATGAAAGCCATTTCTCCATTATCAGGAGACGTCATATAATATACACTCAAAACGATCAAAAGACTTAACATTGTGAGTAACCATACGGTTTGTTTTTTTACCAAGAGAAACCCTCCTTATTGTTTAGGCAATACTGAAATTCTGTGGCTCGGGACATCAAGCACCCTGGACACTGCTTCGACCACCCACCCCTTCACTTTCATTTGGTCAACCCCTTTAGCTGTGACAAATACACCGCTAACAGCTGGTTTTTGAGTTTTGGTCAATAAAGGAACTTCACGATCCCCCTGACGGACAAGGACTAATTGCTCTTCCTTTGAATAATCCTCAATCTCCCTCTCCCCTCCATTCTTATCTGTTTCCTGTGTGGTTTGTTTACTTATAATTAAATTTTTGTCATACACTTTTTCATGTGTGGCTGATAAATTAATCATTATATCCACCGCACTAACCCCTTCGATATTTTCCAAAAGAGGCTTAAGCTGTTTTTCATATTCTGATTCCAGCAAAGAGATGGAGTCTGTCATTTCAGGAGATTCTGCTTCTGCTTTTTGTTCAGATGAAGTTTGAGATGGCATTTCCGGCTCTGGTTGTCCTGAAGATTGGAACCAATTGCTTGTTAAGATAAACAGCACCCCAATCAGACCTAACCCAATCACATATTTAGGCTTGCTTATTTTACTGCCTTCTTTCCCAGACAAAGGTTGCAAAAGTTTATTCCACCATTTACTCATCCTCTTCCTCCCAGCGGATCTCGATTTGATCTTTGTTTAAGTCCAAGTGATCAGCTATCCAATCTCGAACCTCTTCATCTTCTTTGTTTTCCTCAGAGCTGGGCTTATCCATGATCGAAATATTCACTTCATCAACCGGTGCTTTCTCCTTTACCGGTGAAAGTGTCACCACCAGCTTGTCCAGTGTCTCCATTTGATAGGGTTTGTTCAGAAAGCTCATATCAAGGTTGACCAGCTGCAGGTGGAGGTCTTGTTTAAGCGGTTCTTCCATTTCTTTCGCTAAAGCTTGGGTAACCTGTTCTAATTTATATGCGTCTTGTCCCTCAACTATTTCATTTTTCTTCTTTTCTATACTTTCATCTAAAGCTAAAGTGTCTACTTGTTGATCCATAGAATATTCAGCTGATTTCAACAGTTGATTCGGATCGACTTTAAGTACTTGGAGGAGCGGCCCTAAAAAAATGAGCAGCAGTAAAATGGACATGACAAGCCGGGCGTATTTCTTCATCAGGCCTGATGGAAGAAGAGCATCGGCCACCATAGCTAATAAAAGAAAAAGTACGATCCTCGTAATCCATTCTGTAAATACATTCATCACTATGCCCTCTCACCTCACCATCATTGTGATATTGCTAGCTGCGACCATAATGACGATGACAAGAAAAAACATCATCGATACCATAAGTAAAGCCGCAAACACATACATGATATGGCGGCTGACAACAGACATTGCTTCTATAATTGGACCATCACCAAGCGGTTGCAGCAGGGCGGCTGCCAATTTATATATAATAGCTATAGCAAACACTTTTAATGCAGGGAATATGGCTATGCCCAAAAGTATGACGACCCCGGCAATACCTAATGTATTTTTTAAGACGAGGGATGCCCCTAGGATAGTGTCGGTAGCATCCGTGAACAAACGCCCCACTACAGGAACAAAATTCCCTGTGACAAACCGGGCTGTCTTCATCGTAACCCCATCTTGTACGGCTGTTACCGTGCCCTGGACAGAAATGACCCCTAAAAAAATGGTTAAAAAGATTCCCATTACAGCAAGCCCTGTCTTCCTAAGCAGTTCAGCGAGCTGATCAACTTTATAGGTATCATTCAACCCACCGATGATCAACAACAGTGCTGAAGATGCAAACAAAGGGATTAGAAGGTATTTAACCAAAAGCCCGCTCGATTGTACGAGTGCAACGATAATCGGATGGAAAAATGAAATCGACATCAGATGGCTAAATGAAGCCATGATGCCTAATAGTAAAGGAAGAAGTCCTATCATAAAGCTGCTCATTCTATCAATGGCATCAAGCGTATAACCAATCACTTGACGGAAACTTTCCAGTGCAAGTGTTAATAAAACCAAATAGATCACAAGATATGCAATTCTGCTCACAACAGAATTCTCAAAGGAAGATTGCACCGAGTGCAGCAATGTACTGAACAAAGTAAGAAACAATAGTGAAGCAAGGAGTTTACCATTCACCATCAGCTCGTGAAAGAAAAATTTTAGTAATCCAGAGAACCAATCCGACGATTTTATTGAGCCTTCGGATTGGATATATTCTCTAAAATTATCCATTGTGAAGGTAGGTACATATTCACCATATTTTTGACTCAATTCTTTCCAGCTAGCTTCCAACTCCTCTGTTGAAACATGATCTAGCATGGATGGTACTTCTTCTGGTGAAGTGGAAGGTGAAGTCGAAGCCAACGAAACCGACGGAAAACATATCAGAATAAATAGAACAAAGCTTATGATAGATAATCGTTTCATTGGATACCTCGCTATCTTATCCTAAGTGCCCGGGTATGAAATTCAGTATCGTTTCAATGACAGCTGTGACAATAGGAATCGCAAGCATGAGAATAAACAGCTTCCCTGCAAGCTCCACTTTTGATGCTAATGAATTCAAACCTGCATCTCTGATCAGTTGCGCTCCGAATTCTGCGATATAAGCAATTCCGATAATTTTTAAAATTGTTTTAAAATAGACAGGTTCCACTTGGGCCTGGTCAGCGATATAGGAGAGAAGAGTAAATATATATTTTACTTGGTCTAAGATGGACAAAAAGATAATAATAACCGTAAACAAAAGAAGCAAAAAAGCGGCGGAAGATTTTTGCTCTTTTAACAAGATAATTAAAAGTGCCGCTATTAAGCCCAGTGATACGACTTGGATAATATCCATAAGCTACCCTTGATACAGAAATACTGATTTTATTTGTTGGAACAAATCCGCCAGCCTGTAAAGTACGATAAAAAGTACAATAATGAAGCCAGTCAGCGTAACAGCTTGAGCAATTTCCTCTTTTCCCATCTGTTTTAAAATGCTATGAATCATAGCGACGATAATTCCGACACCTGCTATTTGAAAAAGAATCGTTGCATCCTGCAGCACAATGCCCCTTCCCCCTTTAAATGATAAGAATGATAACTAACAACCCACTCAAGACTCCCATTCCGCGTGCCATTCTTTGATATTGCTCGCAAACTTCCAGTGCTTCATTAAGTTCACGATCGAGATGATGAAGAGTTAGTTGGATCTGCTTCTGCTGCTGCTCTAAGTCGTGCTGTCCAAGAGTTTGGCCAAACTGGGTCAAAATTTCCCACTCACTCTTCGTCAGTGCATTCATGGACCAATGTTTTTTTAAATGACTCGTCCACCGTTCAGAGAAATCAGAACAATATTCTTTTTCTTCCGTGATACTTTTAAAAAATTTTCCAATCGGTTCAGGAAGATGGAGAGATAGGTTTTCACAAACTTCCCATAAGGACGATTGGCCGAACACCATTTCTGCTTCAATCATTTGAAGCGCATTTTTCCATTGCCTAATGTGTCCTGGCCTTTTTTTGTAACGAGCCGCTATATCAAAACCCGCCCAAGTGGTGACGGACAGGATTATTAGAGCTCCGAGCCACTCCATCGTTTCTCCTCCTTTCCATTTGTGCAATAACTTGTCCAGTTTCATCAAGAACCATTGTGGCTCCAGGTTTTTTGTCCGTAAGCCTCCCAAGTACTATATAACGATCAAACACTTTTTCCGTTATTAAAGAATTCGTTGACGGACGATTTCTTGCAGATTCGAAACTATCCCCGTGAATACTGCAAATGACCTCAACCCCCGTATAAGCAGCCTCTCGGACTGCATCAGCATCTTGTATCCCTCCAATTTCATCAACTACAATGACTTCAGGTGACATTGAGCGTATCATCATCATCATGCCTTCTGCCTTCGGACAGGCATCCATCACATCTGTTCTGGACCCTACGTCCAATTGAGGAACTCCTTGCAGGCTCGCTGCAATTTCTGATCTTTCATCGACAACTGCTACCTTTGAAGCTGGATAAATGCGGTTAGACCCTATCATTTGTGCCAACTCACGAAGTAAGGTAGTTTTTCCAGAATGTGGCGGTCCTATGATCAGAGTGCTTGTCCACCTGCCATCATGATATAGATAAGGCAGCAACGGTTCTACGTGGCCTCTTGTTGACCTTGCTACTCGGATATTCATAAAAGATACGTGCTTTACGGTATCCACTTTGTCGTTTATTGTGTTTACCTTTCCAGCAAGTCCTACTCTGTGGCCACCCTCAATGGTAATAAATCCATCTTTCAACTGATCTTTGAATCGGTAGAGTGAGAATTGACTGATCTGGTTTAAAACATAAGATAGATCTGCAGCTGATAAACAGCCTTGTGACAAACAAGCGTTAGTGGTCGAATCAAGGATTTCAATTTTGTGCTGGACTCTTAAACGAATTTCTTGGACTGTCTCCCAATTCACATTCTTTTTTAAGAGAAGTTGAAAGTGATCAGGAAACAACCTGATAATCTCTTTCATCCTTTCTAACTCCTTTATATGGTTTACTTCATATGTATGTCCCTCTCTCACTCTTATGACAGGTTAAATGATATAAAAATAGAATTTATAAGAGCTCTATTAAAAAAAGCCCGCTCCCATAAAGGGAGCGAGCTTATTCGTGTACTCTATTAATTTGCACGAGAAACATATTTTCCATCTGTTGTACTGATCACAAGAACTTCTCCTTGATTAATGAAGAAAGGTACTTGGACGATCAATCCTGTTTCAAGTGTTGCAGGTTTTGTGCCACCGCTAGCGGTATCACCTTTGATTCCTGGTTCTGTCTCTACAACTTCCAGTTCCACATTTTTAGGTAGTTCTACACCGATGGTCTCACTTTGATAGGACTGGATTTGCACTTCCATGTTTTCCTTCAAATAGTTCAACTGCTCTTGAATTAAAGCAGAAGGGATTTCCACTTGTTCAAAGGTTTCCATATCCATGAAAGCGTGCATATCTCCATTAGCGTAAAGGTACTGCATTTTTCTGTTTTCAATATGAGCACGCTCTACTTTTTCTCCTCCACGGAAAGTTTTCTCTTGGATATTTCCATTTCGAAGATTACGCAATTTAGAACGGACAAAAGCAGCCCCTTTTCCAGGTTTCACATGCTGAAAATCCATAACCTGCCAAATTCCTCCGTCTACTTCGATCGTTAAACCTGTTCGAAAATCGTTTACTGATATCATCAAATATTCCTCCTTAATTCCTTTTACAACTTACAACGTGATCAATTCTTTGGTGGATGTACTTAGACGTTCATTTCCTTCTTTGGTAATAAGGGCATCGTCTTCAATACGACATCCGCCTACATTAGGCACATAAATTCCCGGCTCTACAGTGACAACCATTCCTTCCTCTAACCGCTGGTCGGAACGGAACGATAATCCTGGACCTTCATGCACATCCAGACCGATTCCGTGACCGGTAGAGTGACCAAAGTATTCGCCATATCCTTTTTCTTTAATATAATCCCTAGTCAATGCATCCGCTTCTATCCCAGTAATACCTGCCTTTAACCCTTCCATACCCTTTAACTGGGCTTCTAGAACAGTATTATAGATATTTCTGAGCTCATCGCTGATTTCTCCAACGGCAACAGTTCTCGTAATATCCGAACAATAACCTTTATAAAGGGCACCGAAATCAAGAGTCACAAGCTCACCAGCTTGGATTTCCTTCTCAGAAGCAACTCCATGTGGTAGAGCTGAGCGATAGCCTGAGGCTACAATGATATCAAAACTGGAAGAAGTGGCTCCTTGCTTTCTCATAAAGAACTCTAGCTCATTGGATACATCAATTTCTTTTATGCCTGGTTTTATGTAGCCAAGGATATGCTCAAATGCATCATCTGCTATTTTTATTGCATCCTTTAATATACTAATCTCCTCATCCGTCTTAATCAAGCGTAACTTTTCCACAAGACCGGCAGTTGGTACTAGTTCTGCGCTCAATTCATCATTATATTGCTCATACGTATTATATGTAACATGATTTTTTTCAAAGCCAATTCGTTTTAAGCCTAGTTTCTCTACCTGATTCGAGATTTCCTTATGCATAGGATTCTTGTGTTCAATCACTTCAAATTCTTTTGCTTGCTCGGCTGCTTGACCAGTGTAGCGAAAATCTGTAACTAATTTTGCTTCCTTGTTCGTAATCAATAATGCAGCGGATGAACCGGTGAATCCTGAAATGTAACGCCGATTTTTAGGACTCATGATTAGTAGACCATCCAGTTCTTCTGTCATGATCGCTTTGCGTAAACTCTCCAACTTACTCATGAATCATTTCTCCCTTCATCCTCTATCTTCTTAATTAAACCGAGGGTGGCTAAACGATATCCATCTATTCCAAAGCCTACAATCTGCCCTGAACATACTGGTGCTAACATTGAATGATGGCGGAATTCCTCCCGGCTGTGCACATTCGATATGTGAATTTCGATAACTGGAACCGATATAGCACTAACCGCATCCCTCATGGCAATACTCGAATGAGTATAAGCAGCAGGATTGATAATTATTCCTGCCGCACGACCTACAGCACTCTGAATCTGATCTACTAGATCTCCTTCATGATTCGATTGATAAGCTTCAACTTCATACCCTTGTTCCCAAGCTGTATCTTTTACAAGGCGGACAACATCCTTGAGGGTATGGCGGCCGTATTTGTCAGGCTCTCTTTTCCCTAACATGTTTAAATTTGGACCATTGATCAATAAAAGTCGCTTCATACTGCCTTGCGCTCCCCACCTTTTTGAAATTGCTATTCACCTTCAGTTTATCATACTCCTTGCTCGTTTGAATACGATTTCGCAGTCTCATTGAACTCTCTGTATTCATACGAAATGGAATACCCTATAAATACACCATATAAAATGAACAAACACCCGGTTGTTACCCACGTGTCGCTATTCAAATCTAAGAATGCTGGGATTGCAGGAAACAAAGGTGTAAGGACGATGAAAATAAGCGCCCATAAGACTAATCCATAAACAAGGCCTGGCCATATACCGTTCTTGGTCTTTAGGAGCATGTAATAAATAATCGCACTTACCAGGGACAAAATACCTACTATGAGAATTGCAAGCACATCGGCAAGCCATGTCCCTGTCCATTCTGTCTGCAAGTAAGACCGAAATAGAAACGACGCTGGAGACACCTCAGTAAAGTTAAAATAATACGCAATGGTCGCTAGCCCGCTCCATAGAATGCCGGACGTAAAACCAGTGATCAGTGCTTTTGTAAAAACGCTTTGTTTTGGTTCTTGCTGGTTTTGTTGTTTTGGCTGATCTGTCATCTATATCACCTCATCACTTAGCATTTACCAACCTATAAAAATCATGCTAATATCGACAATTTTATCGCTAGTTATAGGGGCAGTTTTGAGGTAAAATAAAAGAAAGCTCAGCTTTATTACGTGTTTAATATTCCCCTTAAAATGGTATCGTTTAGAAAGACCGGTTGAGCTTTTGATAACATCATCCACATAGACTAAAACATCATAGTTTTGCATAATCCTAGAAAAAACGGAAAGACTCTAAAAGAACATGGGTGCTTCAAGCATAAATAATAAAACTACTCAGGCACTAAGCAAGTTGTCGAAAAAGCTCTATAAATGTTCTTGAGTATGATATAAAAAAAGATTTAGTGGTATATAAGTAATAAGACATATTTGATGATGACTTTCAAGAAGGGAGGAACTATAATATGCGTAATTGGATGACTCCTATCATCTATACACTTTTTGCCCTTGCCTTGCTATACGTAGGAATTCAGTTGTTTACAAACACATCAAGCTTTCTATCCTCAATTGCAATGATGATTGGGATTGCTGCATTGGTATATGGAGCCATTTACTTCTTGTTTCTTAGAAATCGAGGTTTCGGGGGCGGAGGCAACCGTACCGAGATGAAAAAATACAAGCAAGCTGTGAAACAATCGAAACAAAAATACAAACAGCCAGCACCGACTATCAAAAAAAGCAGTATGGCAAAACCGAAAGTAAAGCCTTCACCTGTAGGTAAAAAGACTCGTAAGCGCTCAAGCGCTCCTCACTTAAGAGTCATTGAAGGAAACAAAGACAAACATAAAAATCGAGCCACTTTCTAAGCCGGCTCGATTTTTTTATTTTTTCCATCTTTGCAGGAATTCTTTAGCGTGTTCTCTTCCTATTTCCATAAGGTATTCTTTTTCTTTCGGACTCATATTAAAATCTGTCGTTTGAACCCCCTTTACAGGTATGAATATCACGTCTTTACTAGACTTTGGTGAAATATACCTCGCATCATGAGCTTGCTGCATAGTCTTAAATAAAGCATGGAACATTTGAATAGCATTGCGGATTTTCTTTTCAGGGAGCTTATCCGGAGGATCGCTTAGCTGCATTCCAATTATAGGACGTTTTCGGCAAATCCCTTTCGTTTCCCATATCCAAATTGGAAAGTTACTCAAAACGCCTCCATCTACAATAACTGACTTACCTTTTTTCCCATGGATTTTAACCGGAATAAAAAAATATGGGAGTCCTGAGCTCATACGAACAGCCTTTGCTACTGAAAATGTAGCAGGGTCAATTCCATAGATACGTTTGAGATCATCGGGGAGAACAACAATACGTCCGAGGGTTAAATCAGAGCAGATAATCTTCAGGGAGTTGTTTGGCAAGTCGGCAAACGTTCGGACACCTTTCTCTTCCAGCCACTTCTCCAATGTAGCTTCTAATCGATTTCCTTTATATAGTCCTAAACGATAGTAGAGCATTAACCACTTCATAAAAGGGAGCAGCTGTTCTGTAAAAGGAATATCGACGAGCTTTTCAAAAGAGAGCGTTTTTAATTTCTGCTTTAGTTCTGGAGCGGTATAACCAGCTGCAGTAAGGGACGCTAAGATAGCTCCTGCTGATGTCCCGGCTACTCGAGCGAACGTGTATCCTTGATCTTCAAGCTCTTCCATAGCGCCGATAAAAGCGAGTGCCTTTACACCACCACCCGAAAAAACGCCATCAACCTTCATTTTACTCACCCCACTTATTTCATTTATAAACAGGTGAAGTTTGAATTAGAACACGTAAAAAAGGACGCATCCATATGCGTCCTTATTCTTCGCTATTTTGTTCTTCATTTTTTTGCTGGATTTCCCTTAATGCATCGACCCGCTTCGGTTGTTCATCGAAATACTGAACAAGATCACCGATCCTGTCTATTGAGTTCCAGCTCAAGTGGTGCTCGATACCTTCCACATCATCATATATGTTCTCATGGTCCACACCGATGATTTCTAAAAATTGTTCTAGAAGTTCATGGCGGTAGACAAGACGTTTGCCTACTTTTTTCCCTTTTGGTGTCAAAATTAGCCCTCTGTACTTTTCGTAATTCAAATACTGATCACGATCTAATTTCTGGACCATCTTTGTAACAGAAGACGGGTGGACCTGTAGGTTTTCTGCGATATCAGAAACACGAGCATAGCCCTTATCTTCTATAAGTATATAAATTTGCTCAATATAATCTTCCATACTTGGTGTCGGCATGATAAACCCCCAATATAACCTGTCCTATGTAGGTTCTTTCATAAAAAATCATACACTAGTTTCTTCGCTGTGACAAGAAAGCTACTGCTAAAAAAGGAAGACACCAGACCTTATCAGGTCTGATGTCTTGTTTGCTTTTGAAATTATAGTCCACATTTCAGTTGAGCATTACAATTCGTACATGTATTACATCCACCAATGTCCTCTACAGTTCCTTTTCTACAAACTGGACAAGTATCTCCCACTTCTGAACCAATGGTCACTTTCGTCTTTTCCAGTTCGTGAACAGTGTCCATAAGAACGACTCTCGGTTTCCTATCTTCTTCAAATTCAAAGGTTGTCTGTTCACCTTCGAAATCATTTTCCTCTGCTTTAAGAGATAGAACCTGACTGTCACGGCTGCCATCTACATATACCGTTCCACCTTTAGCTCCGCCACGATATAGTCTCTGATATACCTGCTCAACTTGTTCGACAGAATACCCTTTTGGTGCATTGACAGTTTTTGATATAGAGCTGTCAACCCAACGCTGAATAATGCATTGGGTATCTGCATGGGCTTCAGGTGACATTGTCATCGCAGTCACAAACCACTCTGGAAGCTGATTTGGATCTTGTTCAGGGTGTTCATCCAAATACTCCTTCACAATGTCAGCTTTAACTTCTATAAACTTCCCGAGACGCCCGCTTCGGTAATAAGAGAAAGAGAAATACGGCTCGAGACCTGTACTTACACCCACCATTGTTCCAGTACTCCCTGTTGGAGCTACTGTAAGCAAGTGTGAATTACGTATTCCGTGTTCCAGGATGCCTTCTCGGATATCTTCTGGCATTTCTTTCATATATCCAGTATTAATGAAATCTTCTCGAAGTTTGAATGTTTCCTTTTCTGTTTCTCCCACCAGGAACGGAAAACTTCCTTTTTCTTTTGCTAAGTCAATAGAAGCACGATAGGCTGTTGTCGCGATCGTTTCAAAGATCTGATCAACCAATTGGTTTCCTTTTTCCGATCCATATTCTGTCTCCGTATAAATGAGAAGGTCATGCAAGCCCATGACGCCTAGTCCTACACGACGCTCTCCTAATGCCTGTACTTTGTTTTCTTCCAGGAAATACGGCGTCGCATCAATTACGTTGTCCTGCATACGGACGCCTGTTCGAACAGTATGCTTTAATTTATCAAAATCGATGGATTTGTTTTTCTTATCGGCAACGGAAGCTAAATTGACCGCAGCTAGATTACAAACCGAATATGGAGCTAGCGGTTGCTCTCCACATGGGTTTGTTGCAACTACTTTTTGCCCGTAAGCCGTTGCATTAGTCTTCTCGTTCGCGTTATCGATGAAAAAGATCCCTGGCTCAGCAGAATATGTGGCGCAAATATTAATCAAATTCCACAATTCTTTCGCCTTTACTGTGCGGTAAGTTCGAATGCCGAACCCACGCTCCGCCCACTCACGAACATCTCCGCTCTGTTGCCATTCTTCATTGTAGATGTCCATCTCATCCATTGTATAGTTTTCTACATCTGGAAAACGAAGATGATACTCAGTGTCATTCTCAACAGCATCCATGAATTCTTTTGTAATACATACTGAGATGTTTGCACCGGTAAGGAACTCAGGGTTATGAACGGTATAATTACCGCCTGTGTTCAACTTGTCTTCTGCCTCCTGAAGGCTTTGTTCTGTGAACCCGCCCAGACCAGGCATATGTTTATAGTTTATTACACTTTGATACAAATCTTTTTCTGTCTCCGTAAGAGGGGTGAACTTCAATTTATCTTGTGCTAACTGTTTAATTTGTTCATCAGTCGTGTTTTCGATAAGGAACCTGAGAATTCTCGGATTTTGCATTTTAGAGATGATGAATTCAATGATATCTGGATGCCAGTCTGCTAGCATTATCATTTGTGCTCCACGTCTTGATCCCCCTTGTTCGACAAGGTGAGTCAGTTTTGCAATGTCATCAAGCCAGGAAACAGAACCGGAAGATTTTCCATTTACCCCTCTGGCTAGAGTATTACGTGGCCTTAGAGTTGAACCATTCGTCCCTACTCCGCCGCCGCGAGACATAATTTCCATCACTTGTTTACGGTGATCGGATATCCCTTCTCTTGAATCCTGGATATAAGGCATTACGTAGCAATTGAAGTAAGTCACGTCCGTGTTCGAGCCTGCTCCATAAAGTACACGGCCTGCAGGTATGAAATTCAAATTAGAGAGCTCTTCATAAAAATCTTTGAAGCTCTGATCTTTTTTCTCTGGGTCTACTTCTACCTCAGCAAGTCCTGTGGCATTCCTTAGTGCAATTTGCTCGTAAAATACTTCCAATGGTTTGTCAATCGTATCAAGATTTCGTGTAATTAGCCCTGTTTCCCTTTCTTCCTCACGATCAAGGACGTTTACGAATTCGTTCTCAACTTTTACGACAGCTTCGTGTTTTTGCCAGTCAATTGATTGTATAAAACCGAAACCGCGCGCTGGAAACTTAGGATCATCTTTTACCGTCAGAACGACAAAATCGCCTTCTGAAAGTGTAAGTTTCTCTGTGTCTTTAAAAGCATAACGGTCAAGCATGACCAGTCTTGATACCCCTTTATGGGTAATTGACATATCAGAAGTAATCTCATGAACTTGAGGAAACTGACGGATATCGGCGTTCAACCGTTCTAAATTAATTTTTGTATGGACGTCACTGGATGTAGTCGTCTGCATTGTAAACCTCTCCCTTACACTTAAAAATCAATCATTAAGTATCTTAATACTAGTAAGATACCACATATACAAAAAGTTAATCAATATATTGTGTTTGATATAATAAGTTTTTCTATATATTGTGTTTTTGAACGAATATGTAGAAACTTGTCAATCAGATAATCCTAAGGATATCATAAAGAACTGAAGATAATGAAAGAAAAAACATCATTTTATCATTCTGTTTACTTTTTTTATCGGTTGCACCATCTGCCTAGTTTAAAACCGCAACAGGACGAGAGTCAAAATATATGTACACAGAAAATTTTTTTTGAAATGCTGACCATTCCCTCCTATAATAGATTAAGGAAGAGAGAAATGGGGGGAAACTGTGATGGAATTATGGATCTTGATTGGAGCTGCTGTTCTACTAGTAGTATTCGGTTTGTATAGATTCTTCAAAGCCAGAAAAATTATGAAAACACTTACGGAAGAGGAGTTTCGCCAGGGCTACAGAAAAGCCCAGTTAATCGATGTAAGAGAGCCAAATGAATTTGACGGTGGTCATATTCTTGGAGCACGGAACATACCAGTTTCTCAAATGCGCAATCGTCTGGTTGAAATCCGTAAAGACAAGCCGGTCTATTTATATTGCCAAAGTGGAGCACGGTCGACACGTGCTGCAATGCTCCTAAATAAAAAAGGTTATGATGATTTAAATGTCCTGCAAGGCGGATTTAAGAAATGGACAGGGAAAATCAAATCCAAAAAATAGATCGTCAACCCTGTATGAACACAAAAAGATCGAAGCTCTCATTGAGCTTCGATCTTTTTGCTTATTACTCTTTTGAATACCTCAAAACAGGTTTACGAGCAGCTAATGTCTCGTCCATACGACTCACAATAGTCGTATGCGGAGATTCCTGAACCTTTTCAGGGTCTTCTTTTGCCTCTTCAGAGATTTGGATCATAGCGTCTATAAACGCATCCAACGTTTCTTTCGATTCCGTTTCGGTCGGCTCGATCATAAGTGCTTCTTCTACGTTAATTGGGAAGTAGATGGTAGGCGGATGGTAGCCGAAATCGAGTAGACGTTTGGCAATATCCAACGTACGTACACCAAGTTTCTTTTGACGCTTACCAGATAGGATGAATTCATGCTTACAATGACGATCAAATGGAAGGTCGTACTCTTCCTGTAAACGGCGCATCATGTAATTCGCGTTAATAACGGCATATTCACTAACCTTCTTCAATCCTTCTGGCCCCATTGTTCGGATGTAGGTATAGGCACGAACATTAATCCCAAAGTTGCCATAATAGGGTTTGACCCGTCCGATCGACTTAGGTCGATCATAATCAAATACATACTGCTCATTCTTCTTAGTTAAAATTGGCTTAGGTAAATACGGTTCTAATTCAGCTGTCACCCCTACCGGTCCTGACCCTGGACCGCCTCCGCCATGTGGTCCTGTAAAGGTTTTGTGAAGGTTCAAGTGAACGACATCAAACCCCATATCCCCAGGTCGTGCATACCCGAGAATCGCGTTAAGATTTGCGCCGTCATAATACAACTTCCCACCTGCACCATGCACAATTGCTGCCATTTCTTCAATGTCCTCTTCAAAAAGACCTAATGTATTTGGGTTAGTCAGCATTAGCGCAGCTGTCTGGTGGTCGACGACCCTCTTCAAATCATCTAAGTCCACCAAACCTCTATCATCTGATTTAACAGTGACAGCTTCAAAACCAGCAACAGTAGCAGATGCAGGGTTGGTTCCATGTGCTGAATCCGGTACGATCACTTTAGTCCGCTCGTAATCACCATTTGCTTCATGATAAGCTCTGATCATCATCAATCCCGTCCACTCTCCGTGAGCACCGGCGGCAGGTTGAAGAGTAACAGTTTGCATTCCCGTAATAGAAGTCAGTGACTCTTGAAGGTCATACATCAAGTGTAGCGCCCCTTGTACAGTTTCTACTGACTGATAAGGATGAATATGACTAAAGCCTGCTAAGCGCGCGACATCTTCGTTCATTTTAGGGTTGTACTTCATCGTACATGAACCGAGGGGATAGAAACCAGAATCAACACCATGATTCCTTTTTGAAAGAGCCGTGTAATGCCTCATAATCTGAAGCTCACTGACTTCAGGTAAATCTGGTTCACTTTTACGAATGAAACTAGAGCCAATCATACTGTCCACATCAGATTCAGGTACATCTAAATCAGGTAAGCTGAATCCTGTACGACTTTCTTGACTGAGTTCAAAAATTAATGGAAAGTCCTGATTAGTCATGAATATCCCCCAATTCTTTAACAAATTGATCAATCTCATCCTTAGTTCTAATCTCTGTTACAGCAATGAGCATATGACCTTTGAGCTCATCGTGTGTCTGACCAAGGTCATACCCGCCAATGAAACCTTTTTGAAGTAAATGACTGTTTAATTGAGTGACATCTTTTCCGATTGTAACTACCAGCTCATTAAAGAATGGGCCTTCAAACGCAACTTCAAAACCATTTGCAGTCAATTGCTTTTTCATATAGGTGGCTTTCTGAATATTCATCCAAGCCATTTTCTTAATTCCCTGTTTACCGAGTGATGACATAGCAACAGAAGAGGCAAGAGCATTTAGAGCCTGGTTTGAACAAATGTTGGATGTTGCTTTATCACGACGAATATGTTGTTCACGTGCCTGAAGGGTCAATACAAAACCACGACGGCCATCCTCATCCACCGTTTGACCCACAAGACGCCCTGGTACTTTACGCATGAGCTTTTTTGTAGTTGCAAAATAACCACAATGAGGCCCGCCAAACTGAGCAGGAATGCCAAACACTTGAGCATCTCCCACAACAATATCCGCGCCAAATTCCCCCGGCGGAGTAAGATAACCCAGGGCAAGTGGATTACTGGATGTAATCAACATTGCTTTTTTCTGAGAGTCAACGAGCGTTCTTACTTGATCAAGAGGCTCAATCTGTCCAAAGAAATTAGGATACTGCATAACAACACTAGCTGTACTATCATCCAATTCCTTTTCAAGCTGCACAAGGTCTGTGAGACCGTTTTTATGATCTATTTCAATTACCTCTACCCCAGGTCCTTTGACATAAGCATGAATGACCGCTAATGATTCCGGATGAATGGCTTTAGACACCAACACCTTCTTCTTTTTTGTTTGACCTGCGGAAAGGTTAACCGCTTCTGCTAGAGCTGTTCCTCCGTCATACATGGAAGAGTTTGCAACATCCATGCCAGTCAATTCGCAAATCATCGTCTGGAACTCAAAAATTGCTTGCAGTTCACCCTGAGAAATTTCCGGCTGGTAAGGTGTATAAGCTGTGTAAAATTCTGATCTTGAGATAACGTGATCTACAATTGATGGGATGTAATGATCATAAACACCAGCACCTAAGAATGAAGTGTGTGTTTTCAAATTTACATTCTGAGCGGCAAGTTCGGTTAATTCTTTCGTCAATTGAAACTCATTTCTTGGCTCTTTAATATCCAAATCACCTTTAAATCGGATAGATTCTGGAATATCAGAAAACAATTCCTCAGATGACTGAACACCGATGCGTTTCAACATATCTTTTTTATCTCGATCCGTCATTGGTAAATAGCGAAATTCCATTCGTGCTTCCCCCCAGTTCTTATCGTTTATAGAAAGGTGTAGCTACAACTTTAGCTTTAAGCTTCCTTTTACGGACTTGTACCGTTACCTCTGTCCCTATTTTTGTATACTCTTTGTTGAGCAGTGCTAAGCCGACATTTTTCCCAAGCGTAGGGGACTGTGTGCCTGTTGTCACAAAGCCAACTTTTTCATCACCATCCAGAACCTCATAATGGGTTCGGGGAATGCCTTTATCAATCATTTCAATTCCTACCAGCTTGCGGGAAGGACCTTCTTCTTTTTGCTTCTTTAACACTTCTTTACCAATAAAATCTTCCTCTTTATTTACTTTGACAGCAAAATTCAAGCCAGCTTCAATTGGTGATATGTCTTTACTGAGTTCTTGACCATACAGGGCAAGATTTGCTTCAAACCGCAGTGTATCACGAGCGCCAAGCCCAATTGGCTGGACTCCCTTTGACTCTCCAGCCTGTAAAATTGCCTGCCAAAGATCTGCACCCGAGCGGGAAGGCAAATAAATTTCAAAACCATCTTCACCCGTATATCCAGTACGAGATACGATGCCTCCATCTTTTACACCTTTGAATTGGACGTCAGATTTAAAACGGAAGAATTTGATCGTGGATAAATCTGTATCTGTTAACAATTGCAATGTTTCTTCAGCTGAAGGACCTTGAAGAGCGAGCTGTACATACTCATCAGATACATCTTCTAACTGAACGTCACCCTCAGCATGCTCTTTCAACCAATCAGAATCTTTCTTTCGATTCGCAGCATTCACGACAAGCAAGTAGTTCTCTACTTCTAATTGGTAAACGATCAAATCATCGACGGTCCCCCCGTCTTCGTAGCACATAATTGTATACTGCGCTTTACCTGGTTCTAGTTTGGACACATCGTTTGTAAGCATTTTTTGCAGGAAACTTAGACTATCTGTCCCTTTAACCGTTACTTCTCCCATGTGAGAAACATCAAACAGCCCTGCACGGCTTCGCGTTGCTTCATGTTCCTCTTTAATGCTAGAGAATTGCACTGGCAAGTCCCAGCCTCCGAAATCTATCGTTTTAGCTCCAAGCTTCTCATATTCAGGATAAAGCGGTGTTCGTTTTAGATCGGACATCCTAAATCACTCCTTCAAGACTTATTATTCCTATAAAAAAAGAGACTCCACCGTCATTTACGGGAGTCTCTGTCCGTTCACCAGAAAGTTTCACGACCGTCATACAACTAATGAAGCCGCTTGCTTCTTGGGTGGTTTACTTGATGTAAACTCTCTCCAGAGTTGCGTCCTACAGAGGTCTGTTTGCCTGAGAGATTCGCAATGTGCTTGCTCCTTCGGCGCTACAAGTGTAGTCTCTCCCCCTGCAGTCATTCGCTTTCGTATTTTCTAAGTTTCAGTTGGACATACTAACTGATAACGCATGGATTTACTCTTCATTATTCCCGTTCATTATATCACAGGGGATAATGAATTTGACATGTAATTCTACAATAATTCTCAATTTTTGCACATGAATACACAGAATCGATAGGGGTTTATGCATATGATCGAAATTCAACATGATAAAGCATTCATTCGTGCGCTGACCAATGACCTTGACCATCCTGAAAAACTGTCCAATTGGGATGGTTTTCGGCTTGCCTATCAGGCAGCAGGTTATAACACTGTCCCGCGATTCGATGGTTTACTAGCATTAGATCACTTGCCACACGTCAATTTCTTAGAGCATCAAATTAACGCTGCTGAAAAAGTCGTTCACCACATGAACGGAAGAGCCATACTTGCAGATGAAGTCGGGCTCGGAAAAACTTTAGAAGCGGGTCTGATCATGAAGGAATACATGATTCGAGGCATCGCACGTAAGATTTTAATTTTGACTCCCGCTTCCCTTGTAAATCAGTGGGTACAAGAATTAAATGAAAAATTTTATATTCAGGCTGCCTCTCCCAGGAAGAAGCAAGCGGCCTGGAAAGATTGGGACGTTACAGTCACTTCCATTGATATGGCTAAACGGGAAAACCATAAGGAAGAAATCTTATCAATATCCTATGATCTGATCATTATCGATGAAGCTCACAAACTGAAAAATCATCAAACGAAGAACTACCAATTCGTGCAATCTTTAAAGAAGACTTACTGTTTATTATTAACAGCAACCCCGATACAGAATAAGTTAAGTGATTTATTTAATCTTGTTTCAATATTAAAACCCGGTTATCTCGGCAATCTCACTCAGTTTAAGAAGAAATATCAATCAGATGCGAAAAAAGATCAAAACATTGAACATATCCATTCCTTAGTTGGAAAAGTAATGATTCGTAACCGAAGAAAAGATACGGGTCTTGATTCTTCTAAGCGTCTTGTAACAAATGAACGATTGACGTTTACAGATGAAGAGATGAAACTATACAGCGAATTAGAAACCTTAAAATCCAACCACCCTTCCTTTACTTGGCTTACGCTGGCTAAAGAACTATGTTCTTCACGTGAGGCTTGCTTTATGTCTCTAAAGCAAATGAAAGCTCAAGCGAATGGACAGCAAGCAGAATTATATGAGTATTTTATTGAGAATCTTGGTAAACTCCCCCATCACGCTAAAGCCAAACGTATGGTTGAGATTATAGAGAAATCAGATGATAAATTTATAGTGTTTACCGAATATCGCGCCACACAGTTTTATTTACAATGGTACTTACAACAGCACGGGATTTCCTCTGTGCCTTTCAGCGGCAAGTTCAATAAAAGTAAAAGAGATTGGATGAAGCAGCTTTTTAAAAATAAAGCTCAAGTAATGATTGCAACCGAAGCCGGTGGAGAAGGGATCAATCTTCAGTTCTGCCACCAAATGATCAACTACGACCTTCCTTGGAATCCGATGCGATTGGAACAGCGGATTGGACGTATTCATCGTTTCGGCCAGGAGCAGGACGTTAAAATCTACAATTTTGCCATTGAAGGAACAATAGAAGACCACATCATGCAGATGCTTTATAAAAAAATTGAGATGTTTAAAAACGCAGTGGGTGACTTGGATCAGATATTGGAGCAGATTCCTGGAGGTTCGTTTGACCAGCAAGTGCAATCGATTTTACATCAGTCTGAAAGTCAGGGAGAGATCGATATTAAACTGAAAAATCTCGTGAGCTATGTAGAATACTCTATAAATGAAAAGAGGGAATCGAGTTGAACGAAAATCCTTATTTTGATTTTGTCCAAAATTTCTTTATCTCGTACGGATGTTCAGTTGTCGAAAAAAGCAATTCCTTCTTAAAAATCCAATTAACTAGTGAAATGGACGAAGAGATTATGAACCGTCCTTTTTATTGGCATTACATGAAAAAAATGAAACGTGCCGGTGAACCGATGCAATTGACCTTCACCCATACTGATCGTTCAGAGGAAAAAGGGATTTATCTCCACGCAGGAACACCTAAGCTTCACACCCTTTATAAAACAGCTATAACTAAAGGGAAAACCTCCCGTTTATACGAATCAATCGATCAGCCTGTTGAGAACAGAGCTTTGACACCTTGGCTGGTCGTAAATATATTACTGCATTTTAGAGGTAAGCAGGCAAAAGATGAGAGGATTTCTATTGGCCTGAATCTTATCCACGGAACGATGCTTAAAGGAATGATGGAGCGTATTTGGGATATTGACTTTCATTCCACCGTTTCGGACTATACGTTTCCGATGACACCTGTCATTGGTATTTCTAGCGCTTATAAAAGAATTGAACAATATGTTGAAAATCATTTAAGTACCCTTGATGACCAGTGGGCTAAGGACTCTTTGCATCAAATGGATGAGGAAAGAGAACTATTGAATTCATTTTATGAATCAGAGGATATTGGGCTTGATTATTTTACAAAGGAGCAAGAGCAAATCGATAAACGCTATCTCCCCCGGGTGCAAGTAGAAGTCGTGAATGGAGGACTCTTTTACATTTCACAGCTAACCAGTCAAAATCTCCTCCAAAATAAAAAAGCCGTTCATTAACATCTGAACGGCTTTAAAAATTAGTGATTGGAAGTTTTCATTTTTCGACGAATCATTTTTAAGGCTAATGGAATCATTCCAAACCAATAGGAAGATGACTTCTTGGAGGGTTTTGCAGCCTTTCGCTGCTCTTTTTCCTGCTTTGACAATTGCATATATTTGACCATTTCCTCTGTTAAATACTTTACATAGTCATTACGATCCATGAAATCCCCTTCTTTTCTATACTAGTTACACTTAGTATGGACGGGATTTTAACCTTTTAGACATGCCTCAATCTCTTGAGCAATTTGCTTTGGAGTTTTTTTATCAACAGCAACGATGTAATCCGCGGTTCGTTCATAAATAGAAAGGCGCTCTTTGAACCTTGACTCTTTCTCTTCCAAATCCCCTTTCCAAAGCGGACGTTTTGTATCCTCTTCCAACCGCTCAAGAATCGTATGCCAGGAAGCTTTTAGATAAACCACCGTATTTTCTGACAATATCTCTCGATTTTCTTCTGACAGAATAACACCTCCGCCGGTTGAAACAATGCCATCTTCATTAATACTTTTTAGAAATTCTGTTTCTTTCTCTCTAAAATAAGATTCTCCATACTGGGAAAACATCTCAGCAATTGATAAACCCTCCTGTTTTTCAATACACTCATCCATTTCTATGTAGGGCCTGCCTAAGTCTGTACTTAATTGATGAGCCACAGTTGATTTTCCACTTCCCATAAAGCCAATTAAAAATATCACTATATACACTCCTTAAAAATATTTTTAGAAAAAGAAGGAAATTATCAAAATATGTCGAATACAAACTATTGTAAAACTAAAAAGTGAGGTGATCTTATTTTTGAAGTCTATAGCAATCTTTGCCCACGACATACTCATTTCCGCTATTCAGCAAACCGCCTCTGACATTCACTTCTCCCCGTACTCAGAAAATGCAAGTATTTATTTTCGCATTCATGGCGAAAGGATTTTCCACTCTTCTCTTCCATTACCACTTTACCAGAAACTTTTAGCATATTTTAAGTTCAAATCCGGGATGGATATTGGTGAACTTCAGCGTCCTCAAAACGGTACAATGCAGCACAGAGCTGACCAGCAGATTTTCGATTTAAGACTTTCCACTCTACCTATTACCGGAACAGAAAGCTTGGCCATCCGCGTCCTTTCTCCTATGAACTATACCCCACTTGAACAACTCTTTTTATTTCCTACACAAATTAAACGGATTGAGCAATGGTTGAATCATGCAAGCGGAATGATCCTATTTACAGGCCCTACAGGAAGCGGGAAGACTACAACATTATATGCCCTGCTGCAATCTCTGATGAACCAACGGTCCTTTCAAGCCATTACACTGGAAGATCCTATTGAAAAAGATTTGAATAACATTATTCAAGTTCAAGTCAATGAACGCGCAGGGATCACTTATGACACTGGCTTGAAGGCAGCACTCCGCCATGACCCTGATTTACTTATGGTCGGAGAGATAAGAGATCAATCTACAGCTCAATTCGCTTTCAGGGCAGCCTTGAGCGGCCATCTGGTTATCAGTACCATCCACGCGAAAGATGCTTATGGAACCATTCGTCGCTTGAAAGAAATGAATATCCAACAAGCCGATCTGGAACAGACACTGATTGCCATTGCAGCTCAGCAATTGATTCCCATCCATGGAAATGCCTTTCTTCCAAAACGAGCTGCAATCCTTGAGATGCTGGACGGGTCTCTGCTTGAACGTGCCGTTGGAGATCGTTCTCCTTACAATCATAAGAGATTCCAATCGTTTGCTGATCTAAGGAGGAAGGCTTATGCACTCGGTTTTATCGAGGATCTTAAAGTTTCAAATAAGGCGTGAAAAAATACTGTCCACTCCACAACAAGCCTTATTTTTTCACCGATTAAGTCATATTTTATCAAAAGGATACCCCTTACTGAACGCACTGAAAATGACCGGCTGGGATCCTGCCTTAAAACCGATTGCTGATGAGCTATCTATGTACCTTGTTAGAGGGGAGAAAATTGATACAGCCTTCCAAAAAGCAAGATTTTCATCAATGATTACTAACTTCCTCTATTTCGGAAGGGTACACCACGATTTACCGGTTATATTTAAACAGTGCGAGCAGCTTTTGCAAATGAAAAGAGATTATCAGCGAAAACTAATGCAAGTGCTTCGTTATCCTCTGCTGTTATTCGTTTTTCTCCTCCTAGCTTTTACGATCATCAAACAAACCATCCTCCCTAACTTTCTTTCACTTTTCCAAGACGACCAACAATCCTTATGGCTTATGATGGGAGTTAATTATCTCATCAATGGACTTGGTTTCATAGGTTTAGTCATTTTGTTTATCAGCATCACTTTTCCTTTGGTCATCCCTAGACTTCCCCTTGAAACAAAATTAAAGCTCTACCAAAGAGTGTTCTTCATCCAATATTACCACTCGTTCCATTTATCTTACCTCTTTACTACACACCTCCAATCCCTTCTGACAGCCGGTTTAACTCTAAAAGAAGCCTTGGAAGTTATAAGTGAACATGAAAAGTATGAAATCCTTTCTTATTATTGCAAGCTTATCCTCGAAGAACTTGGAGAAGGGACTACCATTGGACAAGCGATGCATTCCTGCCCTTTGTTAAGAAAAGAACTCACTTCTCTTTTCCACCATACCAATGACACCTATACACTGAAAGATGAATTAAGTATGTTGACTTCTTTTTTCATCGAATACTTTAACGACAAAGCAAGCAAGACGCTACAGCTCATCCAGCCTTTGTTTTTTATGCTCATCGCGGTTATAGTCATATGTATTTACGCTTCCATCATGCTTCCTCTCTATCAGTGGATGGGAGAAATATAAAACTTAAGGAGCCCTACTCATGAGAAAACTAATGAACCAAAAAGGATTTACACTTATCGAAATGTTAATCGTTTTGCTTGTTATATCCGTGCTCTTGATTATTACAGTCCCCAACCTCTCGAAGCATAATGAAACCATCAGAGAAAAAGGATGTGAAGCGTTAATTGTTACAGCAGAAGCTCAGGTAGAAGCTTATTATTTAGAAGAAAAATCTTACCCAACAATAGAGCAATTAACTACAGGGGGATACTTAAAAGACACTACATGTCCAAATGGGGATGAACTAACAATCAGCGATGGAAAAGTATCAGCTGTCACACCTATTGATTAATAAGTTATGACTTACAAGAATGGATATACTCTCACTGAAGTTCTAATTGTACTTACCGCCTGGTCAATCTTAATTGTCTGCCTCATCCCTCTTCATCTACGTACGTTCCTATCTGTTGAAGCCTCAACGTTCTTCGATCAGCTGGAGGAAGACGTCTTGCTGGCCCAGCAATTGACTGTACAAGACCACCCTTATTATTGGATGAACTTCCGACAAAGCTCAAATGATTATGTTCTATATGATGCGAAAGACAAAGAAACCATATTCATTAGGGAATTCCCTAAAGATTGGAGGTTTGATTTGATGACCCTTGAGAACCCAGTTCGATTTAATGCCAGAGGAATCATAGCAAAACCAGGCACAATGAAAGTTCACAGTCCTTCTTCTACTTATAAAGTCATCTTTCCTTTTGGAGCTAGCAGGTTATATATTGAGAAACAGTAGTGGATTCACTTTTGCAGAAACAGTTGCAGCCTTTAGCATCATAATGATTATCGCCTTCACTCTCTATCCAGCATTAATCGAGATTCGTCTTGAACAGAGGGAATTAGCAATTAAAAGGTATGCCATCGCAACTCTCCACGATCAGTTCCTGCTTCAATCTGAATCCCCTTCGTCTTATCCCCATTTGATAAGTGATTCAAATGATTATGATATCACTATCGTCTTCAAGAAAGAAAACCAGTTCATTAAAGGTTGTGCAGCCTGGACATCCATTGATCGGGAAAAGAAGGAGGTTTGTCTTAATGCTCCTCAATAGCAATAAAGGGTTCACATTGTCAGAGACGATGATAAGTCTGACACTACTCATGGTAATGCTTTCTCTTTCTTATCCTCTTCTACATTCTCTTGAGGGCCCCTCGTATTATAAAGAACTCTCTGCACGCCAGTTTTTCATATTCATCCAGCAGGAAGTTCATTATGCTCGTGAAGCATCGGTCGAGGGAAACAGTTTTCAAATAATTGATTCCAGGCATAGATCGATCACCATCGAACAGTATCAAAACATTGTAAGAAAAAGAGTAGGTGGCAAAGGACATGAAAGTTTATTATCCAAGGTAAAATTATTTACAGTCCAACAAACTGGTTCTGATTTCCTTGTTCAAGTTGAATTAGAAGGTGGTGAAGCTTATCAAAAAAGGATTCACTATGAAACTGTTCAATGACAAAGGAATGATATTCCCTTGGGCAGCAGGATTAGCTGCTCTTTTATTTATTCTGCTGTCCAGCTCACTTGTTCAATACAAGAACCAGATTATCGGAACAAAGGTGTACGAATCCCATATAAGAGAACAGCATTTACTATCAGTTGCAGAAACCCAATTTGTACAAGAATTGTCCAAGAACTATGCAGAGGCTGCCTATACCCCCTTCCACGTCTCTACACCAGACGGAAAAGCTATTGTTTCATGTATTGAAGAACAGGAAGACTCCATTGAATGTGAATGGCGTTTGACACCAATTGATAGAGATCCAAAAATCATAAAAATGTATTATCAAGTAAAAAATCAATAAAATAAAATAGGCATCGCTCCCACTTAAATAAAGGGGCGATACCTATTATGTCGCAAAGTTGGCCATATCTATTACCTCTTTGAATTGTTTATGAAATATTAGCTGTATATTCCATTCGATTATTCGTAATAGCTCTTAGTCCTTCTAAATTGTATCCAACTACAAGTTTTTCACCGTTTGTAAGGATGGGGCGACGAAGCAACTTCGGTTTTTCTATCACTAAATCTAAAAATTCGCTCAATGAGAGATCATCTACATCTATACCTAATTCTTTATATTCTTTACTACGTGTTGCCAATATTTCATCAATTCCTTGGGTAGTTAGAGACAAAATCTTTCTTAGTTCATCAACGTCAGGCGTCTCCCGAAATAAATGTTGCTCATTAAATTCTACTCCTTGGCTCTTTAACCAAGATTTTGTTCGACGACAGGATGTACAACTTGGGTAACTGTAAAATTTTAATTCATCCATTTTCAACGCTCCCTAATTAAGATTAAGTACATTTTATATTGTACAGTTAATGTATAACCTTTGTACAATATTTTAAACCCAATTTCTTAACTTTTTTTATTTAAGTCGTGTTTTTTCTACAAAATCAGGGAACGGTAATGAATAGATCCTCTACTTTAACACAGGAGGAACTCATCGATTTATTTACATTTAATTATAGGTCGTTTATAATATGAATGATAGTTTAACGATGAAAAAGGAGGGGGAAAAAGCATGGATCGTATGTTTAGAGTGCTGGCCTTTTGGACAGGTATTTTCGCTGTTATGTTTTATGCAGGCGATATGATGGAAGCGGCATTATTATCTTTAGTTCAAACGGCTTTTTTCCTTACTGTTGGCTACCTTAAACTGTCAGAACGTATGTATGTATACATATTTTTCTCATACTTGACAGTTTTCATGATTGGATTCACGTACTATTCATCATTTATTCTGGTACCGGGTTTCGGTGGTCACTAAAAAAATCCTGTTATCCTCATTGGATAACAGGATTTTTTTATTTTTTAAATAAAGAAAGGGTTCTCCCTTTTTTCCTCTTCAATTGTTGTTGGCAGTCCGTGCCCTGGATAAATACGCATATCATTACGGAGACTGAAAAGCTGCTCCTCGATACTCTTTTCGAGCTCTTCCCGACTTCCTCCTGGCAAATCAGTCCTGCCCATCCCTCGTTGGAATAAAGTATCTCCAGCTATCGTAAACCTTTGATTTCTAAATACAAAGGAAACACTGCCAGGGGAATGCCCAGGTGTATGACGAACTTCAAATGAGAATCCTGAGATTTCCATTTGTCCTATTTCAAAGAAAAAATCAGCAGGTTCTGCTTTGATTTCTCCTATTTGGAATAATCCTGAGCCATTTTGAGAAGGATCTGATAGCCAATCCGCCTCAGCTTCGTGTATATATACTGGCGCATTGTAAGCCTGTCTAACTTCGTCCCCCGCTCCAATGTGGTCAAAGTGTGCATGCGTCAAAAGAATCGCTTTTACAGCCAGTTCTCTTTCCTTAAGGAAAGCATCTAATTTGTTGAAATCTCCGCCAGGATCGATGACGACCGCTTGGTTATTTTCATATATTATATAAGCGTTTGTGGCCATCGGACCAAGTGGTAATCGAGAAATTTTAATCAATGGATGAACACCTCTCTGTAATTTAATAAAATCATCTAAGATCACTCGACAATTTACCTTTTATGCTATAAAATAAATATGGACTGAATTGAGCTACATATAGTATAACATCCGTACTTTAAGGATGATAATAAAGAAAAGGGATATTGGAGGTGCTGAACTTGGTAACAGCTATTCTTCTTTTACTCGTTGCAATTCTTTGTGTATTAGCCGTCTTCCGTGAGATGAAATCGAAAAATTTCTTTGCCGTTCTTTTTGCAGCCGTCTCAGCATTAATGTTTGGATGGTTCTCCATTATGACGATTTACTCTAATTTGTTTGGGTAAAAAAACAAATCGAGCCGCTCATAGAGCGGCTCGATTTTTTTATTTATCAGGATTGACTTCTGATTTCCTCCTCCGACTCTAACAACTGTTTACTCTTATTAAAGAAGTGCTTATACATCGTTAAAGTGACAAACATAGCACTTAATGAGACAGAAGAAAAAATGCTGAGGGAAATGACGAGTTGGTATTTAATCGCCATGACTGGTTCTACTCCACCTAAAATAAGACCTGTCATCATACCTGGCAATTGCACCAGCCCTATGGTTTTCAATCGATCGATATTGGGGATTAATGCCGCATTCAGCGTCTTTCGTACAATTAAATGTGAGGCATGTTTAGGCTCCGCCCCAAGTGATAAAGCAGCCAATAACCTCCCGTTGTTTTCCTTAAATTCACTTTTCATCCTTTCTAAAGCAAGTCCCATAGCCACCATACTATTTCCAATGACCATTCCACTCATAGGAATTACCTCAGATGGACGAAATTGAACCATATCAAATACAAGCCATAGTGTAAGCACACTTATTTCTATAATGACTAGTCCAATAAAAATGACAGGAAGCACATAAGGAAGCTCTTTTCCTTTCTGTCTTGCGTGGAAGGAAGCAACTATGATCATTACCCCAACCATTATGGGAATACCGACGATCGCCGGAAGGTCAAACAAATACGTCAATAAGTAGCCAATCGCAAATAACTGGACCGTCCCACGTAAGGTGGACCATATAACGCTTTTACTTAAGCCAAGCTGATAAATATAAGACAATGTTAATGGTACAACGACAAAAATAATTAGAAATAATAATGACTGGTTAGATACCTCGGGTGCCAAAATCCATCACATCCTCTACTCTTCCAAATACTTTGATAACTTTTCGGTTTTTGGATGGTCCAGCATATCAGGGATTAATCCATCTTCCTGAAGCTCCCCATCCATAATGAATAATCCTCTATCACCTAAACGCCTAGCTTGATTTAAGTTATGAGTTACCATGAGCATCGTAAGTTTATGCTCCCGAATTAACTCTTCTAACACTTCTTCTATTTCATCAGCTGTTTTGTAATCAAGTGCACTTGTAGGTTCGTCTAATAAAAGCACTTCAGGAGAATTAGCTAATGTCCTGGCAAGTGAGACTCTTTGCATTTCTCCGCCAGAGAGCTGATCAACATCACGTTCCAAGTAACTTTTGGGAAGTTGTACATATTCCAGTAATTTTTCCGCTTGTGTATCTCTCCATTCTCCGAAAAGCTGCGGCCCATATTTCAAATTATCCAGCACTGTTCCTGGAAATAAATTTGGAGACTGGAGCACTAGTCCGACATTTTTTCTTAGTTTGGTTATTGAATAATTCTCAATCGGTTCTCCTTTATAAAAGATAGAACCTTCTTCAGGATCACTCAAACGATTAAAAAGGAACAATAACGTACTCTTACCCGCTCCTGAAGGACCAAATAAAATGACCTTCTCATTTTTTTCAATCGAAAAATTAAGATTTCTTAATGGATCATGAGTAACTTTCTCAAATCGAAACATAACAATCCTCTCTTTCAACAAAACGATGTATGTATGTAAGTATCATTACCCGGTTGAGTATAAAAATATGTAATAAATAAAAAAACCACCATGACACAATGTGCCACGGTGATTTTTTAATAGCTCTTTTACTGATCGAAATCGTAAAAACGGAACAAGTCACCATAAATGATATTATCTGAATACTGTAATTCCTTATCGGCTTTTTCCTTTATAGGCTTACATGCCTCTGCTTCTTCTTCTTGAATTTGTTCTCCCGTAGAACGGTCGTAACATACCCCATCTGTGAAGACATACTGTTCACTCACAAAACTTCCGTCTCTCATGGCGATAAAATCTTTACGGTCTTTAGCAAACATATTATCACCAAAAGTTAAATCATCTTTATTACTAATACCAAGGAGATGAAGCAATGTCGGTTTCACATCAATCTGTCCCACGACTTCTTCCCTGACACCACCGTTTTCATATCCAGGAATGTGAACCATAAAGGGAACTTTTTGCAGTTGGATGTGTTCATATCCATTAATTTCTTTACCTAAGAACTGTCCCATAGCTTTGTTATGATACTCACTAATTCCATAATGGTCGCCCATTAGCACAATAATCGAATCTTCGTATAGTCCGGCTTCCTTCAATTGTTGGAAGAACTGCTCCAGAGATTCATCTGTATAACGTGCTGTTTGGAAGTAATGATTCAATGTTTTTGAACCGGAGTCGTATTGATCTATATTGGCTTTTTCCTCAGGCATCTCAAATGGAAAGTGATGGGTTAGCGTAATAAATTTACTGTAAAACGGTTGCTTTTGAGATTGCAGGTACTTGATCGATTGTTCGAAGAATGCCTTATCTTCAAGACCCCAGCCGAAAGAATTCTCCGGAGTCACTTCATAAGACTGTTCACCATAAAACTGATCATATCCTACATTCTCATACATAACATCACGATTCCAAAAGCTTTTATTGTTTGCATGAAATACGGAAGTTTCGTAACCTTTTTCATTCAGAATTTCAGGCAATGCATTATACTCATTTTGTGCATTCGTAAAGTATACAGCGCCTCTGCCAAGTGGATAGAGTGAATTTTCTACGATAAATTCAGAATCAGATGTTTTACCCTGAGCTGTCTGATGATAGAAATTCTTAAACCAAATGGTGTCTTTACTTTCTTTAAGATCGTTTAAGAATGGAGTAGTTTCCGTTCCGTTAATTTCAGAGTCAAACAGGAAATTTTGGAAGGATTCCACGCTGACAAAAATGACATTCTTGTCCTTAGCTACTCCGTATAAATCTGCATCTTTGGCTTGACCATCAGGAGAGTTTTTATCAAGATAGGATTCAATTTCACTAATCTCACTTCCGTCAGCTAAAACACGCTGCGCTTTCGTCTTTGTCTGCATAGAAGCATCATATAAATGATAATTATAAATCCCAATGTTTTTTACAAGGTATTCTCTGTCAAATGTCCTTACAAAAAGCATCGGACGCTCAATCTCTGCTAATACAACATTTCCAGCGAGCAACAAAAAAGTAACAGCCGTAGCAGCAATCTTCCCTTGAGTGGGCAGCTTAATGGACATATCAAGTTTCTGCTTACTTAAATACCAAATAATCACTACATCTAGGAAGATAAATACATCTTCAATGTGCAGCAAGGTCAAAAAACTTCCTGTTAAGTCAGCAGCATTATTCCCTTGAAACAAAACAGGGATGGTAATGAAATCCGTAAAGTTACGGTAGAAAATTAAGTTTACGAATAAAATTAGTGATCCAATCAATGAAGTCCAGCGCAAGTATTTCATTTGTCTTTTTGGATTAAGCCACACGCTTATCGCGAAAATTAAATACGCACTTGCGAGAGGATTCACAAAAAGGATGAACTCCTGCATAGAATTTTCAATTGATAAATCGAACATGAACCTGTAGACCACATAAGTTTTAATGCCGAATAAAATCGTGGCTAATATAAATAAAGGCATGCGAATTTTATTCAATTGCATGGTGGTTCCTCCCTCTTCTAATCTATCTGGTGGAAAAACGTTAACAGATCTTTTACCTCAATCCACAACTCTATTTACAAATTCCACTTAGAATAATTATTAAACAGCTTACTTTATTATGACGATTATTTTACCATAAAAGTTTCATAATAGGATGACATGCATATTACATACTTGTGACAGACAGATATTACTAAACGACTATGCACTTTATCTATCATATAAGAAAAACACTGGAAAATAAACTGTAATCAGAACTAAAACCATGAAAAAAGTTGGAGCATCTTCTGCTCCAACTTTTTTATTTTTGATTATTTTTTACTAGGTAAGCGCCGCCAATGACTCCTGCATCATTTCCTAGCTGGGCAATCTGAAAACTAGAAGCGGAAGCTGTTCTTCTCAAGGCATATTTTTTGAAGGCCTCTTGTAAAGGTTTTAATAGTTGTTCCCCTGCCTGCGAAACTCCTCCGCCTATAACTATCTTCTCTGGATTTATAGCAATTGCCAAATTAGCGATTGCCATCCCCAGTGTATCCATGACATCGTTTAGGACGGCTTGACTTGCTTCATCACCGTTTGAGGCCATCTCAAAAACATCTTTGGCTGTCAAAGTATCTGAGGATACGAGTGACTTAAGAGAAGACTCTGGATACTCTTCAGCTATGGCTTTTGCTTTCCTTACAATTCCTGTCGCTGATGCTTCAGTTTCTAAACAACCTGTTTTTCCACAATTACATGGAGCTCCACCTTCACGGATAACAGTGACATGCCCAATCTCTGCTGCCGTACCATTTGCTCCGTTTAATATCTGGCCATTAGAGATAATACCGCCGCCGACACCCGTTCCTAAGGTGACTGCAATGAGTTCCTGTGATCCATGACCTGCACCAAGCCAATTCTCTCCAAGAGCCGCTAAGTTTGCGTCGTTATCTACCCAGACTGGTAATCCAGATAACTCCTGTAGTTGATTGCCAAAATCAAAGTCCTTCCACCCTATATTAACTGCTTCATAAATGAACCCTGTATTGGTGTCAACAAAGCCTGGAGCACCTGCACCAATTCCAGCGATTTTCTCCTTAGTAATTTCTTGTGCAGCTAACGTTTCTTCAATCGATTTATGTATATCCTCTGGAATAGACTTTCCTTGGTTATCTGTGTTCGTATGAATTTCCCACTTGTATATAATCTCTCCGTTTTCCTTAATAATAGCTAATTTTACGGTTGTTCCTCCAATATCGGCTCCAATGAAATAGACTTCACTCATTTTATAGCCACTCCCCTTCTTTTTTGTCTCTCATCCTTGCTATTTCTCCCCGTAACAGGAGCATGGCCATTTGAAAGTCCTCTTGACTCATGCATTGAGATTTGTATAGCTCACGGACCTCATCTTCCATTAACTCAAGATCTGCCAGACGGTCGCCGACATATATGAAGGTCCCAAATTTTTTTAACAATTGTTGAATGTCATAAATCGTTTTCATTATTCATCACCTACTTCATTATACCAATTGCCAGTCACATTGAAAATGGAAAAAACCCTGACTTATTAACGGTCAGGGTCTTTAGGATGTAAAAACGCCGGTCTCCTGTTTTTGAGAGGAATTGGCGAACGTACAAGCACATCACGTAATGGCTTCCAAGAGAAAGGCAGAAAAGGCCAAAGGTAAGGCGTTTTAAATGTCTGCATGCTCGCAAGATAAATAAGCCAAAAGGTAACTCCGATGACATAACCTTTCAGACCAAAAAGGCCTGTGATAACAAGTAATGCAATTCTTGTAATTCGATCTGCTAACGCTAATTCATAACTTGGAGTAGCAAAGGTACCGATTGCAGCAAGTGCCAAATACAAGACAACTTCACTTGAAAACAAACCTACCTCGACCGCTACTTGTCCGATGAGAATTGCCGCAACTAAACCTAAAGCTGTAGCCAAAGATGATGGAGTATGGATCGCAGCCATTCTAAGCATGTCAATACCAATTTCCGCTATGAGAAACTGGGCAAGTAAGGGGATCACCCCAGCTTCAGAAGGCCCTAGAAACGACAAATTTTCAGGTAATAAATCAGGGTGCATTGACAAAAGGAAATAAAGCGGCAATACAAAGATAGAAGCAAAAAAGGCAATAAACCGAATCCATCTTAAGTAAGCACCGACAAGCGGCTTCTGTCTATATTCCTCGGCGTGCTGTAAATGATGCCATAGGGTAGCTGGTGTAATCATTACGCTTGGAGATCCGTCAATAATAATTAATATATGCCCTTCATATAGATGAGCGGCTGCTGTATCTGGTCTTTCCGTATATCGGATAACAGGATAAGGATTCCAATGCCGCCCACTGATAAACTCTTCAATTGTCTTCTCAGCCATTGGGAGTGCATCCGTGTCGATCTCTTTCAACACCCGCTGCAAGTGTTCTACTCGTTCCTGGTCAGCAATGTCTTTTAAATAGCAAAGACACACGTCCGTTTGTGACCTTCGCCCAATTTGAACATACTCCATACGAAGTGAACGATCTCTTATTCTTCTTCTTGTTAATGCGGTATTAAAAATGATCGTCTCAACAAATCCGTCTCGCGATCCTCTTACAACCCTTTCTAAATCAGGCTCTTGTGGTCCGCGAACAGGATAAGTCCTTGCATCAATCATAATGACTTCATCGATGCCTTCGACAACAAGCGCAGTCGGCCCTGCAAGTACGGTATCGGCCGCTTTGTTCAGATCCTTCTCCTGATCAAGCTCCACATAAGGCAAATGCGTTTGTAATAATTTTTTTAGGGGATCTGGATCAAGCTGATCAGGATCTAATCTTGACAAGAGCTTCATTAAATAGTGCAGAATGTCATCCTTTACGAAACCGTCAACTAGAAAAAGGGACATACCCCGGCCAGCGTATACGAGGTCGAGGTGAATCATATCAAAGCTTTCTTCCACACCTAAACGGTCCCGCATATAAGCTACATTTTTCTCGTAACTTTGAAAGAGAGGCTGCTTGTCTTCCATTGGATTTCCTCCTCTTTTCTTTATGAGGATTAGTTTTTGTTAATTGAAAGAAATCATACATGGAGACCGTTCGTTTTTTAGGCATGTCCCCTCAATTCCATACATATCTATAACCATATACATAACCACTTATAGGAAAGATTTTAAGGGGATGTTTTTATGAAAAAAGTGTGGTTGTACTGGGTGCTGGGTCCTCTTGTTCTAGCTTTGTTTATTGCTTTTTTGGGAGAGTATTTTCGTGAGGAAGCTGTCATTAAGTACTTTCCACTTGATGAAAAGAGTCAATTTACTTCCTATAAGACTAATTTACAATTTGCGTCGCAGGAAGATGAAGATGAGTATAAGGTTCTTTGGGATATGTCTTCAAAGACAGACGAGAAAATGTATCTGCGCCAAGATGTCTCTCTACTATATGTGAATGGGCGCTTAAAAGGAATTATGAGCAAATGGGAGGAAAACGTCTCAGAAATATCTAAGCAGACATCTCTGCATGGTGAGGATAGTAAGAAGTATGAGGCTATCAGTTTTCACCACGGCGAAATACATCGGGGAGAAGAACCGATAAAGAGTATCCAAGCGACGTCTAAAGATACTTTATATGTCATCGACTCCCCTCATTCTACTCGTACAGCATTCCATGAACCTTCTTCTTCTGAAGAAAAGGAATGGAAAAAGCGGCTGGACCATAGTATACAACAGCAAATCGAAGCTCAATGGGAGGAATTGCTTAATTACTACCAGGTTCCAAGAAACCAGTACACACTCGTTCCTCTGACAGCTTTAGCAGATTACGAGGACAAACCATTCCCAGGAACGACCGAAGAAAATTTCCAACGAATCAAGGGTCAGCTATGGGAAGGGCTTTACAAGAATTACATCCTGGGAATTGCTGATACACAAACCAATCATCCTATTCAAAGTTATATACCTTTAATTCTGTTCGATAAAAATGGCAAACATCTGATGGTCTTATTTGAAGATGACACAGGGAAAAAGCATCAGCTTATTCAATACTATTGAGATAGTTTATCTGCTAACTTTTTGAAATCCTCATTATCAGGGTTAAGCTCAGCAGCTGTTTTGGCAAAATCAGCTGCTTTTGCTTTATCTCCATTTTGCTGGTGTAAGATAGCAAGGTTGTAATAGGCTTCAGCAAGATCAGGTTCTTTTTCTACGACGACCTCTAAATCTTGCTTGGCCTTTTCTTTTTCTCCAATTTGAATATATGCATAGGACCTGTTGAACCTTAATGCCGCTTCGTAACTACCCGGTTCCTCCAAAGCTTGAGATGTAATTGAAATGACTTCTTCATACTCTCCACTTTTGTTCAATTCTTGAGTTTCCTGTACTTGACTAAGTGTCTGCTCGCCGTTAAAGACATTTTGAAGTCCCAAGTTAATCATTATAGCTAAAATCGCTAGGTAAGCAATAGAAGCAGTAGACTGAACGGCTATACTCTTCTTTTTAGGAAGACTGAAAATAATCGAAGCAATGAATCCTCCGACAAGTCCCCCCATGTGGGCACCGTTATCTACTTGAGGAACCAACACTCCAAAAGCAATATTTAACGCAATGACAAATAACAAATTCCAGCCCATTGTTCTGAAAAACAGCCTCCGGTTTCTCACTCCAAAATAAAGAAGAGCCCCAAATAACCCAAAGATAGCGCCGGAAGCACCTGCCGCAACGTGAGGGTTCAGCATGAAGCTTGCGATCCCCCCGAAGATCCCTGCTAAGAAATAGATCCCCGTGAAGCGAAAACTTCCATATATTCGCTCTACAGCATTACCCAAGTAAAACAAAGCAAGCATATTCATGAACAAATGGAGCAACCCGATATGAAGGAACATGGAAGTAACGATTCTCCACCATTCCCCATCTATTATTCCCGGGTTGTATTTAGCACCGAATTCGATAAGAGTCAAAACGGAGGTGCTGCTTCCCTGCCATTCTACATAAGCAAAAGCAAGCAGATTTATGGCTAACAGCACGTAAGTCATGATAGGCTTTCCAAATTGAAAAGCCTTTTGAGCTTCCTGTTTCCTTTCTTTATGTTTGGATACTATTTGCTGTTTCAAATAAGGAAGAATAGATTCCATTTCAAACTCAGTAATTTTGTGATCTAATATTGCATCCTCAATATCAAAGAAACTGTAGAAACGTGATCGTTCTTTCTCTTTATTCTCATCATCCAGATAGTAAATGTAAGAATCGAACCGTTCATTTTTTAATTCTTCTTTAATGTCTTCCCATTCGTCTACAGGGGGGAATTCAGATACATATAAATTGTGTAGCACGACTTTCCCACCACGAAAGAGCTGGCGATTCTGCTTCAATTGCTGATATGTAATCTGCACATCACGCTTCAGCTCATTTCTCCAATTGATTTGGTTATGCTTCAGTCTTACGACATGGGTTTTCCAATGGTATTCCTTTTCCAGCCATACTTCCTGGTCCTTCGTATTCATGTGAAGAACATCAAACTCCTGTACAACGACAAGGTCATGGATTAGCTTCCAAAAGAAATACTCCTGGTCTATATGCATCTCGTCTTCCCCCTTTCTTACACTCATCATACCATGGAGATTATCTCCCTCTCCATCGAACTGCTTTTAAAAAAAGCTGCCAATACGCTTGGCAGCTTTACTCTTTCCACTCTATTCCTGCTGAAAGATATTTGACAACAGTCGTTGTCTGAGCCACGGAATATTCATTGATGCTCTTACAAGTATTTTTCTTAATCCTGGAACCTGTGTAATGACATTCAACAGACGATACCGAAGTTGATAAAGCCCGAAAATAAAGGAACTAACAATAATTATCCATTGCATAAACCGGCGCAACACATCCACCCCTATTCGGTCTTTTGATGTGCTTATTTTCTGCCGGCATTGATGTATCTATACATATTGATTAAGTACAGGGGCCATGGTTTCTTTTAATACAGAAGCAGAGTTAGCGAATTTAGCTTTTTCATCTGGAGTCAAGTTCAATTCGATAATTTCATGAATGCCTTTTCGATTAACGATTGCAGGTACACCAATATATAAGTCATTCACATCATAAGGACCATCAACGTAGCCTGAGATTGTTAATACAGCATTTTCATTATGAAGAATAGCTTTCGTCAGTCTTACAAGTCCCATTGCAATTCCGTAATGAGTTGCTCCTTTTCGTTCAATGATGTGGTAAGCTGCATCCCTTACTTGCTCAAATATTTGGTCAAGGTCTTTTATATCATACTTCTCAGGATGGTCTTTGATCCGATCGAAAACAGAGCGACCAGCTACGTTCGCATGACTCCAGACAGGAAGTTCGGAGTCCCCATGTTCACCTAAAATGTAGGCGTGGACATTGCGGGAATCTAATTGGAAGTATTCACTTAATTGGAACCTTAAACGTGCTGTATCTAAAATGGTTCCAGATCCAATCACGCGGTGCGAAGGAAGCCCAGAGAACTTCCATGTCATGTAGGTCAGGATATCAACCGGATTCGTAGCTACGATGAAAATTCCATCAAACCCACTCCTCCTAACAGAATCAACGATCGATTTGAAGATAGCCGTATTTTTTTCCAATAAATCAAGACGTGTTTCCCCAGGTTTCTGGTTAGCTCCCGCTGTTATAACCACAATATCTGCCGACTGACAGTCTTCGTAATCCCCAAACCAAATCTTTTTATTGGCAGGTGCAAAAGCTAGGCCATGATTTAAATCCATAGCATCTCCTTCAGATTTCTCTTTATTGAGGTCGATCATAACGAGCTCATCCGCAACTCCCTGGTTCAGAAGAGCAAAAGCATAACTAGAACCTACAGCCCCTGTCCCAATTAAAGCGACTCGATTTACATGTTCCATCCATAACCACTCCCTATTTGATAACTTATCTATATTGTAAAACATTTCATGCTCGAATTGGGCAATAAAAAAAGATCCTTCATGAATATTTTGTGAAATCATTCACGTACTTTCAATCCCTTGTTCAGTTACAATATAGGAAACTTTTCTATCGAATTCTTCGACTGGAAGTTGTTCATGCCGTTGTTCTTCAGAAGCAATCATAACGGTAACACCTGGATAATCCGTTAAGAAACGGTCATAATAGCCTCCACCATATCCAATTCTATATCCTTCAGTGTTGAAAAGAAGGCCAGGCACGATTAATAAGTCAATATGCTGTTTCGGCAAGTGCTTGGTTTTAGCAGGATCGGGTTCCTTCAACCCGAAATAGACAGACTCTAACTCACTGTATTTGCTAAGCTGGTGGAAATTGAGCTCCTTAGTCTCTGGGTCGCATTTAGGTACGCTCACAATCTTTTGTTCAGCCCATCCCTGCTCGATAATAGGAAAAGTAGACCATTCATACGTTTGTGAGACTGTAACACCGATAGTTTGTGCCTTTTTCCATAAATCAGAATGAAACAAGTGTTTATACATAAATGCTTCCTTTTCTTGCTTCTCTGCTGGAGTCATGTTTTTCAGCACTATCTTACCTCGTTTTCTTAGCTCTGACTTGTCCATGGGCCATCCTCCTACAATATGGTATAAAAAAAACAGTAGGATGAATTCCTACTGTTTTACTTAGTTTCACGGTGAAGCGTATGCTTGCCTAGACGTGGGCTATATTTCATAAGCTCCAAACGTTCAGGGTTTTTACGCTTGTTTTTAGTACTAATATAATTACGGTCACCAGTTTCGGTGCAAGCAAGTGTAATATTTACACGCATTGTTATCCCTCCATGTCATCAAATCTTTTCACTGTCTTAATCCACATTATCAGACTTAATAATAATAACAAATTACACCCTTACTTTCAAGCACGATTATAGTTATTAACCTGTAGAATCTTGATGAATGATGAGAGTAATTATCCTTACCGATAGTAAAGGCTTAAGAAGGTAAGTGCTCTATTGAGTAAATGTCCCAGCCTTTCTTTTACATATACACCCTAATGATTTGTACGCTAATGCGTTAGTAGCACCCTTTATGCCCCAAACCGGCCAGATAAAGCCAGCAAATCTTCTTAAATCTATTAAATTAATATTTTTGCTTAACATCCTTCCAATTCAAGTCTTCTACTATCCAGCTATTATAATGAATAAAGCAATAACAGCACGCAGGATTATAAAATAAGAGGATGCCCCAAAGCATCCTCTCATTACATATTCTAATTTAGATCGTATTGCTTACCCTTAACAAGGTAAAAGATATTTTCACCGATGTTTGTAATATGGTCTCCGAAACGTTCAATATAACGTGCGATATAGGCCATTTGCATAATATGCTGAATTTGTTCATGATTGATGGCTGTGAGTTCAAGCATGTTCTTCACTACATCGCCGCATTTCTGATCTACAACATCATCCATTTCTCCTAGTTTATTGGCTAGAGAAATATCTTCATATTCGAAAGCTTTGATTGCTAAATCAACCATATCCATTACTAGAATCGCCATTTCACGGAGTTCTGGATCAATTTCAATTCCATGATCTTTACCCAGATGCAAAGTTGCTTTAGCTATATTCGTTGAGTGATCTGCCATACGTTCTAAATCCGATGAAATTTTGATAGCTGTAATCAGTCTTCTAAGGTCTCTTGCCACTGGTTGCTGCTTGGCAAGCATTAATATAGCGTCATCATTGATTTTTTCCTCTTTCTCATCAATGATGGAATCATCTTCAATTATTTTCTTAGCTTTCTCAACATCCCCCTGATACAGCACATGAATGGCTGAATCAAGAGAATATTTTGTATTAAGTGCCAAATCCTTAATTTGCTCTTTCAAATCATTTAAATCCTTTTCGAAATGAGCTCGAACAGACATTCGAATCCCCCTCTTTCTTAATATTTCAATTAACCAAAGCGTCCAGTAATATAATCTTCTGTTCGCTTGTCTTGAGGGTTTTGGAATAGGTTATCTGTTTCAGCGAACTCGATTAGTTCTCCATTTAAGAAGAACGCTGTCTTATCAGAAATACGTGCTGCTTGCTGCATATTGTGTGTAACGATGATAATGCTGTATTTTTTCTTCAATTCCTGAACAAGCTCTTCCACTTTAGCCGTGGAAATCGGATCCAGTGCGGAAGTTGGCTCATCCATCAGGATAACATCAGGTTCTACAGCTAGTGCTCGAGCGATACATACACGCTGCTGCTGTCCGCCTGATAAGCCGTAAGCATTCTCATTCAAACGATCTTTTAGTTCATCCCAGATCGCTGCATCTTTTAGACTTTTTTCTACAATTTGATCAAGCACTTCTTTCTTCTTAATGCCGTGGACACGAGGACCATACGCTACGTTATCATAAACAGACTTTGGAAACGGGTTTGGTTTTTGGAATACCATACCTACTTTCGTGCGCAGATATTCCTGCTTAAATTTACTGCTAAAAATTTCTTCATTACGATATTTGATAGAACCAGATGTCTTCACGATAGGTACCATCTCAACCATGCGATTCAATGTTTTTAAGAACGTTGATTTTCCGCAGCCAGACGGTCCAATAATCGCTGTCACCTGTTTTTCAGGCACATTCATATTCACTTCATACAAAGCCTGATCGGAACCGTACCAAAGATTTAAATCGTTCACTTCCATTACATTGTTTACTTTTTTTGGTGTGTGCTTCTTCTCTTTTTTTTCTACAGAAGGTGCAGTACTTGTAAATCCACCTACAGTTTCTTGATTCTCTTTAATTTTACTCATTATGAAACCCTCCTCATCCATAATTAAAGGCGTCGTTGAAATTTATTTCGAATTAAAACAGCAATTGAGTTCATTAATAGTAGAATAGCTAATAAGACAATAATTCCAGCACCAGCGACGAATTGCCATTCTTCCTGCGGTCTACCCGTCCAGTTGTAGATCTGGATCGGCATAACAGTGTATTTTGCTAATAGCGAGTCAGGAAGTGTAAAGATTGCCGTTGCTGCACCTACGATAATTAGCGGTGCGGTCTCACCAATTGCCCTTGATAAGGCGATAATTGTTCCAGTCAAGATCCCTGGCAAGGCTGCTGGCAAAATAACTCTAGCGATCGTCTGCCACTTAGAAGCTCCCATACCGTACGAAGCTTCCTGAATTTCTGAAGGTACAGACCTTAATGCTTCCTGAGATGCAACAACTATAACTGGCAAGATTAATAGTGCCATTGTCAAGCCACCAGCAATCAAAGTATAACCATAGTTGAACATATACACGAAGAAAGTCAGGCCTAGAAGTCCAAATACAATGGATGGTACTCCTGCCAGGTTTTGAATGTTCACTCTGATAAAATCAGTAAATTTATTCTGTGAAGCATATTCTTCTAAATAAATAGCAGATGCTACCCCTATGATTACTGATACAATCGCTACAATAACCATCAACATAATAGAGCCGATTAAACCTGCCCATATTCCTGCATCTTCAGGATAAGGTGCAGGGAAGCTTCTAATATAATCCCAGCTTAAATATCCAATTCCTTGAGTCAATACACGGTAAAATAGAAGCGCCAGGAATACAAGGCCTACGGTGGTCGCCAGGAAAAACAGCACCATCATGATCTTATTGAACAATACCCGGCCTTCCATACGCTTTTTAATTCCTTGTTCATTTTGTCCAAGCATTAATATTCCTCCCTGAACCTACGTGAAATATACTGTGCGATTAAGTTCATGATTAGGGTAAATACGAATAACGTCATTCCTACTGCATAAAGACTATAATAGATGGTAGATCCGAACGTCGTATCCCCTGTTGCTGCCTGAACGATAAAGGCAGTCATTGTTTGAATGGATTGTGTTGGGTCCATTGTGAGGTTTGGTGTAGCCCCAGCTGCAATCGTAACAATCATTGTTTCTCCGATCGCTCTGGAAATAGCAAGTACAATGGAAGCTACAATTCCTGAGAATGCAGCAGGTAGTACAACTTTAAATACAACCTCTAATTTAGTTGCTCCTAATCCGTAAGCACCTTCACGAAGAGCATTCGGAACAGAGTTCATCGCATCCTCAGATAGAGAAGCAACCATTGGTATAATCATAATTCCTACAACAAACCCACCACTCAATGCGTTGAATATTCCAAGGTCAGGAATAAATGACTGAAACATCGGAGTGACAAATGTCAAAGCAAAGTAACCGTAAACAACTGTAGGGATTCCCGCTAAAACCTCTAGAACCGGTTTGATAACGCGTCTCACCTTATCGTTTGCATATTCACTCAAAAAAATGGCTGACATGAGTCCAAGCGGGACAGCTACAACGGTAGCAATCAAGGTAATGAGCAGTGTTCCGCCAATTAATGGGGCGACTCCATACTCACCAGACCATGGTGACCAATTAGTGCCTGTATAAAAATTAACTAGTGATACATCTGAAAAGAAACCAATAGATTCACGCAATAAAGTAAATAAAATACCAACTGTAGTCAAAACACTAACAACGGCGCATAGCAACAAAAACCAAGGGATTATCTTTTCTATTTTTTCTCCTAGGCTTGTCTTTTGCTTTCTTTGTTCTATCATTTGTTGGACATTCAATCTATTTCCCCCGGATTGCAAGCTTTTGTCCATCAATAAAACTCCTTTCATCCATAACCATAAGGCAAGGTGAGACCAGTTAGGGCCTCACCTACCTTGATAGATTTTTAAAATCAGTCGTTACTCAGCCCAGCCTTCAACTTTATCAAGCTGTTCTTGATATTTTTCTTCTGGAAGAGCTACGTAACCAACTTCTTCAGCTGCTTTACCTGCATTGTTTAGCGTGTATTTTACAAAGTCCTGAACTTGTGGCTTTTCTTTATAAGCATTTACATTAACGTAAGTGAATAGCGGGCGAGAAAGCGGAGTGTAAGAACCGTCCTGGATTGTTTCACCACTAGGTTTAACAGCTTCTCCTTCGCCTTCAGAAATTCCTAGAACTTTAAGGCTGTCTTTGTTCTCAGCGTAGTATGCATAACCAAAGAATCCGATAGCGTTAGGATCGTTTTGGATTCCACGTACTAGTACGTTGTCATCTTCAGAAAGAGTTGTGTTTTCTCCTTCTTTCATTGGCTGTTCTTCAAGGATTACTTCGTTGAAGTAGTCAAAGGTACCAGAATCGTGACCAGGAGAGAAGATTTTAATTGTTTCATCCGGCCATTCCGGATTAAGATCAGACCATTTTTTCACATCAGATGATTCAAGGAAAATTTGTTTAAGTTGTTCAACAGAAAGCTCATCAACAAAATCATTCTTAGAGGAAACTACGACAGAAAGACCATCGTAAGCAAGAGTTAGCGGCTTAAGTTCAACGCCATTCTCTTCAGCAATTTTTTCTTCTTCTTGCTTGATTTCACGAGAAGCATTACTCAAGTCAATTTCACCTTTAGTGGATTTCTTGAACCCTCCACCAGAACCGGAGCTGTTTACAGTAGCGTTAACTTCTGGGTTTTCTGAGCTGTAAGTGTAAACTAGGTTTTCCATGATTGGGAACACTGTAGAGGAACCATCAATGGCAATTGGTCCCGATACTGATTCGGAAGAACCTTCCTCACCATTTGAAGATCCGCTTCCTTCTTCTGTATTACCTTCATTAGATCCGCAAGCTGCAAGTACTCCTAGTACAAGGATGAATGCTAGCATAAGAGCTAAACTCTTAAAGTTTTTCATGTTCTTTTTCCCCCTATGTCTTTGAATTGTTTTGGGTATTGGCTTGGCCAACTCACATTTTATATACTAACGAGAGAGTTTTAAGGACATATAAATGAAACGTTAAGGTTTTGTAAATTGACGATTTTTGCAGAAAAAAAAAGAGTGATACTTGTCGTATCACTCTTTCTCAGCTGCTTCATCTTCCTTATTTATATTCATATCAACGCCTTCTTTGGCACGCTTTTCTTTTAATTCAAAGTACGCTTGCCCAATTCGCGCTCCAATATTGTTACTTACACTGAACGTTTGTGAGGCGTCTACTCCCACATATGGTGTCATAACGGAAAACGCAATCTCTGGGTCGTCATAAGGCGCATATCCAATTAATGTTTTATTTAACGTATCCACTCCATAATATCCATCGCCATTTTCTCTTGGAATGTACTTCCTTGATTCTGCAGTTCCGGTTTTTCCAGCCATTCTATATTGAGCAAAAGGTTGTTTGGAGAAAACACTGCTGGCAGTACCTTGACTCGTTTGAAACACTTGCCGGAAGCCCTCTTGAACTCTGTCAATATAATCAGGATCCATTTCAATTTGATTTAACACTTTAGGTGAATAGTCTTTATAAATCGGACCAAGTCCTTCTGTCTTTCTAGATGGATCATGGATTTCTTTTACTAACTGAAGTTTGACGCGGTCTCCTCCATTAGCAATAGTAGAGACGTATTGGTTCAACTGCATAGCTGTATAAGTACTGTATTGGCCGATAGAAAAATCTAAAATGTTACCTGGCAATGGATTATCTCCTTTAAAGCCAGTTTCTTCGTATGGAAAATCTAATCCTGTTTCTACACCTAGCCCAAACTGATTAAAGTTGTATAGAAACTTTTCAAACGTTCCCTCTTCTAAACGAAGCGAAGGTCGATCGTATTGCATGTCATACACCCCGCCCATTCGCATGGCTAAGAAGAACATGTAAACGTTCGAGGATTGCTGTAAGGCAGAAACGTCATTAATCCATCCGATATTCGGGGTATAAGATCTTTTCACATCCCCTGCGATCGAAACGGGCTTGTCATTAAGTCCGAAACCAGGATCAATCGCACCTTCATGGAGACCAGTTAAAATGGTGGCCCCTTTTACAGTAGATCCAGGTGTATAAGCGTTATAAACTGCCTGGTGAGATGTATCAGAAAAACGGTCTTCTCCGTCTTTTGGATTCCGATTATAGGTTTGTCCAGAGATCGCAAGTACTTCTCCTGTATTAGGGTCAGAAACAACAGCTACGGAATTCTCTAAATACTTGTTATCCCCGGGAGCTTTAGCTATAGCATTTGCTAATTCTTCTTGAACAACCTGATCCACCTTTTTCTGAAGTTCCATATCAATTGATAAAACTAGATCTTTTCCACGTTGTCCTTCACGGATGACTTTTGTATCCACCACATTGTTGTTCTTATCTGTTTCGTATTGAACTTTTTCTTTTGTGCCCCGGAGTACTTCTTCATACTGTTGTTCAAGCCCGCTAATACCTACACGATCATTACGACTATAATCAAGGGACATGTAGTAGTCTAAATCGTCTCTCGGCACGCCTTGTTCTGTAGAAGTAATGCTGCCAATGTAGTTGCGGAATGTATTTTGAAAAGGATATTCCCTTTTCCAATCAGCTGTCACGTTAATGCCCGGTAAGTTTGCCAGATGCTCAGCTACAGCTGAGTATTCCTTCTCCGTAATATCTGCGTTTTTCACAGTATGAGGAGAAAGAGCATACGCCTTATCCAATTCTTTTTTAATGACAATAACTTCTTTAACAGCGTCGTCGTACCCCTCAATTTCCTCTTTCTTAATACTGTCTAACTGAAGTTGATAAACTTCACCATTATCTAAATCGGCGGTATCTTTGTCTGCAATTCGTTCTCGCATTTCATCACGATTTTTTAAGAAGTAGTACTCTTTCAAATCACGTTCGCTCAATTTATTTTCAAAATCCATATCGATATACTTAGCGAGTTTCTCAGCCAGCTCTAATCTGTCCTCAGGCTGGACACCCTTAGGCGGGGTATATGTAATGGAATAGAGCGGCTGGTTGTCAACAATGACACGTCCGAAACGATCGTACATTTCACCTCTTGGTACAGGAATGTTCGTCGTTGTATTTTCTGTACGGTCAATTTCGTCCTGAGCCTCTTCTCCATTTAATATTTGAACTACCCCAAGCTGCAAAATAATGCCAGCGAAAAGTAAAAACACTACAAAAAATACCACATTCAAACGAAAAGGAAGGTGTGATTTCTTATTAAAACCATTCTTCTTTTTCCCCATGATTGTCCTCTCCCTTTTTCAACAAAATCCGTATCTATTATAGCATCTTTTTCCTACTTAATAATAGACGAGCCTCATGGGAGAAATGTTTCAATTATGTGTCGTTTTCATCATTTTCGTGTCTATATTTTTTATAAAAAAGTAAATTACAAAGTGACCTCCGCCCACCAATAGCAGAATATAAGGGATTCCCGTTTCAGGTGTAATGACTGTGATTGCGCCTAAGAATGTAAGAATGGAGAGAACCCGTCCTATATTGAGAAATATCTCCCGCACCACAATATATTCAATTCTCATTTCACCTGCATTCCATGACTTTCCGATCACATCATACGTGAGGGATAAATAAGGAACATACAATAATGGGAAAAACACCCCCGCTATTCCTGCGTAAATGAGCAGCAGAAACATACTGTTACTTACTAATAAAATCAACACATTTAAATACAGAACTAGTCCCGCAAGAAATATAGCTTTCTTTCTTCGACGTGGTTTCACAATCCTACTTACTAAAAAATAAAAGAGGAAAGAACATCCGGAGTAAACAAGATTAAATACCCCAATGGAGAGTTCATCCCTTGTCATTAAGAAAATCCAAATAGAAACTGCGAATAAAAAGACACCTTCTCTGAATCCTTGAGCCACATGAGCATTTAAAATCCTTTTCCAGTTTACATTATTTCTTCGTTCATTAATAATCCTTCGAAAAGAGAAATTTCCGTTTGCTTTTCTTCTGGACAATCCAAAACTAACGAGAACGGCAATAATAAATAACCCAAAGGATATCGCAAATATAACAGTGTATCCTGTGAAGTTATTGAGCCGAGATATAATGAATCCTGCAAGCAAAGGACCACTCATTCCTCCAAGAGATTGCAGTACACCTAGAAACCCATTAAAAAAGTCCCTTGTTTCTGGTTCGGTAATCTCAAACGTCAAAACATTATAAGCAAGCCAGTAAAATCCATATCCAACGCCGAGCAGTGCACCCAGCATAATATTAAAAGTAGCTGCTTTCTCTCCTACAATGAGTACAGTCAAAAAAAACAATGACAGGACGGTTACACCTGTGCGAAGTACGATGACCCTGTCGATCTTTTTTGCACATTTGCCTGCAAATATAAAAGTTAGAGGCTGCAAAACATAGATGCTTAAATTATAGAGAGCAATGTCTGTATAGCTGTTAGACTGCTTCCATAAATAAATGTTCACAAATGTACTGGATAAAAATATGCCTAGGGAGTATAAGCCTCCTATTAATAACAGCAACAACAGATCCTTTGATACATTTTCGTGGCTCAGCCACGCACGTAGCTTACTCACCATATCCATGTCTCCTTTGCGTTCTTTCATAGTGTTGTCAGAACGAAAGGAGATATACAAAAAGAAAAGGCATGGATAAATATCCATGCCTTGCCTACGTCTTTTTATGCTTATTTAGCAGCGTCGAAACGCTTAGCTACTTCCTCCCAGTTTACTACGTTCCAGAATGCTGAAACGTAATCAGGACGACGGTTTTGGTAGTTCAGGTAGTATGCGTGTTCCCAAACATCCAAACCAAGGATTGGAGTTTTACCTTCCATGATCGGTGAATCTTGGTTCAATGTGTCAATGACTTCAAGGTTACCATTGTTCACAACTAGCCAAGCCCAACCTGATCCGAAGCGGCCTTTAGCAGTTTCTTCAAATTTTTCTTTGAATTGATCGAAGCTGCCAAACGTATCGTTAATTTGAGTAGCCAAGTCACCAGTCGGCTCTCCACCGCCATTCGGGGACATGATTGTCCAGAAAAGGCTGTGGTTTGCGTGACCGCCACCGTTACGGCGGACAGCCGTACGAATGTCTTCAGGTACTGCGGACAAGTTGTTTGAAAGCAGTTCCTCAAGAGACTTATCTTGAAGATCTGAATGTCCTTCTAAAGCATTGTTCAGCTTCGTTACATAGCCGTTATGGTGCTTCGTATGGTGGATGTTCATTGTTTCCTTATCAATAGTAGGTTCTAGTGCGTCATAAGCGTAAGGTAATTCTGGTAGTTCAAATTTAGCCATAATGAAAACTCCTCCTTTAAATTAATATGTAAAATTAAGAATGAGACTTGCCCGTCTCTTCTCAATTTTACATTATCAAACCGTACTTGCAGTTGCAAATGTTTTGCAACTGGAAAGATAACTTATCTTCCGATATTAAGAATTCCCTTAATATTGAAATTCAAACATAAAAAAATAACAAGCAAAGTAGCTTGTTATTCTAAAAGTGGCTCGGGACGGAATCGAACCGCCGACACACGGATTTTCAGTCCGTTGCTCTACCGACTGAGCTACCGAGCCGTAGTTATATATAGCATTGAGTTTTCCTCTCGCTCTCACTCTGGTTTCGATGCTGATTCTAAGACGTTTTGTGCTCGTCTCGTTGCAAGTCCTTTCAGTGATGTCTCGCTTCTCGCAAAGCCTACTATGATGACTAGGCAAAGATGTTTTACGGCTTCTCTACCGACTGAGCTACCGAGCCATGAGAGTATTATTTTTCTTAAATGAAGTACAACGCTCAAATACTGTTATGTATCATGGCGGAGGAGGAGGGATTCGAACCCCCGCGGGGCGTAAACCCCCTGGCGGTTTTCAAGACCGCTCCCTTCAGCCAGACTTGGGTACTCCTCCGGATGATAAAAAGTATGGTGGACCCTGCAGGACTCGAACCTGCGACCGATCGGTTATGAGCCGATAGCTCTAACCAGCTGAGCTAAGGGTCCACATGGGGCGGTTGATGGGAATCGAACCCACGAATGCCGGAACCACAATCCGGTGCGTTAACCACTTCGCCACAACCGCCATGACGCTTAGTTATGTATGAGAATAATGGTGGCGGTGGAGGGAATCGAACCCACGACCTCACGGGTATGAACCGTACGCTCTAGCCAGCTGAGCTACACCGCCATATGATGTCACTCTCTCGGAGCGACGTTTATTAATATATCATGTTTACTCTAAAACGTCAAGAATAATTTTTCTTGCTGTTTTTTTGCGACAAAAATAATATAGCACGGACTCGGATACCTTTCAAGGTTTTTTTAAAAAAGAACATTTAATAAGTTATTAGTCATATGATACTCTCTTTTTTATAACATGGACTCCTTCTTAAAGAAACGCCTCCTATCCCTGAAGACTTAGTTCCAAGATGACTAGTCACTTTGGTGAGATTGTTTCCGTTTTCTAAATACCAGGAAAGGTGTTCAGGGAAAGCGAGTTATTTTCCAGCCCTCTTACTCTTTTACAAGTGCAAACCCAAAACACCTCGGATTCGGATGTTCCAGAATACTGCTATATAATTGAATAAATTCTTTTAAGGTATAAGGTCATAAAGGCTCCAAAATATAAAAAGAAGCAGCTACTATTAGCAGCTGCTTCTCGTTTATCTTATAAGCTTTCTTTTTCTCCTAGCACTTCTTCAGCGATGTTAACAGCATGGTCTCCGATTCGCTCAAGATTGCTTATCATGTCAACGAATACGATTCCAGCTTGACCAGTACAAACCCCTTCATTCAAACGAATGATGTGCTTCTTACGGTAACTGCGCTCCATACGGTCCAATTCATTCTCTTTCTGCACAACAGCCAACGCTTCTTCTCGGTTCATATTTTCTAAAGCCTTGGTTGCTTGCTTAACTGTCATCAAGGTTAAATCGAACATCGTATTAAGATCATCAATGGCTTGAGGAGTCAAATTAACTTTATTTGAATTTTTATAATCAATGAGCTCGATGATATTTTCGAAGTGGTCTCCAATTCTTTCAAGATCCCTTACAGAGTCCATTAAAGCAGAGTGTTTATGGCTCTCCTCATCTGTTAAGGAAGCCTGAGACAAGTCCACTAAATAATCCGTAATTTTTCTATCTAAATTATTCAAGGCATCTTCGATTTGCATAGCAATTTCGGAGTGCTTTTGTTGTTTGTTGTTCAAGTAAAGGCTTGTTTCTTCTAATCCTTTATAAGCATATTCACCCATTCGGATAACTTCTTCTTTTGCTTGATCAAGAGCAAGTGATGGAGATTGCTCAATAAAGATTGGATCAAGGTGCTTCGGCTTAAATTCAATCATAGAGTCTTCACCAGGCACAAGTTTTACAACAATCCACGCTAATACAGCTACAAATGGGAATTGGACAATTGTGTTCGCGATGTTGAAAGATCCGTGAGCAAACGCAATGGTCATCTCCGGTTCAAGGTTCAAGGCCCCTTGTAGCCACTCTACATATAAGGTATAAGGTTTTAACAGTAATAGAAATACCGTTGCGCCAAGTACGTTGAAAATTACGTGTACGAATGCTGCACGTTTAGCTCCCACACTCGCTCCGATAGCAGCGAGGACAGCAGTAATCGTTGTTCCGATATTGTCACCAAATAATACTGGCAAGGCCGCGTCTAAACTCATGAGCCCTTCTCCAAATAATCCCTGAAGGATTCCGATAGTAGCACTTGAACTTTGTACAATAACTGTGAATAACGTTCCGATAACAACACCGAGCACTGGATTATCACTCATAGACAATGTGAGTTCTTGGAAAGCTTCCAATGAACGAAGTGGTTTCATTCCGCCACTCATCGTTTCCAGTCCAAAGAATAATGCACCAAGACCAAAAACGGTTTGTCCGATGTTGGTAACTTTTTTATTTTTAAAGAAGAAAATCAAGAAGGCACCAACCGCTAATATAGGAAGGCCATATTCTTTAATATCAATACCTATAATAAATGCAGTCATCGTCGTTCCAATATTGGCCCCCATAATAACACCGATGGCTTGTCTAAATGTCATAAAGCCGGCGTTAACAAGACCTACTGTCAACACGGTTGTTGTTGAACTACTCTGTACAAGCATAGTGACAACGGCACCAGCAACTACTCCCATCAAAGGATTGCTCGTAAATCGATCTAGTAGCTCCCTCAAGCGGTCCCCAGCTACTTTTTGGAGTCCATCTCCCATATACTTAATACCAAACAGGAAAATCCCGAGACCTCCGATGAATTCAAATATCATTTGCTGCACATTGATATCCAATTTATTCTCATCCCTTTCTTCACCCAAGTTTCTACATTTTTCTCTTTTTCAAAACACCTTATTCATTATTAACGATAGCTAATTTGTTTGTAAAGGATATACGTCAATCTTAACAATAAATTTACATTGCATTTATACCCACGTAAAATCAATATGTTTTGAAAAATCAAAAAAATAAAAGTGCCATCTTTAAGATGACACTTAGTTATGGTTTCTGATGGATTTTAACTTCCAATCGACAAGGCCAGATCTCCATTCTTTTTCTGGTTCAACATGAGATAGCTCTTCTGTTAACTTGCAATTGGCTTGGGATTTTTATTGATCCGCATTAAACCTTCTTCCAAAACACTTCGATATCTATTAGTTGTAATCACAGCTCACAGGAGATTGGAATGATTAACTCTTGAAATAAACATCCAGTTAATTCCCATCCCTTTTAACGAGAATTTTCGTCCCATCCACTGCAACTACTTTAATGGAATCTTGCCTTGAAATCCATTGACCATTAGAAACTGCGCTGTATTCCTCTCCCTCTATACTGATCGTTCCTACTGGTCTCATATCTGTAAGGGCCTCTCCTGTTTTCCCTACAAGGGACTGGTAGGTTTCTTTCATCGAATTATAGCCCATCTCTGAAGACAACTGATCAGCTAGAGTAATCTTCGTCCACATTTCGCGACGCTTAAATACTTTTAAGAAAAGGAAAGAGCCTGCGCCACCTAAAATAACTCCAATTACACTATAGAGACCTGCGACCCAGTTAGGAGCACTGAATCCGACAGCTACAATCATGGCTGCTGCTCCAATTGTAGCCAGGGTTCCATCATTTAATAATTTCCCATCAATAATCATTAATATGATCCCAAGGAAATAGACAAGCATCATAATAAAAAACATATCCATGGCCAAATAACTTGAGAAATACACAGTAATGAAACCTATTCCGAGTACAGCAAATGCCCCTCGCATGTTTACTAGCAATTCCCCAATTAGAAACATAGTTCCAAGCATTGTTATAAATAACGCAATCCAATCAAAAGAAAGCATGACCCTACCACCCTCTCTTCATTCTCTGAATACTTCATGTACGATTAAACAACCGTTTTAGTTTCATTATAATATATGATTTTTCTAATTCCCTGGCCCGTGATATAATTTGTGAGGCCTTAAAAAAGTACATTTACAATATTTTTACATGGAATAGGCAACAAATAAGTGTCTTGACTTCTCATTTAAGACAAAAGCCCTTATAATGAAGATTGGAATTTCATAAAGATACCTTTTTTGTAAGTATACAAAGGAGCGATTTTAAATGGCAATTACGCACAGAAAAGATACTCGTCCTGTAAAAGTCGGCGACATTACTATAGGTGGGTCAGATGAAGTTGTCATCCAATCAATGACAACAACGAAAACCCACGATGTAGAAGCAACAGTTGCAGAAATTAAACGTTTAGAGGAAGCTGGCTGTCAGGTCGTCCGTGTAGCATGTCCGGATGATCGAGCTGCAGATGCGATCCCAGAAATTAAAAAACGCATTAATATCCCACTTGTTGTAGATATACATTTCGACTATAAGAAAGCCTTGAAAGCCATTGAGGGCGGTGCGGATAAAATTCGTATCAACCCTGGAAATATTGGAAAACGCGAAAAAGTAGAAGCTGTAGTTAAAGCAGCTAAAGAAAAAGGTATTCCTATCCGAATTGGTGTAAACGCTGGTTCTTTGGAGCGCCACATCTTAGAGAAATACGGATACCCAACAGCTGATGGCATGGTGGAAAGTGCGCTTCACCACATCAAGATTCTTGAAGATCTGGACTTCCACGACATTATTGTATCCTTAAAAGCTTCCGATGTTAAATTAGCCATCGAAGCTTATGAAAAAGCCGCTGCAGCATTTAATTACCCGATTCATTTAGGAATTACCGAGTCAGGTACTTTATTTGCAGGTACAGTTAAAAGTGCGGCTGGTTTAGGTGCTATTTTAAGTAAGGGTATCGGAAGCACGGTGAGAATCAGTCTAAGTGCAGATCCAGTAGAAGAGGTAAAAGTAGCCAAAGAACTTCTGAAATCTTTTGGTCTTGCATCCAATGCTGCAACACTGATTTCTTGTCCGACTTGCGGTCGAATTGAAATCGACTTAATTTCAATCGCAAATGAAGTTGAAGAATATATTCAGTCCATCAAAGCCCCAATCAAGGTTGCTGTGCTTGGTTGTGCTGTAAACGGCCCGGGTGAAGCTCGGGAAGCTGACATCGGAATTGCCGGTGCCAGAGGAGAAGGTCTACTTTTCCGTCACGGGGAGATCATCCGTAAAGTTCCTGAGGATATTATGGTTGACGAACTTAAAAAAGAAGTAGATAAACTTGCCGAAGAGCATTATGAGAAACAACGGAAAGAAAAAGAAGAACAAAACGCTTAAATAAAAAGGTGGACCTGTCCAGGTCCACCTTTTTTATGCTAAATGAGATTATAAATCGGGGCAAAGAACAAGGCAAATGCGATGGAAACGACACTGACGATGATCGCCATGTTACCTAAAGTGTCAGCTCCACGACGCTTACCGATGATACCGAGGATGATTCCTGCTGCTCCTAAAATAATAGGAGCAAAGAAAAAGGAAAGGATGGCAGCTGTTAAACCTAACCACGCCATACCTACCTTGACATCATCTTCCATCCTTGTTTCCTGCTCCTCAGATTTTATCGGCTCGTGAACAGGAGCCACGGCGGCTTCCTGAGCGAACTCTTCCTCATAGCTTTCCCCGTAAACAGGCTGATTGGGACCGCGCCCATGATCATCAACCTCTTCTGTCACTTGCTCTAGCTCGTCTCCATGTTCTGGAGCTTTTTCTGTTTCTTCCTGATTCTCAACAGGATTCTTCGGATCGTACATAAGAACACCCTCACTTTCTGTTTGGAGAATCATAATTAGTATGTGAATTCTTCATCCGTTTTAATAAGGGATTTGATGGAATCGTTAGAAGGCAAAAAGGCATCTCAGAAGTGTGAGTTGCCTTTTTTATCTGATTTAACTGTGTCATATTTCAGCTCTCGCCTGATTTCTTTTAAAATGATCAGTTTAGGCTAAAAAAAACAATTAAGGTTTCTGAAGTTAGATATTGATACACATAACCCTAGTGGTTTTCATATCGTGTTGTAAGACATATGGAAAGGAAGTATGAGCCAATGAAAAATGTAGCACAACAATTTATTACGCAAAAGCTGAAGCAATTAACTGTCCGTGATATTCTTTCATACAGCAAAAAGTATCGGATTCCGGTTTCCGAAGCGGAAGCGGTAGCGATCGTTAAAGCGTTGAAAAAGAATAAAGAAAACCCTTTCGACCACGACGGAAGAAAGCGAATGTTAATGAAATTGGCTGCAATCACATCGAAAGATACAGCTCGCTCAGTTAATAAAATACTTATAAAGATGGCCAAGGAATATGGTGTCGAACACTGGTTAAAATAGGTTAAACATAATAAAGGAAGGCTGCCTTTAAAGGCAGCCTTCCTTTATTATTGTTCCATTATTTTTTCTTTTAATGCTTCGTCAAATGTTCCTTCTTTTATCATATTGATTTCAAAGCGATAAGGAGGCTGCTTGTTCTTTTTATCTTCCCCTACGTACGGAGTTTCTAGAATCTTCGGCAGTTCCTTCAACTGTGGATGGTGGATAACCTTATGAAGAGCTTTAAAGCCTATATAACCAAAGCCAATATTCTCATGACGGTCCTTTTGTGCCCCTTGAATGTTTTTACTATCATTGACGTGAATGACCTTGAGCCTATCTAACCCAACAATCCGATCAAATTCATCAAGAACGCCATCAAAATCTTCAACCACATTATATCCCGCATCGTGAATGTGGCAAGTGTCCATACATACAGAAAGCTTTTCATTCATAGTAACTCCATCAATGATTTGAGCTAATTCTTCAAAGCTTCTTCCAATTTCAGATCCTTTACCTGCCATAGTTTCTAATGCAATTTGAACGTTTTGATCTTTATGAAGGACTTCATTTAGTCCTTCGATGATTTTCGGTAGTCCTTTATCGACGCCCTGTCCAACATGAGAACCTGGATGAAGTACGATTTGCCTGGCTCCTAAAGCTTCCGTACGTTGGATTTCATTTCTTAAGAAGTCTACCCCTAACTGGAACGTTTCCGGCTTCGTCGTATTCCCGATATTGATGATATATGGAGCATGCACTACAATATCTGCGATTTTATTAGCTTGCATATGTTCTTGTCCAGCTTCAATGTTCAATTCTTCAATAGGACGACGTCTCGTATTTTGTGGTGCTCCAGTATAAATCATGAATGTATTGGACCCATAGGATGCAGCTTCTTCACTAGCCCCAAGAAGCATTTTTTTCCCTTTCATGGATACATGTGACCCTATTTTAACCATATCTCCCTCTTCCCCTTTCTATTTCTTTCTGTAACGCTCCCTTTTCAACTTCTTCAAGTTCTTATCAGCTTCTTGTTTCATTTTCTTCTTGTAACCAGGTTTTACTTTCTTTGGCTTACGAACCATCTGCTTGGCTTTTTTCTCTAAGTCCGTTTGTTTCTTCTCTCGCGTTTGACGCTCATTATATGAATTAACTTCTTTCCATTCTCCATTTTTCACTTCGTAAAAATCAAAGCTTAATCCTTTTTTCTCAAGCTTTTGAATTAGAGGAAGATCAGCTTCTTTATAAAGGTTAATCGCCGTTCCTTCTAGTCCAGCTCTAGCCGTCCGCCCTACACGGTGGATATAGAATTCTTCTTCTTTAGGCATTTGAGCATTGATGACATGGCTGACACCTTGAATATCAATTCCCCGGGAAGCTAAATCGGTTGCGACAATATATTGGTAACGCAGATTCTGTAGTTCCTTCAGCATACGTTTCCGCTCTCTAGGTGACAAGCCTCCGTGGATAACTCCTACTTCTAGACCGCGGCTTAATAATTCATCGGTTAGCTCATCTGCTTGTTCTTTCCCGTTTGTAAAGATAATAGCCAAATAAGGCTGGATGGCTTTTGTAATATCCATAATGACATCAGCCGGAGCTTTATGCCGGAGAGGTACTAATCGATGTTCCATTGACTCCGGTGATGGCTTTTCATCCTCAATTTGAATATAGGTAGGGTTTGTTAAATATTTTTTCAAAAACGGCTGCAACCGTTCAGGTATGGTAGCAGAGAAAACTAGAATCTGCAATTCCGGATCCATCCGAACAAGGATTTGGTCGACTTCTTCTATAAAACCAAGGTCAAGCATCAAATCAGCTTCATCAAGTACAAAAGCCTTAGCTTGATACAGATCAATAGCTTCCTCTTTGACCATATCCAAAATTCGGCCTGGTGTTCCTACAACGATATGTGGAGGTGCAGAGGATAGCTTATCCATCATTTTTTGCTTATCCGTACCTCCAATGACAAGCTTGGAGCGCCAGACTTGTTCCTTCTCCGCATATTTGATCGCTTTTTTTACTTCTTCATGTATTTGTATAGCAAGCTCTCTAGTTGGAGCTGTAATCACAAATTGTACGGTTTCCGCCTTTTCATCCAATTGATTAAACAAGGCCAGCAGATACGCATGCGTTTTACCTGATCCTGTGTGTGACTGACCGATCAAACTCTCTCCTCTTAAAGCTGCAGGTAGAACCTGCTGCTGTATCGGTGTCGGTTCTTTAAATCCTAACCCTTCAATCATCTGACTGACAACAGGTGTGATAGCAAATTGCTGAAATGTATGGTTACTCATATACGTACTCCTTTAAAGTTAAATATCCCTATCCTATTATAATAGAGGATAAAGAGAATTGCACGAAAGCTCGATGATTTGAAGGGATTCTTTGTCAACTTTGCCTTTAGGCTTTATAATGGAGGATGGTATTGAAAGTTATTCTATTGGATTGGATGAAGAGGAGGACTTTATATAATGGAAGTCATTAAAATCGCCCCTCGCGGTTATTGCTACGGAGTCGTAGATGCTATGGTCATTGCTCAAAACGCAGCAAAAGACCCAAATCTGCCTCGTCCGATATATATTTTAGGTATGATTGTCCACAACTCTCATGTAACAGAAGCCTTTGAAGAGGAAGGCATTATTACAGTAGATGGTAAAAACAGACTCGACCTTCTGGAAGGTATAAATGATGGTACTGTCATTTTCACTGCTCACGGAGTGTCACCTGAAGTTAAAGAGCGTGCAAAAGCTAAAGGCCTTATGACTTTAGATGCGACATGTCCTGATGTAACCAATACGCACAACCTGATTCGTAAGAAGGTTGCAGAAGGGTATGAAATCATCTATGTTGGTAAGAAAGGCCACCCTGAGCCAGAAGGAGCAATGGGTGTAGCTCCAGGAAAGGTCCATCTTGTTCAAACCGAAGAGGATGTTGAGCAGTTAGAACTCGATCACGACAAACTAATGATTACCAACCAGACGACTATGAGTCAGTGGGACGTCTACGATGTCATGGAAAAAGCAAAAGAGAAATTTCCTCAACTAGAAAAACAGCAAGAAATTTGCATGGCGACACAAGTTCGTCAAGAGGCTGTTTCTGAACAGGCTAAAGATGCTGATCTAACGTTGGTAGTCGGCGATCCAAAAAGTAATAACTCTAACCGTCTTGCTCAGGTTTCCAAAGAGAAAGCAGGTACAGAAGCCTATCGTATTGCTGACGTGACTGAGATTGACCTTGATTGGTTGGAAGGTGTAGAAAAAGTGGCTGTTACTGCAGGTGCTTCTACTCCAACACCAATCACAAAAGAAGTCATCAAATTTATTGAACAATATGATCCAAATGATGTAGACACATGGGTTCGAGAATCCAAGGTAGAACAAAAGAAAATTCTTCCTCGTGTCAAAGCAAAGAAGAAAACGAAAAAACAAGAACAAAAGAGTTGATCACAAAAAGTCCTGAACCATTTGCGTTCAGGACTTTTTATTATCCTCTATGATTGATTTTATTGCTGAGATTGATTAACCCACCTATTTTTAAGCCTCTATTCCGAGACTATTTTCTGAAATAGGGCAGATGAAAAAACGAATCGCCTTTCGTGGTCATATATTGAGCCTCCACCAACTATGTCTTCTGGCATGTAGCATGTTCATGTAAAGCTCACCATCTCCCCCATCCATCATCCTTGAAAAAGCTAGGGACACTCTACTCCAGAATGGAGCATTTGCGTAGCAACATCCCTAGAACCTCATATAGCAAGCGAATCCTTGCCCAACGTCCCTAAAACTCCACTAATTTCTCTTAAACAAGTCTTCCACTATCCTCCTATATATTGAAAAAGAAGGTAATGCAGAAAGAACTTAAAAAAAATAGAACTTTTATATAAACTCAAAAGGCTCTGTATTTGCTTCAGAGATCATAATATTTAATCTACTGTCTTGATTGCAATGCTTTTCTAAGTAGTCCTTCACTTTCTGACAGATGATTTTCTCTACATGGTGCCCTGGGTCAATGATAGAAAGGCCCATTTCCTTGGCGTCCTGCGCAAGATGGAAAGTTAAATCTCCTGTTATATAAACGTCTGCACCGCTTCTTTTCGCTTGATGGATGAACTTTTCTCCACTTCCACCAAGTAAAGCCACTTTTTTCACTGGCTTAGTATTCTCCCCTACAAAACGAACGGTAGGGACGCTATATTTTTCTTTTACAAGTCGACAAAGTTCTTCTAGGGATACCGGTTCTGGAAGACGTCCAATTCGACCAGCTCCAAGTGTTTCTCCCTCATTCAACAAAGGATACAAATCATAGGCTACCTCTTCATAAGGATGAGCCTCTTCCATCGCTTTTAGAACATCTTTTAATTTAGATTTCGGAACGATGGTCTCTATCCGTTTCTCTTTCACCATTTCAAGCTCGCCTTTTGAACCGATATAGGGGTTCGTACCCTCTAACGGCTTGAAAGTTCCTTCTCCGGAAAGCTGGTAAGTACAGTGACTGTAATTTCCAATATGGCCTGCACCTGCATTACTCACTGCATTTCTGAGCGCATCTGCATGCTCTTCAGGTACAAACACGGTCAATTTGACTAAGTCATCCTGTTGAGAAGAAAGGAGTGGTTTTACATTCTCTAAATTTAACGCTTCCGCCATTACATCATTGACCCCGCCTTTAGCCACATCCAAATTGGTGTGAGCCGCATAGACAGTGATGTCGTGTTGAATGAGTTTACGTATTACTCTTCCTTTAGGTGTATCAAAATTAATTTCGCTCAATTTCACAAAAAGTACAGGATGGTGAGCGATAATCAAATCCACATTCTTCTCAATCGCTTCGTCTACTACATTCTCTAGTACATCTAGTGTAACCATCACATTCTCTATAGGCTTATTAAGTGTGCCGATTTGCAAACCAACGTTATCCCAATCAAAGGCTAAGTGTTTCGGGGACCATTTCTCAAACTCTCGAATAACTTCTTGGGCGGTTTTAGTTTCTGTCATAATCAAGAACCTCCTTCAACCACATAATTTCATTGTTTAACCCCTCGATTTTTTTTGGGTCAACAGATGATGCTTTTTTCAATTGTTCAAGAACATACTTTTTCTTATCCATTTCCTCTTGACACTTTTTCCGAAACGTCACTCCACCTTGTTTAAGTAGATAAGGACCTAACCAAAGTTCTTTATCAATTTGTTGCTTGTCGTAAGGTTTACCTGCATCTCCTTGTTCCGCAACGAGGATTTCATAGATATGTCCGCTTTCTTCTAGAATGCTTTCATCAACAAGAGAGTACCCATTATTCAGAAACCAGCGTCTTATAGATCTTGAATCAATATTTGGCTGGGCGATTATTCGTTGTACAGTGCCAAGCTTCTTCTTTCCAGCTTCTAAAATATCTCGAATCAGCGGTCCACCCATTCCAGCTATTACTACTTGATTGACCTCATCTTTTTCCAACACTTCCAGTCCATTCCCAAGCCTTACATCAATTCGATCTTGCAGGCTATGTAAGGTTACTTCATTCCGTGCACTTTCATAAGGACCTTGATTGACTTCTCCTGCGACTGCCCGAGCTGTTTCATCCCGCAAGCACACGTAGCAAGGTAAATAGGCATGGTCTGAACCTATGTCAGCAAAATGGCTTCCTTCCGGCAAATAAGTTGCCACCTTATATAGTCTTTGTGATAAAGAATTGACATTCATAAATCAACGTTCCTTTCTTAAAAAAAGAAAAGCTTTCTGACTGATACAGAAAGCTTTTCCCCTTTTGTTGCTATTTCTTTTCTGCTAACCATTCAGCTAACTTAGTAGCCTCTTCACCTGTGTAAAGGCCAGCCGGCATGGCAGACCCTTTACCGTTTACAATGATATCTTTGATTTCTTCTGCAGAATATTTGCTACCAACCTTTTGAAGGTTCGGTCCAGCTCCACCGCTCAAATCGCCGCCATGACAACTTGCGCATTTGGATTGGAACATTTCTTCGGGATTAGCACTTGCTGCCTCTTCCTGTTGTTCTCCACCATTTTTCTCTTCATTTTGAATGGCTTCACGCTGGTTAATTCCAGCAGCTGATACGATGATCATAGCCACAATACCTAAGACTGCAATAATTGCAAATGGAATCACAGGGTTTCTTCTCATTCGGTTGCATCCTCCTTATGTATTCCCTAGAAATAGATTCGTGTCTATTCGACTATATTTATTTTACTTGAAAACCATTACTTATGAAAGGGATAACATGTGAAAACTTACAAAACAATAAAAATTATTACAAATACGAAATCAACTGAACCAAACCACACACTTCCCTCTCTTACCCAATCCACATTTAAACGATTTTGTTAGATGATTTCTAGATGAAACATAACTATAGTTTAACCACTAAGAATGTAAACATGCAATGGTAACAAAACTCGACAAAAGCCCTGTTTGCATTATGATGTCCATTTCAGTAAAATGAATGACAAGAAATGAAAGGGGTAACAAAAACAAATTTTAAAACGTATTGTACTTTAAAAGTTCTAAATATAGCTCATACAATAAAAACCCAGTAATCCATCAACGATGCCACAGTGATGAATTACTGAGTTCAAATGGTTTATTCCATGAAATCTTTAAGACGTTTGCTTCGGCTTGGATGCCTTAACTTACGAAGTGCTTTTGCTTCGATTTGTCGGATTCTCTCACGAGTTACACCAAACACTTTACCTACTTCTTCAAGGGTCCTTGTTCGGCCATCGTCTAGCCCAAAGCGTAAGCGTAATACGTTTTCTTCGCGATCTGTCAGTGTATCGAGCACATCCTCTAATTGTTCTTTCAATAATTCATAGGCTGCATGATCTGAAGGGGATGTTGCTTCCTGATCTTCAATAAAGTCTCCAAGATGAGAATCATCTTCCTCACCAATTGGTGTTTCCAATGAGACAGGTTCTTGAGCGATCTTCAGGATTTCACGTACTTTATCCGGAGTTAATTCCATGTCTTGAGCAATCTCTTCGGGTGTCGGCTCCCTGCCTAAATCTTGAAGAAGTTGACGTTGCACTCGAATCAACTTATTAATCGTTTCCACCATGTGAACAGGAATACGAATGGTACGTGCTTGGTCAGCAATCGCACGTGTAATTGCTTGGCGAATCCACCATGTAGCATACGTACTGAATTTGTAGCCTTTTCGATAATCGAATTTTTCTACGGCTTTAATGAGCCCCATGTTTCCTTCTTGAATCAGATCAAGGAACAACATTCCGCGACCTACATATCTTTTTGCAATACTTACTACAAGACGCAAGTTAGCTTCTGCTAAATCTCGTTTCGCTTCTTCATCACCGTTCTCAATCCGCTGGGCAAGACTGATTTCATCTTTTGCTGATAATAGATTGACACGACCAATCTCTTTTAAATACATACGCACAGGGTCGTTAATTTTAACACCTGGAGGTACACTAAGGTCATTAAGGTCGAATTCTTCTTCTTTATCGAGCTGCTTCATGCTTGGATCAGTTTCAGAATCACCTATAACCTCAACACCTTGGTCATTTAAGTGTTCATAAAATTCATCCATTTGATCGGAGTCAAGCTCGAAATTGGAAAGCTTCTCAGCTACTTCTTCATAGGCAAGGACTCCTCGTTTTTTCCCTATTTCCAACACTTGTTCTTTTGCTTGCTCAAGTGTCAATTCATTAGTATTTTCAGTTTCTTTAGAACGTGATGGCTGTTGTTGCTTATCTGCCATAAGTCCCCCTCCTTCCAACATATCTACACAAACTATGAATGAGTGCTTCTCAGTTCTTTCTTAAGGCGAATGATTTTCATAGCAATCTCAGCTGCTTTAATGGGTTCATTTTGTTGTTCTGCTCTTTTTAATTCAGCCTCAAGAGTCTTTATTTCTGTACGATCACTATTCTCTGCTTTAACAGCTGCAATATAATCGTGTAATTCTTGATCAGACACTTCTTCACTTAATGAGTTCATTGCTAATTCTATAACCAGATTCTTTAAAGCGGCATCATCCAGCTTTTCTACAAATTGACTTACATCTGAATCATTACCGTCTTCATAATATGCATAAAGATGAGTAACAATCACCTGATGATCGGAGATATTGAATCCGCCTCCTAATTCCTCCTGAACTTTATCAGCTATCAGCGGATCTTTCAACATATATGCAATGAGCTTCCTTTCTGCATTGTGAAAAGCGGGAAGCAATCTATTTTGAATAGGTGAATAGCTTTTACGATTAGTATGACGATTCTGCTCTACGTTATCCCGTGACGATGCTTTTTGCCCCCTGATCCGCTGAACTTCTTCTTTCAGCGTTTCAACAGACATTTCAAATTCATTAGCTAATTCATTAATGTAATGTTCTCGTTCTACGGCTCGTTCAAGTAAAGCGACCTCTTGTAATACGTTTTCGATATAAGCGATCCGATCTCCTTCTAATTGAAGGTTGTAATCCCTTCTAAGATAGCTCATCACAAACGAAATGTAAGTATCGCTTGTATCAAGCACCTCTTTCTGAAACCGATCTCCACCATTTTTTTGTATAAAATCATCCGGATCCAATCCATCTGGAATTCTGGCAACGAAGGTTTGGCATCCAACTGCCTTCATCGTTTTTGCAGCTTTAACTGCTGCTTCTATACCAGGCTGATCACCATCGTAGCAAATAATTACTTTGTCAACGTAGCGTTTCAGCAGGTTCGCCTGGCTGCTCGATAAAGATGTTCCCATCGTAGCAACTCCATTATGGACTCCGGCTTGATCTGCCGAAATAACATCTCCAAACCCTTCAAACAAGATGACTGCTTTTTGTTTCCTGATGGAGGATCGTGCCTGGTCAAAATTATAGAGTAGCCTTCCTTTATGAAACAGTTCGGTTTCCGGACTGTTTAAATACTTTGGCTCCTGGTTTCCAAGGGCACGGCCTGCAAATGCTACTGTTTTCCCAAGATGATTCCTCAGCGGGAAAATAACTCTTCCCCTGAATCTATCAGCGTATTCGCCCTGATCGTTTGAACTGAGCAACCCTGCTTTAACCATCGTCTGGGGATGAAAGCCTTTTTTCTCAAGAAACGTCACAACAAAATCTTTGGAGTTAGGAGAATAACCAAGCTGGTACTTTTTGATCGTATCTTCTGTAAATCCGCGATCAATTAAATATTGATAAGCTGCTTTTCCGTCTTTCGAATTCCGTAACAAATGGTTATAGAGCTTGGTAAGCCATTGATGAGCTTCTAATACACTTTGTGATTCTTCACTGTGTTGGGCAGGCTCTTCTTTAGTCCATTGTTCAGGCAATTCAATATCCGTCTGTTCAGCTAATTGCTTAACCGCCTGTATGAAACTGAAGCCTTCAATCTCCATGAGGAAGGTGTACACATTCCCTCCCTTTCCACATCCAAAGCAATGAAAGATTTGCTTATCAGCAGAAACGGAAAAAGAAGGAGTGTTTTCCCCGTGAAAAGGGCAAAGTCCAAAATAGTTTCTTCCTTGTTTTTTCAAGTCGACATATCCACCTATTATGTCAACAATATCCGTTGACCGGCGAATTTCATCTACTTTTTCTTCTGGAATGTGTCCAGCCATACTTCATCACCACTAAACAAATATTCGATGCTCTTTACTTAAAACCTTCAATTTGAGACAACATTTTTTCCAGTTGACCGCGAAAGTACTCTCGGTCTGCCTTCGTAAAAGCTGACGGACCCTTCCATTTCCTGGTGCGTTTCATCGTTTGCTGACGGATATGCTTTTGCTCCATTATAGTATTCGCTTCATCTTCTTTAACTAGTTTACCTCGCGGTGTAATTACATAAACCCCTTTGGATGTCAATAATACAGCGAGCGACAAATCTTGAGATACAACTAGATCTCCTGCCTTCGAATGATTAATAATGTATAAATCGACGGACTGGGATCCATGATCTAAAAATGTCCAATTTTGATCGAGTTTATCCGGGCTATAATGGTTTACTGTGGCTACAAATTTTGGTGTGACACAAAAGCTTGAACAAACCTCGACAATTTCATCTTGAACGGGACAGCTGTCGGCATCCACCCACACATTTTGAATTTGTTTTGACATAGTATCACTATTTCTACAATCAAACATAGAATCCTTCTTAATTTAGAATGTTTTATTTTTCTGAAAAGTGTTTCCTAGTCCCAAAGTTCTAACTGATCATCAACTCTATTTTGAAAATCAAACGTTTTTTTCACAAATAATTATTATAATACATTACCTCCATATTTGCTATATCTAATTTTACCTATTTTTCATTCTTCCCAACAAAAGTCGCGCTTAACCATAGCGCGACTTTTGTTCATTTGACTATTCTTGAGATTTTTCTCGTAATTTATTCATAATTACATTTGCTGTTTCCTCAACAGCCTTGTTGGAAACATCAATAACTTCACAACCAATCCGGTCAACGACCCGATTAAAGTGCTGAATTTCCTGTTCAATTCTATCAATATTGGCATAGCTGGCTTGAGAACCCAACCCAAGTGATCTCAGCCTTTCTTTTCTTATATCGTTCAGTTTTTCTGCACTGATTTTTAAGCCAATACATTTACTCTTATCTACCCGAAACAATTCTGAAGGCGGCTTGACTTCCGGCACAATAGGTACATTCGCAACCTTCAGCCGTTTATGGGCTAAGTATTGAGACAAAGGAGTTTTTGATGTGCGTGATACACCAATCAAAACAATATCTGCCTTCGATATTCCACGAGGATCTCTGCCATCATCATAACGCACGGCAAATTCTATAGCTTCTACACGTTTAAAATAATCCTCATCCAATTTATGAACTAATCCCGGTTCCAACCGAGGTTCGATGTCAAAATGTCGTTCCATCGCTTCCATCATTGGTCCCATAATATCAACGCATTCAATGTTATGTTTTTTTGCTTCCTCTAATAAATGCTTTCGAAATTCAGGAATAACTAAAGTAAATCCGATCATAGCTCCCTGGGCTTTTGCTTGCTGAACAGCTTCATTGATCGTTCCCTTATCTTCTACATAAGGAATGCGCTGAAGGTCAAAAGGACCGTCATCAAATTGACTTAAAGCTGCTTTAACAACAAGCTCTGCCGTTTCCCCTACCGAATCTGAAAGTACATAAATGAATGGTTTCCCCATCGTCACCCTCCTCACTATTGTATAACCTATATATGTTGATCACGGGCAAGCTCGACTAGAGCCTTTGTAATATTTGTCTTTGTTAATCTACCTATCACTTCTAAACCATCATCTGCGGTCTTTACTACGGGTAGAGCATCGATTTGTTTGTCTATTAATTTCTGCGCAGCATCGAGCAGAAGGTCGTCTTGTTCGCAAATGGTAATGTTAGGCATGCGTGTCATGATGATATGCACAGGAACTGAGGTTAGATCTTGGTTTCCAATGCTTGCACGCAGTAAATCCTTTCTTGAGAGCACGCCGGCTAGATGAGAAGCCTCATTAGTCACAAATAAAGTTCCGACATCCTCAAGAAACATCGTACAGATCGCGTCATATACAGAGACGTCCTCTTCTACTACGATTGGGACAGACTGATATTCCTGCACTTTAAACTTCTTCAGCTTTTCTGTTAACAATTCAGACCCAGTCTTTCCTGTAAAGAAATAACCTACACGAGGTCTCGCGTCCAAGAATCCAGCCATTGTCAAAATGGCCAGATCGGGACGCAAGGTCGCTCGTGTCAAGTTCAATTGGTCCGCTATATTTTCTCCGGTAATAGGTCCGTTATCTTTGACGATTTGAATTATCTGCTCTTGACGGTTGGAGAGTTCCAAACTTTCACCACCCTGATCACGTAATGTGACATACTATTTCATTATTATAGCTCATTTTCAATCCAGGGTAAAAGAAGGAGCCTTAGAATTGTTGTTTCCATTCAATCGCATTTAAATCAGCAAATGCTTTAATGTCCGAGGCTATTTTGTTTAGAAGACTCAATCTATTATTTTTGATTTTCTCATCCTCTGCCATGACCATAGTATAGTCAAAGAACTTGTGGATTGGTTGAGCCAACTGTGCCAAAACTTCAAGAGCACTTGCCGGAACCTCATGATTCAAGGCTTCTACAAAATCTTCATGCACCTCAGAATACGCTTGATAAAGTTCACGCTCTGACTCATTTTCAAATAAATCAGGGTTCACACTATAGCTGTCCGCTTTCTTCGCAAGGTTCAAAACACGGCCCAAGGCTTCATGCACAGGTTTAAAACTTACATCTTGTCGTTTGTCAACTAGTAACTTTGCCTTTTCCAATGTAGTTGGATAAATATGAATGCCATTTGTCAACACTGCTTCCACTACATCTGGATCAATCTGGTCCTCTCGCAGCAAATAAGCAGCTCGCACTCTAAAGAATTCATGAAGATCCTTTCTTATTTCACTCTCTTCTCGAGTCGGCAGCTCCAATTCTTGATAGAACTGATGAACGAGATCGATCAGTTTCTCAACTTCAATCTTCCATCCCTTATTGTTCAGCGTTTGCAAGATTCCAAGAGCCTGCCTTCTCAGTCCGTATGGATCCTGTGATCCAGTAGGAATAATACCAATAGAGATACTTCCGACAATCGTATCTAGTTTGTCTGCAATACTGACGATAGCGCCAATTGTCGTAGATGGGAGTTTACCATTTGCCTGTCTAGGCATGTAATGTTCGTTAATCGCCGCTGCCACTTCTTCATCTTCGCCAAACAGCCGGGCATACTTTTCTCCCATAACACCTTGCAGCTCTGTGAACTCATCGACCATTTGAGTAACAAGATCAAATTTGCATATTTCAGCTGCTCTTTTAGCTTGTTGTTTTTCTCTTTTCCCAAGATCAAGCCACTCGCTGACTTTACTTGTAATGGCGACAACCCGGTTTACTTTATCTGCAAGTGTACCTAGTTCTTCTTGATAAACCATTCTGTTAAGCTTAGCTAGTTTTTCATCAATGGAGCCCTTTTGATCTTCTTCATAAAAGAATTGAGCATCTTTCAACCGTGCTTTTAAGACCTTGTCGTTTCCTTTTGCAACAACATCTAAATGCTGATCGTCACCGTTTCGGACACCAACGAAGTAGGGAAGAAGTTCTCCAGTAGTTGAACGAACAGGGAAGTATCTTTGGTGTTCTTTCATCGATGTGATCAGTGCTTCTTCTGGAACAGCAAGAAACTCCTTGTTGAACTCTCCGCTGAAAGCCGTCGGAAACTCGACTAAATGCGTCACTTCATTTAACAAACCTTCATCGAGTATAAGTTTCCAGTTATTCTCCTTTTCCAGCTCCAACAGTTGCTTTCGAATCTCGTTTTTTCTGTCTTCTACTGATGCCATCACGTACTGATCCTTCAAAGACTCTTCATAATCTTCCGCCTGGGAAAGAGAGAACTGTTCTCCTAAGAAACGATGTCCAAAGGTAATTCGGTCTGTCGACACGTTCTCGATTGAAAAAGGAACCACATCCTCGCCAAACAGAGCAACTATCCAGCGAATTGGACGAATGTAGCGCATTTCGTAACTTCCCCATCTCATATTCTTAGGAAAGTTCAAATCGAGGAAAACAGCACGAAAGTCTTCTAGCAATTCTGACGTCGCTTGTCCTTCGATGAATTTCGTAACATGGACGTATTCTGTGCCTTTGATTTCCTTAAAGTAGATATCGTCTACTTCTTTCCCTTGTCCTTTAGAAAAGCCAATAGCTGCTTTTGTCCAATCACCATTCTCGTCTATCGCGATCTTTTTGGCTGGACCTTTGGCCTCTTCTTCAATGTCTGGCTGCTTCTCAGAGACATCTGAAACTTGCACTGCTAACCTTCGTGGGGTAGCGAAACCTTTAATATCTCCATAGGGAATGCGGTGGTTATCAAACCACGCTTGAGTTTTTGAAACAAGTTGAGTTAAGGCGTCATCGATAAACCTTGCCGGCAGCTCTTCTACACCCAGTTCAAACAAGACCGTTTTATTCATGCTTATCCTCCTCAATTTCAAGCATTGGGAATCCTAGTCGTTCTCTCTCTTCTACATAGGTGTTAGCAATCTTTCTTGCCAAATTTCGAACCCTTGAGATATAGCCGGTTCTTTCCGTTACACTAATGACTCCCTTGGCATCAAGCAGGTTGAATGTATGAGAACACTTAAGAACGTAGTCATAAGCTGGAAATACCAGCCCTTTTTCCATAATTCGTTCGGCTTCTTTTTCATATACTGAGAATAAATTAAAGAGCATTTCTTCATCTGACTCCTCAAATGTGTAGGTGGAATGCTCATATTCAGGCTGCAAGAAAATATCGCCTACGGTCACACCATTCGTCCACTCCAATTCAAACACGTTTTCTTTATCCTGGATGTAAGACGCAAGACGCTCTAAACCATAAGTGATTTCCGCGGAGACCGGACGAGCTTCCAGTCCACCAATTTGCTGGAAATAAGTAAACTGAGTGATTTCCATTCCGTCTAACCAAACTTCCCAGCCTAGGCCTGCAGCTCCTAAGGTTGGGTTTTCCCAGTTATCTTCCACGAAGCGAATATCATGCTTATTAGGGTCAATCCCAAGTGCTCTTAATGAGTCTAAATAAAGTTCCTGAATATTGTCAGGGGATGGTTTCATAATAACTTGGAATTGATGGTGCTGGTAAAGTCTATTAGGATTCTGACCGTATCTGCCATCTGCTGGACGTCTTGATGGTTCCACATAAGCAACGTTCCATGGCTCTGGACCTAGACTGCGCAACAGCGTCATTGGTGACATTGTCCCCGCACCTTTCTCTGTATCATAAGCCTGCATTAGCAGACACCCTTGATCTGACCAATGTTTCTGAAGTGTCAATATCATATTTTGAATATCCATGCGATCCCTCCTTGTTTAGTTGAGAAAAGAGGTAGAAGTACAACAAAAACCCCGTCTCTATGCCTTCGTAGACATAGGGACGGGGTTTCCGCGGTTCCACCCTATTTGCTTCCATATGTAATGGAAGCCGCTTTAAGAATGTTTGCTCCAGAACGCCTTCACCGATCCATAACGCTTGTCTTCCACCGTCACAAGCTCGCTATTGTCCTTGGGAGTCGGTTACTACTTTCCTTCAACACAATGTATTAGTAAGTAATAGAATCATACTGAATTCACAGATCGTTGTCAATCCATTCAATGACTTTGGAACAGTGTAAAGCTAAAGACTAGACCTATTCTTCTTTAAACAAATCAAGCTGCTTTAAGAACTTTCTAGACTTTATAAAATAACCACCATAACGATCATAGTACTCATCAATGATGTGACGCAATAACTTTTTATTTTGCTCTTTCATCGATATTTGGCCGAGCCGTTTGACATCCATATGTAAAAATAATCGTAAAAGCTTTGCAAGGGTTTCACTTAAACCGAAAGCATCTGGATCTCTGTGCTTGCATCGAAAACAGAGAAGCCCTCCTTCACTTAGGGAAAAATTGAAAGGACCTTCTTCTCTTCCACAGTTTGTGCATCGATCGACGATAGGTGCGAAACCTGCTTTTTTAAACAGTTTCAATTCGTACATAAGGGTAAGGATCTCAGCATCTTTTCCTTCATTCATCCACAGCAATGTTTGTAAAAATTGTTCATAGACAAAAGGATCCGGTTGTTTTTCATCGATCAGTTTATCTGTCATTTCAGCCAAATAGGAAGCATAAGCAGTTTTGACGATATCCTCTCGTATAGAGCGAAGGGAAGATATCATTTCCCCTTGGCTCAAGGAGCCCAATCCGGACCCTATCTGAATGAGATACATTCCATGGATAAAAGGTTGAGTCACCGATGACATGCGGCTTTTCGGCTTTTTGGCACCTCGTGCCATTACACCGATTTTACCCTTCTCTCTCGTCATCAAGGTGACTATTTTGTGTGTTTCTCCATAATCCCTTGTACGGATAACAATGCCTTCAATCTTTTCTAACAAAGCGTTCACCTGCTTCTGATGTTACAAATTCAGATCTTCTGAAGACTCTGGTTCAGGTGAGGAAATTTGTGTTTCACGAGACTGCTGATCTTGAGACTCCAATTCTTTCATCAATAAATAGCTCTCAATACTGCCTGTTTGTCTGAACATATTCCATGAAAGCTTATCGAGCACAAGAAACACCGCCTTTCGTATAATCATTTCAAAGTGTAGTGATTATGATCTTAGAATGCTTCCTCACACTGAATTCATAAGTCTTAAATTTTTCCAGATGTTAATATTCGTCCTCACGATAACCAAAATCACTGAGTTGAATTTGCTTATTTCTCCAATCTTTTTGGACCTTAACCCATAGTTCCAAATAGACTTTACTGCCTAGTAAAGATTCGATATCCTTTCTCGCTCGTTTCCCAATTTCTTTGAGCATGCTTCCTTGTTTTCCGATAATAATTCCTTTTTGGGATTTACGCTCAACAATGATAGCTGCTTGGATATAGACGGCATTTGAATTGTCCCTTGGTTCAATTCCCTCAATAACAACCGCGATGGAATGTGGAATTTCTTCTCTAGTCAGATGCAGGACTTTTTCACGGATGAATTCACTAATGACAAACCGTTCAGGATGATCTGTGATTTGATCCTCTGGATAAAACTGTGGCCCCTCAGGCAAGTGACTTTTAAGAACCTGGAGAAGGTTATCGACATTGTTCCCTTCTAATGCTGAAATAGGAACAATCTCTTCAAAGTCAAGCTTTTCCTTGTAGTGCTCAATTAGGGGAAGCAGCTGATCAGGATGAACTTTATCAATTTTATTAATGATAAGGAAAACTGGCTGTTCCACTCTCTGTAATCGATCAAGAATAAATTGATCTCCTCGTCCATAACCTTCTTCTGCATTAATCATAAATAAAACCGCATCTACTTCATTTAATGTGTTTTCAGCTACATTGACCATATAATCGCCAAGTTTGTGTTTCGGCTTATGAATACCAGGTGTATCGATAAAAATGATTTGAGAATCTTTGTCTGTCATGACACCCTGGATCTTATTTCTTGTTGTTTGGGGCTTATCACTCATAATGGCGATCTTTTCACCAATTACACGATTCATAAATGTTGATTTTCCAACATTCGGTCTGCCTACAATCGTTACAAAGCCCGATTTAAATTCTTCGGTCATAGATGTTCCTCCAATGATTACTTCATGTTACGCTCAATTTCATTTTACTACAAAACCATAGGACTTTCATTTGTTTAGAATAACTTTGAGCCAAAGATGAGAACAGCGATTATGACAGATGCTGCACTTGCAAGTAAGACGGCTCCCGCTGCTATATCCTTGATTAACCCTGCCATTGGATTCAGTTCAGGGGCAAGGTAATCAAGTAAAAGTTCAATGCTAGAATTAACCATCTCTAATGTCAAAACCAACGTGATTATCAGAGCAATGACAGCCCACTCTATTGGAGTCAAGCCTATCATCAGACCAGCGGCTAAGGCTGCTACCGCAGCCACCAAATGAAAGCGGAAATTCCTCTCTGTTTTATACACCTGTTTCAAGCCGTTCATGGCATAACGGAAGCCTATAGACTTCTTCTTTTTACGACCTTTGTAATCCGAATTCATGAAGGATTTCCTCTTGTCTATTGAACATTTCTTTTTCATCTTCATCATTCAAATGGTCATATCCAAGCAGGTGTAAGAATCCATGAAGAGCTAAAAATCCAAGCTCTCTTTCAAGAGTATGTCCATAATCTTCTGCCTGTTCTTTAGCTTTATCGATTGAAATGATAATATCTCCTAACATAAGAGGCATATCTTCACTTAAGATTTTCGTTTCTCCTTCTCCTTCTTCTTGCATGGCAAACGAAATGACATCTGTCGGTTGATCCTTTTGTCGGTAGTTCCGATTAATTTCCTGAATTTCCTTATTGTCCACAAAACTTATCGACACTTCGCCATTTTCCTTAACCCCTTCTTTTTCAGCTGCAAATAGAATAATACGTTGAATAAGATCTACAAATGCTTCATCTACTGAATTAGTTTCATCTTGAAAATCAATTTGAATCATTATTTAGCCTCCTTCACCAAAGTTTTTGCATCAGGGTACTTTATTCTTGAATGGAAGATGCCATTTAGTGTTTCACAAATAGCCTGCTCTAAAACCTTTAATTGTTTTAGAGTGAGATCGCATTCCTCGAACTGCCCGTCCAACAGCCTGTTCTCAATAATCCCGTGGGCGATTTGTTTAATTTTTTCCTCAGTTGGTTCGTCTAATGAACGGACAGCCGCTTCTACTGAATCGCATATATTAACAATCGCAGCTTCTATGGTCTGTGGTTTCGGGCCTGGATAGCGATATTCACTTTCCTCTACATGCTTTGATTCATGTTTAGCTTGGTAATAAAAGTATTTTAAAAGCGTTGTGCCATGATGCTGTTCTGCAATAGCTACAATTTCTTTCGGAATCTTTTTTTCCTTTAATAATTTTGCCCCATCATAGGGGTGTGCGATAATGATTTCAGCACTTTGTGCAGGGTCTAAGAAATCGTGAGGGTTTCTCATTCCCATTTGGTTCTCAATAAAGTAATTAGGTCTTATCGTTTTTCCTAAATCGTGATAATAGGAAGCAACTCGAGCCAATAAACCATTCGCTCCGATTGATTCACAGGCGGCTTCACTCAAGTTTGCGACCATCACACTGTGGTGATAAGTACCAGGAGCTTCCACTAAAATCTTTCGAAGTAAGGGGTGATTAGGATTTGAGAGGTTTAGTAATTGCTGGTCTGACAAGATCCCAAAGCCTGTTTCGATAAGCGGAAGCACACCAAGTGTCAACACCACTGAAAAGAATGCCGCTAAAGCTCCATATCCTATAAATGTGCTCCATTCTACCCATGAATATCTTTCGAAAGAAATGAATGAAAAGAACGTAATCATGCATATATTGATAAAAGCAATACCTGCACCAGCCCTCACAACAGCTGAACGATCTTTATAATGAACGAGAAAAATAATACCAGCAAGTTGTGACATCAACGTGTAAATCCCCGCTTGAGCGTTTAGAACACCAGCGATCTGTCCGTTAAATAGCAGACAAGCCATCAACGCGAAAACGATCGACATAACCATGGCCAAACGCTCATCACATAACAGTTTAATTAGCATCGCCCCTGCAGCAGCAGGTAAAAGAAAATAATAAGGTTGATCAATTGTGACAAATAAACTGCAAACTTTCATTACTAGTAGTGTGAACGCCGAAATGACTGCAAGAACTCCGATATGTCGCATTGTCATATTCCTTTTTCTTGCTTTTAAGCTTTCATAAATAACAACACAAGCAAGCAAACCACAAAATAAAACTAGACCGAGCATTGGCCAGCCGTTCTTGTGATCGGATAATAGCCCCGTTAATTGCAGTTCCTCCATAACTTCATTTGTGAGTGTAGAACCTTGAGTAACGATTACTTCACCGGACCGAATCAATACGGGGTCTACTCCTGCGGCCGCCTTTTTCCTAGCTTCCTGCGTACGTTCAGCATCAAAAAATGCATTTTCGACCAGAGCGAATTTCCCTAAATCAGTCGTCGCTTGTTTAACTGGATCAGGTAGAGAAGAATATTGAACCTTCAAATCAATGGTGCGCTCCGCTTCCTCAATACCTTCAGACCTTAATCCTTCGCTAAAAGCGCTCTTTAAAGAAGTTAGAAGAAGTGATTCTGCATTCTCCAATTCTTTTGTATCCGCTCTCAAAAATGCTTCAAATATTCCTTCAGGAAGCTCTTGAGCTACTTCTTCAGGTAAATAGGACTTTAAAGTAACAAGGTCCTCTTCTAATGACACATTTTCTTCTGTAGGGCTTTTCACTTCATTAATACCAGAGAACACCTCAGAAATTATCTCAGTTCTTTCCGCTTCAATATTTTTGGAGATTGTATAGCGGTCCTCGACTGCTTGTGTGGCTTCTCTTATAAGTTCTTCCGTTTTTCTTTCATTTTCCACTGTAAAGGGGGCACGTATCGTCTCAGGGGCAGGACTGTACTTCTCTAAATTATATGTAGGGGTGTAAATATTCGAAAGGGACAAAAAGAAAAAGAGCGTAACAATCCCAACTGAAAGAATAAATAGCAAAGTTCTTTCACGGTAAATAGTTAGATTAGTAAAGAATTCGCTTAATCTTTTCAAGTCCCCACCCTCTTTAGCTATTTATTCCTCATGAAACCAATAAATAAGACCCAAACTCTTGGGCCTTAAGCATCGTCACCTTCGTAAGCATCAATAATTCTTTGTACGAGCGGGTGTCTGACAACATCTGATTGATCTAAATGAATAAATTGTGAACCTTTTACATGTTTAAGACGTTCCTCTGCAACCTTCAGTCCTGACTTTACTCCTCTAGGCAGATCCACTTGGGTAATGTCGCCTGTAATAATCATTTTAGATCCAAAGCCTAGACGAGTTAAGAACATTTTCATTTGCTCCGGTGTAGTATTTTGAGCTTCGTCTAAAATCGCAAAGGCATCATCTAGAGTACGCCCTCTCATGTAAGCTAATGGAGCAATCTCAATCGTTCCCCTGTCAATCAGGCGAGCCGTGTGTTCTGCCCCGAACAAATCATGAAGTGAGTCATAAAGAGGACGTAAATATGGATCCACCTTTTCTTTCAAATCTCCAGGAAGGAAACCTAAACTCTCTCCAGCTTCTACAGCAGGACGTGTCAAAATAATTCGTTTTACGTCCCCGTTTTTCAAAGCGTTGACCGCCATTACGACTGCCAAATATGTTTTTCCAGTACCAGCAGGTCCTATACCAAATACAAGGTCATTCTTCTTTATAGCCGATACATAACTTCTCTGTCCAAGTGTTTTAACACGTATAGATTTTCCTTTAGTATTTCTAGTAATTTCATCTTCAAATAAAGCTTCAAATTGATTGATTTTACCTTTTTTCGCAAGCTCCACCGCGTACACGACATCACGTTCGGTGATGGTTAAACCTTTACGAATAATTGCCAGCACAGACATAAGAATGCCTTCAACCAATTGGACATGCTCTGCCGGCCCGGAGACACGAACTTGTTCTCCACGGGAAATGATGGTCACTTTTAGCTGCTCTTCTATCTGTTTTAGGTTTCTATCTTCAGTCCCAAAAAGGGCTAACGCTTCTGTTGTGTTATCTAACTGAATGTCAATGGTTTTTAAATCTTCTGGCATACTCAATCTCCTTGGCTTATATACTTGGTCACTGCTATGTTTTCATGAACCTTAAATAAAAGGATTAATTTTACTTTACCATTCTCATTCCGATGGTGCAAAACTTTTTGTCCCTTGATCTTGGAGTCTTTAGAGAGGTACTGCTGCAAGCTCTGTGCAGCGTTCTGAACACCTATTTTCTCTAATTCTTTTTTAGTACCTTCAAGCGTCTGCATATCTATTTTGTAATGGCTTAAGGTTAGCAGCTGAACAGGCATTTCTTTATTTAACATTTTCCATTTTGTTGTTTGAGTCTCTTCTCTGAAATTTCCTTCTTTTCCTTTCCACCATCCCCATACAGGAATTTCAAGAGAGCCTATGCGAAGAGAGTATTGATTTTCTACCTCTCCATTGGTAAGTTGAAGAACTTGTTTTAAAGGCAGATGTTGTTCAACTTTGTACCATGTTTCTGCTATAACTTCTCCTTCAGCATGAACGAAAGTATCTTCATCTTCGACAAGCACGCCTGTAGCGAGAGGCTGCCCTTTCTTTACTACATCGTACACATTGACGAGAGGCCGTCCTTTTTTAATGAACGCTTTAACAATCATTCCTTTTTTGGCAGCGACCAGATTAGATGGCCGATTGTTCTTATCCGTATCATGAATCGTTTTCTCCACTCCGTACAGTTGATAGCTCGTCCCCTGTTTTTTCACTCCAACCCAGAGAAGATCGGGAATGTCATTTAACAATTTACTTTGGATCTCATTCGGATCATTCATTCCTATAGTGAGTTTTCCAGGAGACACACCATAGCTCTTCAATTTGCTCTCTACATTTGCTTCTAATTCAGGAGTTAAGCCATCAACCTTGATTGACCATAAGGTATTTGATAATAAGAAAATGAAGATGACACCAATGATAAAAGCTATTACTAGAGAAGTTTTGTTTAGCATTTGCTTATATAGAAAAGGAATACCTTTTCCGTCGACGATTGAAAGCTTTATCCTGTATTTTCTTCTTAATTGGCGATAGATTGTCCATTCGTTTAAACGAATGGACATTAAAATTTCATCTTCACTGATTCTTTGCATATTTGTAATTTGGCAGCCTCTTCTTGTACAAGCCTGCAGGAAAGGTTCAATCAATTTTCCTCGGACACGAACGGTCATGATTCCTTTAAAGAAATCATGTTGATTTCCCATCCCTTCACCTCCGGTTATTATGAATTAGGCAAAAATTCCACTGATTTCAGTTCTCCTTCTAACAACAATTCTTCCTTTAACATCATTTTTATTCCAAGGTCTTTTCCTATAATCTTGACCTGTCCTTGCTTATATTGAATTCTTATCTCCCTATCTGAAAAGTGTACAAGGCCTGTGTGATTTTCTATGTAAAAGTGTATGGATCCAATAGTCGTAATCCTAGGTAGGTCGAGCATGACATCTGATGGTAAATCGAAATAGCGAGCGATCCAAGAACGGATGTTGTGTTGCCATTTAGTCATACGCCTTCCCCCTCTCTTTTTATTTATACGAAAAACGCACGAATTGTATCACTACAATTCGTGCGTTTCGATTATCTTTTTCTAGGATGAGAGCTATGAGGTTTATGCGCCCGAGGTCGACCGAGTATCTCAGCCATGACAATCCCTTCCGCGAGACGTTTTTTATCCCATTTTCGACTTTCTCCCCATCCATCCATAGAGATCTGCTTATTTTGTTTTTCAGAATTTGTAGTTCTTTGCATTAAACTGTGAACGTCTTTCTTAGGCGTTTCATAAGTGAAGTTATGTTGAGCATCTTCTTGTTTCTGGCGATGATCAGAAACTTCATCCAAACGCCTTTGTTTCTCTTCATAGTAATCCTTCAGTCGATCTTTACTCGATTTCGTGTCCATTCGTTCGGTAGTAGTCTGCGACGTCGTCCCTTGTGCAGGTCTTTGAGGTTCTGATGATGGTTCAGATAATGGTCCAGAGCGCGGAGAACCCATTGGACGCTGCTTACGATCCTCATCTTTTGTCATTCCGCTGAACCAGCTGATTAAGCCTCCGATGATTGCAGCAACGATCAAAAAATTACTGAATATCAGATCGAGAAGATCTCCCATATCCATTCTCCTTTACATGGAAGTGGAAGGTTAACTTTCTTCCCCTTCACTATTTTCATCGCCTGACATTTTACCAAGCGTATTTCTCATATCCGTATCTGCATTAATGTTCTGATAATTCATATAGTCCATTACACCCATTTTACCTGTACGCAATGCCTCGGCAAGAGCTTGAGGTACTTGAGCTTCCGCTTCGACCACTTTCGCCTGCATTTCTTGTACACGGGCACGCATTTCTTGTTCTTGGGCGATCGCCATAGCTCTGCGTTCTTCAGCTTTCGCTTGAGCGATATTTTTATCTGCTTCCGCCTGGTCAGTCTGAAGGATCGCACCGATGTTCTTACCGATGTCGATGTCAGCAATATCAATCGAAAGGATTTCAAATGCAGTCCCTGCATCCAAACCTTTCCCTAGAACGTTTTGTGAAATAAGATCAGGGTTTTCCAAAACTTTATTATGGTTCGTGCTCGAACCGATGGTGGATACAATTCCTTCACCTACACGAGCGATGACAGTATCTTCACCGGCACCACCCACTAAACGGTCGATATTCGCGCGTACCGTGATTCGCGCTTTAGCTTTCACTTCAATTCCGTCCATCGCTACACCTGCGATGAATGGTGTTTCAATTACTTTAGGATTCACACTCATTTGAACTGCTTCTAGCACATCTCGGCCTGCGAGGTCAATGGCAGCAGCACGTTCAAAACTTAGCTCAATGTTCGCACGCTGAGCAGCAATCAATGCATTTACGACTCGGTCTACATTACCACCAGCTAAATAGTGGCTTTCTAATTGGTTCGTATCTACATTCACACCCGCTTTATGTGCTTTGATCAACGGGTTGATGACTCTAGACGGAATGACTCGTCTTAAACGCATTCCAACAAGCGTGAAAATGTTTATTTTCACACCAGCAGCGAGCGCACTGATCCAAAGCATAACTGGAATGAACGTAAATAGTACAGCTAATACGATAATGATAATACCGATGATAATCAACGGCATAAGTTCTTGCAACGTCATTTCGTTTCCTCCTCATGTGTATCAGTTTTCATTTCTCTTACTACAATTCTTGAACCTTCCGTTTTCACAACCTTCACCGGATGATTTGCTGAAATGAAACCACCCTCGGTGACGACATCCAACCGTTTCCCATCAAAATCTGCCGTTCCAGCAGGTCTTAAAGGAGTGAGCGTTGTCCCTTCCATACCGATAAGTTCAAGGCGATTCGCTGTAGACACATACCCTTTTTCGGAGGTTGTGGCATCGTTTAAGATAATGTGGCGGAAAAACCCTCTTTCCAACCCAACTACTTTGAATAGGATGATCGACACGACAATTGTTACGATCAACGCAATTCCAATACTCATTGCCATATGTCCCATATCTGCTGAAGAGAGCATAAGCGAGGCCACAATGGCTACTATCCCGGCAATCCCTGCTATACCTCCTGGTAAGAAAAACTCCGCAACTACGAGCCCTATACCGAGTATGAGCAAAATAATCGCCTCGTAACCAGCCAGACCTGCTACGATATGACCATAAAAGAACAATACTAATGATAACACTCCCATAATTCCGGGTATTCCAAAGCCAGGGGAGTATAACTCTACAATTAGACCTAAACTAGCTACTGATAATAAGATAGGAATAACAATTGGATCTGTTAAAAATCTCGCAAGGTTCTCGGCTAAAGTCGGCTGTTCTTCGATAACCTTAGCATCGGAAAGGTTCAGTTCACTAAGTAATTCTGTGCGATCTTCGACAATTCCTTCCGCATAACCTACTTCTTCGGCATCTGTCGGCCCTAGTGTCAAAAATTCACCTTCCGCTGCCCCATATTTCGGAAGATCGACACTGCTATCAGCCATAGCCCTCGCATACAACGGATCACGACCATTAGACTCTGCTGCTGCAACCATGGCAGAAATCCACGCAGACTGCGCTTTTTTATCTGCCGCAGTACCATCAGAATTGATGACCCCTGAAGCTCCCATTGTTGCTTGAGGTTTCATATAGATTTGTTCAGCATTCAACGCAATGTAGGAACCTGCAGAGTAAGCACGACTTGTTATAAAAGCAGTGTTCGGAATGTCCAGACCTTGAAAAATTTCTCCAATTTCTCCTGCAGCATCGACCCGACCGCCAGGAGTATCGATCTCAAAGATGATATGATCTGCACCATTTTCAGCAGCTTCTTCGGTCGTCCGTTCTAAGAACGCAGCCATTCCTCGTTCGACTGTTTCCTTAACAGGTATGATATAGACTTGCTTTCCTTCTCCTGCTGCATTGGCAGACGATGAATACTGGAGAAGAGAAAAAGCAGCGGTTACAAGAATAAGCAAACCTAAGATTAACCTGCTGTATGAGCGCTTCACGAACGATCACCTCCTTATAGGATAGCTTACCCACGCAATACTAGTTATACGATATATATCTACATTTGGTTTCAAAATTTTTCGCACAAAGTTTATGTAATGTAATGAATCGGCAATTAAAAAGCATTGGCGTTATCTTTATATTATAATTTTCTATTTAATATAAAAAGACCTCCCTACGGAAGAGAGGTCTTTTAGTTTAAGATAATTGCTGAAGTACAAGCTTATTGACTTTGGAGCCATCAGCTTTGCCTTTGATTTTAGGCATTACAGCGCTCATGACCTTACCCATGTCAGCTTTGGAAGTCGCTCCTACTTCTTCAATCGTTTCTTGTACGATTTCTTCAAGTTCTTCATTTGTCAGCTGTTTCGGCATGTATACTTGCAAAATCTCGATTTCTTGCTCGAGTTCTTCTACAAGGTCTTCACGTCCAGCTTCTTTGAATTCTTGGAGGGAATCTTTCCTCTGCTTTACCTCACGAGATAAAACAGTCATTTCTTCTTCTTCAGATAATGAGTCTTTCCCCAGCTTTATGGCTTCATTCTGAAATGAAGCTCTGACCATGCGAATCGTAGACAATCGTTTTTTGTCACGTGCCTTCATAGCTGTTTTCATATCCTGGGTGAGACGTTCCGTAATAGTCATCTCATTCAACACCCTCTTAAATTACTTGCGCTTTCTAGCCGCCTCAGACTTTTTCTTACGGCGTACGCTAGGCTTATCGTAATATTCACGCTTACGATATTCAGCTAATGTACCACTTTTTGATACACCGCGCTTAAAGCGACGAAGAGCATCTTCAAGAGACTCGTTTTTACGAACGCGAGTTGTATTTGACATGCAATTTCCCTCCCTCCGAAGCAAAAAAACTGTTTCTCTCGTATGGGAACCTCCCATACCTTTGACAATTATATTATATGGTTTAGGTGTGGTCAACTTTTTTATGATGGATTGGGTCAGGAAATTCCTTTTTTCACACAATTGGCCTGCTTTTAATAAGTAGATCTACCTAAATACAGAGGTATTTCCAACCGTTTAATATCAGGCAGTCCATTCGGTAAAAAGAGTTCTTCATCATAGTAGCATTGCTGAATGTCACCTATTACCCAATCATGATCCCCCGTCGGAACAATTTGATGTACAGTACATTCATAAGCCAAGTACGCATCACTAAGTAAAGGGGAACTCTCATCTTCTTGAAACCATCTCTGATTAAATGTACCTGTTTTACTTAATTTTGCTCCTGTTTCTGTCCCGCTTTACTGAATAAATGCAGTTTCTTTGAATGGCAAAAAATTAATTGTAAAACGCCCTGTATGAACTACTTTATCATATGTAAATCTTTGACGGCCTATAGCCACCCCATACATCGGAGGTGCCATCGATATATACGCATGCCATCCAGCTGCCATAAACGTAGGTCCATCTTCCGCCATAACTCCAACAACGGCTACCATACTTGGATAACTGTGCATTTTCACATAATCCTGTTTCCTCATGGTTCACCCCTTCCCTTCAAAAATTATTATATCATGAGTACAACAATGCAACCGTTTTGCGAACCCTCACATACATCTTACAAGCGATGGGATCGGATAGCTTTTTACACAAAGTCTATTGACTTAAGGACGAGGAGGACTACTCGATAGAACTGGATGTACCTTTATTCGGCAGAGAGTTCTTGGACATGAATTCCTTTTATAATCTTTTAGACACATAAAAAGACCGAATGCTATCCTAAACATACGGTCTTTATCATCTAAGTTATGTTTTAATAATCAGAGGTTCCCTGTTCCCCGTTTACTATCTCGATACCAGAAGACGCTCCAATTCTAGTAGCACCAGCTTCGATCATCGCTTTTGCACCTTCGTAATCACGGACACCGCCAGAAGCCTTCACACCCATTTCAGGGCCCACTGTCTTACGCATTAAGCTTATGTCCTCAACGGTAGCTCCTCCGCCTGAGAAACCTGTGGAAGTTTTAACAAAGTCTGCTCCTGCTGCTTTAGCAAGCTCAGATGCTGTTTCTTTTTCATCCTCAGATAAAAGAGAAGTTTCGATGATCACTTTTACTAATGCTTTTCCTTGAGCTTCACGGACAACTGCTTCGATATCTTCTTTTACGACATCTGTGTTGCCAGATTTAAGTTCACCGACGTTTATGACCATATCTACTTCTGTAGCACCTTTTTCAATCGCCTGTCGTGTCTCAAAAGCTTTAGTTTCTTTAGTAGTAGCGCCTAGCGGAAAACCGATAACCGTACAAACTTTCACATCCGTATCTTTTAAAAGCTTAGAGCAATACTCTACCCAATGCGGGTTTACACATACAGAAGCAAATTGTTGCTCTTTTGCTTCTTCACAAATTTGTGTGATTTTATCTTTAGGAGTGTCAGGCTTCAATTGTGTATGATCAATCATTTTTGCTAGATTTTGTTCCATTATTTATATCTTCCCTTCGAATTAAGTTGTTCGTACATCTATTGTATCATAGCATGAAAGCGCTGAAAACGCGAACAATCTAAGCGTTCACTCTTTACATTTCTTCCAATTGATAGGAGATGCTGGACAGGAAATATAAAGGGGCTGTTTCCATTCGCAAAATCCTTGGGCCAAGCCTTACTGATGTGAAATGATTCTCTCTAAGGCACTCCACTTCCTGTTCAGAGAATCCTCCTTCTGGCCCAAACATGATCAAGACCTTATCGCCTCTTTTTACTTCCTTAAGCTTTTCAGATAGTAAATGATAACTTTTCTTTCTAGCTTCATCTTCATAGGCAAACAGACAATGATCATACTTGTAAGAAATGGAAACTAAATCAGACAGGGAATGAAGTTCATAAATTTCCGGAATGTGAATTCTTTCTGACTGCTCACTCGCTTCTTTAGCAATTTTACTTAAGCGCTGAGTCTTCTTTTCAGCTTTTTTTGGATCCCATTTGGCTACTGACCTATCCGCTTGATAAGGAATGAAGGCAAAAGCACCAAGCTCAGTACCTTTTTTCACTACCTGTTCCACCTTGTCGCCTTTTCCTAAACTCTGAACAATCGTAATGGCAGCTGGCAGCTCACTGTTTTCATTTAACCATTCTACTACTTCACACTGTACTTGATCCTCTTTCACGTTTGTGATCACACAAATGGCTGGTCCTTTTTGTGGATGAACCGCTGTCAAATGTTCCCCTTCTTTCATACGCATGACCGTATAAATATGGTGAACATCATCTCCAGTTATTTCTAGGAAGTCATATCCCCAATTTTCAGTTGCTACGAAATATCTTTGCATGATTCAATCACCTTTATTCTGGCTTTCTTGCTACAATGCTAACCCAATCTTCCATTTTATTCGTTTCTACTATCTCAAAGCCTGATTCAATCAACTGACTTCTGACTTCTTCTTTTTTACCAGCTATAATCCCTGAAGTTATAAAATAGCCCCCAGATTTAACGACACGAAAAGCGTCATCTGTAAAGCGTACAATAATCTCTGCCAGTATGTTCGAAACGATTAGATCCGCTTCCATCTCAATTCCATCAAGAAGATCATTCAGTTTAGAAGTAACTTGACCCTCTACCTGATTTAATTTTGCATTATTCATGGTACTAGTAACCGCAATATCATCTAGATCAAAAGCATAGGAATGGCTGGCTCCCAGTAATATAGATGCTACGCTCAGGATCCCTGAACCTGCACCAACATCCATTACCAGATCGTCTTTTTCTAAGTATTGTTCCAAAGCCTGAATACTAAGTACCGTTGTCGGGTGTGTACCTGTTCCGAAAGCCATTCCTGGATCCATTTCAATGATGATTTCATCACTGGAAACAGGCGTATACTCTTCCCATGTAGGGATGATGGTAATCTTCTCTGAAATTTTGACAGGCTTATAATATTTTTTCCAAGCTGTTGCCCAGTCTTCTTCATTGATTTCACTAATCGTTACATGGTTATGCCCCAAGTCGATATTAAACTCCGTCAAATGATTTACTGACTGTTTGATTTCCTCGACTGTTTCTGCTAAGAAGCTGTTGACTGGCAAATATGCTTTCACATAGACGCCTTCCTCTGGATAGTCGTCTGGATTCAATTCATAGATCTCTCCAAGGGGGGCTGTATCTCTTAATAAATCTTGCGGATCTTCAATGACAACACCACTGGCACCAGATTCATGAAGAATATTGGAGACAGGTTCAATTGCTTCATTGGTAGTATGGATACAAATTTCAGACCATTTCATTTGTGATCAACTCACTTTGCTATTTTTTTCAAAAAGAAAAGTGTCTGCACGAAGACAAGGGAATATTTAAATTCGTAAACCCCTGAGAACCGTTTCGTTGCAGACACTCTCCTCTTGCTTTTATTTATTAGTCACCTTTAAACGCACGTTTCATGCGTTCAAAGAAATTTCCATGTTGCTCGTCAGTTACTTCATTTCCACTGATATCATTAAACTCGCGTAACAGCTCTTTCTGACGATCTGTTAAATTCTTCGGTGTGATTACCTTTGTTCTAACATGCTGGTCTCCTTGACCACGGCCATGAACATTAGGAGCACCCTTATCTTTCAAACGGAATGTTTTACCTGTCTGGGTACCAGCAGGAATTTTCAACTTCACTTTGCCATGTACCGTTGGGACTTCAATCTCGTCTCCTAAAGCAGCTTGAGCGAAAGTCAACGGGATTTCACAGAAGATATGGTCTCCCTCTCGCTGGAAGAATTCGTGAGGCTGGACGCGGATGACTACGAATAGGTCACCAGCTGGACCACCATTCACACCTTCTTCTCCTTTTCCTTGTACGCGAATTTGCTGGCCATCATCAATACCTGCAGGAATATCAAGATGAATCTTCTTGCGACTCTTGACGCGTCCGTCTCCTCCGCAATTGTTACATTTATCTTTTACGATTTTACCGCTGCCTTGACAGTGATGACAAACTCTACGGTTAACTACACGACCAAATGGCGTGTTCTGTTCCTGATTGATTTGACCGCTTCCCTGACAATGCGAACATGTCTCAGGTGACGTTCCTGGTTTAGCACCAGAGCCGTCACACGTATCACAATCTTCTTCAACTGGAATCTCGATATCTGTACTCTTACCGAAAATTGCCTCTTCGAATTGAAGAGTCATCGTGTACTGAAGATCGGCACCTTTACGCGGAGCATTTGGATCGCGTCTGCGTCCGCCTCCTCCGAAGAACATATCAAAAATATCTCCGAAGCCACCAAAGTCTTCTGCTCCGCCAAAACCGCCAAAGCCTCCCTGATTCGGACCGGCATGGCCAAATTGGTCGTACTGCGCACGTTTTTGCTGATCGCTTAACGTTTCATAAGCTTCTTTAGCCTCTTTAAATTTTTCTGAGGCATTTTCTTCTTCACTGACGTCTGGGTGATATTTACGCGCCAGTTTTCGGTAAGCTTTCTTTATTTCATCCTTTGAGGCATCTTTTGAAACACCAAGAACCTCATAATAATCGCGTTTACTCACTTGTGAATCACTCTCCCGGGCGCTATTACATAACGTTTATATTACCATTCACATAAGGTTCAGGCAAATCTGTTCAAACACAGGCTTTACGTGAAAAAAGTCAAAGTCAAGAAGAACCTGACTTTGACTTTTCTTTTCTCACCTATTCTTACTTCTTATCGTCTTCGTTGACTTCTTCATAGTCAGCGTCGACAACGTCTTCTTCAGAACCGCCAGCTTCTTGACCTTGCCCGGCTTCAGCTTGGGCTTGAGCCTGCTCATAAAGCTTCACAGAAAGAGCCTGAACTTGTTCTTGAAGGGCTTCTTTCTTTTCTTTGATGGCATCAAGGTCTTCACCTTCAAGTGCTGTTTGAAGCTCTTCTTTTGCAGATTCAGCTTTTTGTTTCTCTTCTTCACTGACTTGTTCACCAAGATCTTTGATAGTCTTATCAGTTGTGAAGATCAGCTGATCTGCTTCATTGCGAAGTTCGATCGCTTCACGTTTCTTCTTGTCTTCCTCAGCATTTTCTTCTGCCTGACGTACCATTTCCTCTACTTCTTCATCAGATAAACCGGAAGAAGACTTGATGGTAATGGATTGTTCTTTGTTTGTACCCATATCTTTGGCACGAACATTTACAATACCATTTGCATCAATATCGAAGGACACTTCGATTTGTGGCACACCACGCGGTGCTGGTGGAATGTCCGTTAACTGGAAACGGCCAAGTGTCTTGTTGTCTTGTGCTAATTCACGCTCACCTTGAAGGACGTGGATGTCAACTGCTGTTTGATTGTCTGCAGCAGTAGAGAACACTTGAGAGTGACTAGTTGGAATCGTTGTATTTCGCTCAATCAATTTCGTTGTCACACCACCCATGGTTTCAATTCCTAGTGATAGTGGTGTAACGTCTAGTAGGACAACATCTTTAACGTCACCTTGAAGCACGCCACCTTGGATAGAAGCACCAAGTGCAACAACTTCATCAGGGTTTACGCCTTTAGATGGTTCTTTTCCTACTTCTTTTTTGATTGCTTCTTGAACAGCTGGGATACGAGTAGACCCACCAACTAGAAGGACTTTATGAATGTCGCTAGCGCTCATGCCAGCATCTTTCATCGCTTGACGAGTCGGCTTCATGCTTCGTTCGATCAACTCTGCAGAAAGTTCTTCGAATTTCGCACGAGTCAAGGTCATTTCAAGGTGAAGCGGTCCAGCTTCTCCAGCTGTAATAAATGGAAGTGAAATTTGCGTTTGTGCTACACCTGAAAGATCTTTCTTCGCTTTTTCAGCAGCATCTTTCAAACGCTGTTTTGCCATTTTATCTTGTGATAGATCGATGCCGTTTTCTTTTTTGAATTCTGCAACCATGTGGTCGATAATGACTTGGTCAAAATCGTCACCACCTAGACGGTTATCTCCGGCTGTGGATACTACTTCGAAAGTACCTTCACCAATGTCTAGGATGGATACGTCAAACGTACCGCCACCAAGGTCATATACAAGAATGGTTTGGTCCTGATCTTCTTTATCAATACCGTAAGCCAGTGCTGCGGCTGTTGGCTCGTTAATGATACGCTCAACTTCGAGACCAGCAATCTTACCAGCGTCTTTAGTAGCTTGACGCTCCGCATCGTTGAAGTATGCAGGAACTGTAATAACTGCTTTATCTACTGTGTCACCAAGATAGTCTTCTGCATAGCTCTTAATGTACTGAAGGATGATCGCAGAAACTTCTTGAGGTGTGTACTCTTTACCTTCAACTTCAACTTTATAATCCGTTCCCATATGACGCTTGATGGAAAGAATCGTGTTTGGGTTCGTTATTGCTTGACGCTTCGCAACCTCACCTACTTGACGCTCTCCGTTCTTAAACGCAACAGCTGATGGAGTCGTACGGTTTCCTTCCGGGTTAGGAATTACTTTCGCTTCTCCACCTTCCATTACTGCTACACAAGAGTTTGTTGTACCTAAGTCAATACCAATGATTTTACCCATGGTTAAAAATCCTCCTTTACATTCTCATCTATCATCTTTTATTGATTTACTTTTACCATAGAAGGGCGGATGACCCTATCTTTTAAGCGATACCCTTTTTGAAGTTCTTCAACCACAATATTTGAATCGTAGTTTTCATCTTCTACTTGCATGATCGCCTGGTGTAAATGTGGGTCAAATTCTTCCCCAACGGCTGGAATTTCCTCCACGCCTTCTTTATCGAGAGCTGCTCTGAATTGCTGGTAGACCATTTTCATGCCTTCTGCAAACTTTTCAGCAGCTTCTCCGTCTACTTCCACTTGCAAAGCACGGTCGAAATTATCCAGTACAGGGACTAATTCCTCAACAAGGCTTTGTGATCTATATTTCCGATCTGATTCTTTTTCCTTTTGGGTACGACGTCGGAAATTATCATAATCAGCTTGAAGACGAAGTAATCGATTATTGATCTCTTCTTTTTCTTGACGTAACTGCTCGAGTTCGTCATTACCTTCTTCAGCTGGCTTTTGTTCAGCTTCATTTTGATCAAGTTCTTCTTCAACGATTTCCTCTTGCTTGTTCTCTTCCACGACTTCCACCTCCTACTTTACCGTTACTGACTATAACATGAATGAATGCCTTAAAAAAAGCAATAGACAAAAAGAAGCGATGGGAAGAAATCCCCATCTTTGATTGTGCCGGTCATTAATACCAGCCTTGAAATGTATTCGTCATGTGCTTGGATAACACATTCATTAAAGAAAACATCCGGTTATACTCCATACGAGTCGGACCTAGCAGGGCAATTGTTCCTATTTGATCGTTTCCAAGTCTATAGCTTGCTGTAATCAAACTACAGTTTTGCATAGCGTCAAAAGGATTTTCTTGTCCGATTCTGAAATGAATCCCTTCTTCGCCTGAGCGTAATAGATCGGCCATTTCATTTTCCTGTTCAATCGTGGCATAAAGGGATCGCACCTTTTCCAAGTCTCTAAACTCAGGCTGCATGAGGATATTCGTTTTACCTCCGATATAAAGCTTCGTCGGCTGTTCATCCATTAACGCAGCCTTTAAATAAGAAAAGGCTTGTTCATGCTGTTCCGTATGAGCCTCGAGCAAATCACTTATTTCAGTAAGTAATTTTTCATGAAGCTTCACGAGCGGCACCCCTTGCAAACGGCTGTTTAAGATGTTCACCATCTTTTCAAGATCTGAAGGTTTAATCTCAACCGGAACATTAAAGGCGCGGTGTTCGACATGTCCTGTGTTTGTAACTAAGATGGCAATAGCAGATTGTTTAGTCAATGGAACGATCTGCAATTGTTTCAGTTTCGTTTCAAACACTTCAGGACCTAAAATGATGGAGGTGTAGTTCGTTAATTCTGAGAGAATTCCCGCAGATTTTTGTACGACTCGTTCAAACTCCATCATTTTATCATCGAAGGCATCACGTATGGTGCGGATTTCATCTCGTGACAGACGCAGCGGAGAAAGTAAATGATCCACATAAAAACGATATCCTTTTTCAGACGGTACTCTGCCTGAAGAAGAATGCGTTTTTTCAATGAAACCCATCTCCTCTAAATCTGCCATTTCATTTCTAATGGTTGCGGAGCTGAAAGTCACAGCATCCTTTTTTGCGATTGACCGTGAGCCTACTGGCTGTGCGGTCAGGATGAAATCATCAATTATGACTTGCAAAATGAGCAGTTGTCTTTCTGTTAACATCGATGATCACCTCTGTTAGCACTCGGTTTAACTGAGTGCTAAATCTAATAATAAATTATCAAAAGGGTATGAGGATGTCAACGGGTAAGTTCTCATTTTTAATCGTCAAGCAGAAATTCCCTGAAGACTTCATTTCCAAGGATGCGTCCCCGATCCGTCAGGCGGACCAAACCATTGTCCTCCACGATTAAATTCCTCTGTTTAAGGGTAGGAAGTGCTTCTCCAAAAACGTCTACTAACTTCCGGCCATATTTCCGTTCAAACCTTGCTTCAGACACACCTTCTGTCTTTCTTAAACCGAGGAACATTTCTTCTTCCATCTGTTCTTTTACGCCTACTGGTTCTTCATGAAGGATTGGCTGTCCATTTTCCATTGCTTGTTTTACATAAGCGGGCAATGGACGAATATTAATCGTTCTTTTCCCAGGCATATACCCGTGTGCACCGGCTCCAATACCATAATAATATTCATTATTCCAGTATGTCAGGTTGTGTTTGCTTTCAAACCCAGGCTTGGAGAAATTGCTGATCTCGTATTGATTAACTCCTTGGTCGGCTAATTTTTTCTGAAGCAGTTCATACATTTCCGCTTCATCTTCTTCTGGTGGCTTGACTAAGGTTCCTTTTTTATAGCGCTGATAGAAGATCGTTTTAGGCTCAATTTGAAGTGAATAGGAAGAATAATGAGGCAGTCCGAATTGCATAGCCTCATCGATCGTCTTCTCAAAATCACGTACTGTTTGTCCCGGCAGAGCATACATCAAATCGATACTTATATTGGATAACCCCACCTGAAGAAGACGGTCAATATTTGTGTACACGTCTTTCACCTTGTGTACACGTCCAATTTTTTCTAGCATCTCGTCATCAAACACCTGTACCCCTAATGAAATTCTATTAACACCATATGCCTTTAATAGTCTTACTTTTTCTACATCCAGATCTCCTGGATTCGCTTCAAACGTATATTCTTCGCAACCAGCAATATCAAAATGGTCGTCAATCATCTTGAGCAGTTTGTCCAGCTGACTATGATTGACAGCAGTTGGCGTTCCTCCTCCGACAAAGATGGTATTCACCTTTGCTTTATCTTCAGGAATGTAAGTATGGATCTCTCTTTCCAAGGCAACCAAATATTCGTCGGCGAGCCGCTCGTTATAAAAGAATTTCGTAAAATCACAATAATGGCAGATTTGCTGACAAAAGGGGATGTGTATATATGCGGATGGGATATTCATTGATGTTCCACCTTTCATAAGGAAAACCGCAAGAGATGAACTCCTGCGGCTTCTTGTTTTCAAAAATTTGATTAATCTTCGCTCAAGTCAAGCACTGACATGAAGGCTTCCTGAGGCACCTCAACTGATCCTACCATCTTCATGCGCTTCTTACCTTCTTTTTGTTTCTCAAGAAGTTTACGTTTCCGGGAAATGTCTCCTCCGTAACATTTGGAAAGAACATTTTTACGCATCGCTTTAATGGTACTGCGGGCCACAATTTTATTACCGATAGCCGCTTGGACAGGAACTTCAAATTGCTGTCTTGGAATCAGCTCTTTGAGTTTCTCGGCAATCAGTTTCCCTCGTTCATAAGCAAAATCACGGTGGACAATGAACGATAATGCATCGATGGTATCTCCATTTAGAAGAATATCCATTTTCACAAGGTTGGAGGTCCTGTATCCGATGAGCTCGTAATCGAATGATGCATATCCCTTTGTCTGTGACTTTAGAGAGTCAAAGAAGTCGTAGACAATCTCTGATAAAGGAATCTCGTACACTACATTCACCCGGTTATCATCCATGTACTGCATATCCATGAAGTTTCCACGTTTCCGCTGGCAAATTTCCATTACAGGCCCTACATATTCATTAGGGACCATGATGGTTGCCTTTACGTAGGGTTCTTGTACTTCTTCAAGCTTTTGGTTGTCAGGCATCATAGACGGATTATCTACGTTGGTTTCCGTACCATCTGTCAATTTCACTTTATAAATTACACTCGGTGCTGTTGTAATCAAATCGATTTTGTATTCTCTCTCAATACGTTCCTGTATGATCTCCATATGAAGCATTCCAAGGAATCCACAACGGAAACCAAACCCTAACGCTTGGGAAGTCTCCGCTTCAAATTGCAAGGAAGAATCGTTCAATTCAAGACGCTCCAAAGCATCTCTTAAATCATTGTATTTATTAGCATCTACCGGATACATACCACAGAAAACCATTGGATTTAACTTCTTATAACCAGGCAGCGGTTCTGCGGCTGGGTTGTTGGCAAGGGTGATCGTATCTCCGACCCGGCTGTCTCCTATATTTTTGATAGAAGCTGTCAAATAACCTACATCTCCGACAGTAAGTTCTTTCAAAGGCGTGGGTGTAGGTCTGAATACGCCCACCTCATTTACTTCGAACTCTTTGCCTGTTGCCATCATTTTGATCTTATCTCCAACTTTAATCGAACCTTCTCTCACACAAGTGTAGGCAATAACACCTCGGTAGGAATCGTAAAGAGAATCGAAAATCAATGCTTTAGTGGGATCCTTAACGTCACCCACTGGTGCAGGAATATCTGTCACAATCCGCTCTAAGATCTCATCAATTCCGACTCCTTCCTTCGCAGATGCTAAAATCGCATCGGAGGCATCGATCCCTATCACATCTTCTATTTCTTGTTTAATGCGTTCTGGGTCGGCCCCTGGAAGGTCAATTTTATTTATGACCGGAATAATTTCGAGATCGTTTTCCAATGCCAAATAGACATTGGCAAGAGTTTGAGCTTCAATTCCCTGTGCAGCATCTACAACTAATATAGCTCCTTCACAGGCAGCCAGGCTTCTAGACACCTCATATGTAAAATCGACGTGTCCAGGGGTGTCAATCAAGTGGAATGTATAATCTTCACCATTGTTAGCGTGATAGCTTAATTGTACAGCGTTCAGTTTTATTGTAATTCCCCGCTCACGTTCCAGATCCATTGCATCGAGGAATTGTTCTTTCATTTCCCTTTGGGTCAAAGCTTTTGTTTTTTCAAGAATACGGTCAGCTAGTGTCGATTTCCCATGATCAATATGGGCGATAATCGAAAAGTTACGTACCCTTTCTTGTTTATTTTGACTAGTCAACTTAAATCACTCCTACTAATTTCGGCACAGATCGCTAGCCTGATTATAGCAATAGAAGCGCCATTATTCAATGTTTAGAACAAAGCACTTGCAGATTTTATGCCGCCCCTGAATGAATGATCTCTGATAAAACTAATAGAATGCCGTTGAAGGTTGCAGCAACACCTTCTCCAATTCCTCCGGCTATCTCTACAATCCATGGATAGTCTGTATTCTCTGTAACTGGTCTGCAATCATCTGCAGAGGAGGCTTCTTCTTGTTCTTTTTCTTGAACTTTGACAGCAGGGGTGATCTCCTCTAGTTTTTCATTATTTTTATCGATGCCATAGAAAGCACCTGAAATGAATAGTGCTGCACCAATAATCAACCCGATCAACCATTTCAGCATAACCCTTCCTCCTTAGTCCGCTGAAACTTTTTCATCTTCGAAATAGTACTCACTGAACACTTCTGCCATAACATCCGCTGATCGGTACAATTCATCCAAGTGGTTATAGACTCCTCCAAATTCTATCAGGATTGCATTGGAGCTTATGTCCTGGTTATACACCCCATCGACGCCTGATCCTTTCTTCGTGATAACCCCCCTGCTAAGTCCGGGATATTTATCTTCAAGCCGCTTGTGCATCTCTGAAGCGAGCTTAAGGTTTTCTTCATAGTTTTCATTTTCTGCTCCAATAACGAAAATGGTTCGACCATAATCCTTCCCATTGATAGTAATCGTTGTTTTGTCTCTTGGTAAACTGTCTCTATGCAAATCAAAGAAGTAAGTCAAAGATTTATTTTGAGCCAATGCTTCCTTAACTACAGGTCTCATTGCTTCATAAGATTGATAATGCTTCATACCATTTTCTTTTAAAATACTTGCTACATCTGTTTGGTCAACCGTCGCTCCAATTCCTTTTTCCTCCAGGCTTTGAGCCAATCTTTCACCTACTAATGAGATATTTACTTTTCCATCGTAGGCTGTAGATTTATCTGGTAGGTGAGGGTAAAAAGATTCTGTATTATGGGTTTGATAAATAAATACTTTGTCTTCCAATGTATTGTCACTTGGTTCTTTCTGCTTTTCTTGAACTTCTCCTTTTTCTCCTTTGTCCTCAACATCTAAAGGTGGCTCTGACTCTATTGGAAGGGTCGAAAAATCGGTTCCTTTACCGGCAATAATAATTTGACTGTTATAAGAATATAGCCCTGGAATCTCTCTGCCTAATAGACTTCTTGGATCATTGGGAGTCAAGCTTGTCAACAACTGGAAAGATAATGTGGTAAAACTTGGCAATTGGTTTCCTTCTGGATGAGCATCAGCATAAAGTCTGTTTTCCATTTCAAATAAATAAATGAACGAACTTCCTTTCAGTTTTGTCGTCCATTCTTGAATCGTATCTGAATATATTCTATAGGTGGTTTTTGCGCCAGTCAGGATGCCAATACCTATAAACAGCAATAGTAATATAACGGTGGCTAAACCTAACCATTTGGACCAAAGCTTAAAAGGATTGGAGCGCTTACCTTTCCATTTTTTATACTTAGGCATTAAAAAATCCTCTCCTCATACGAACTCTATCTAGTAAATCGTATGAGTGAGAGAATTTTAATAGAACAACTCTATAGTATTTTATTTACTTATCGTGAATAGGATTGAGCTTCTCCATCTTCAACCCCGGGATGAAGCGCACCATTGATCCCTGTGGCTATAACGTGAGCCATATCCTTAATAAACCCGTCCACTTCCTTTGGTGTAACCATTAGGTTGTGCCCCAGTGGGGTAAGTACTTCTTTTATAAGCTGTTTCTTTTCAGCCTCCTGAAGCTGACCAAACATACCGAGGACAGCCTTACTCTGTTCTTCCGATGGATGATCTTCTTCTGTCAGCGTTTTTCTCTCAAATGGATTAAGAGCAGGTGATAGAGCGTTAGAAGGACGGTCTTTTTCTTTCCATTCCCTTCCAAAGTGTTTGAGCACATAATCAATCGTGTCACTTGTTATGGTGACGGCATCGACAACCGTAGGAACACCGATGGAAATAACCGGAATGCCGTAAGTCTCTTTGCTGATCTCTTTACGCTTGTTCCCAACACCTGACCCAGGGTGGATACCAGTATCGGATAGCTGGATAGTAGCATTGATTCGGCTGATCGATCGAGAAGCAAGGGCATCGATGACCACTACAAAATCAGGCTTGATTTCTTCAATGATCCCGTGAACCATGTCGCTTGTCTCAATTCCAGTTACCCCCATGACACCAGGTGTGACAGCTGATACCGGACGATATCCATCTGCAACGGTCTCAGGATGCAATTCGAATAGGTGACTTGTTACCAGTACTTTTTCGGTAACCAAAGGACCCAAAGCATCAGGTGTAACGTTGTGATTTCCCAGTCCCACAATCAACCCACGAGCTTCTTCATTTACTCCTGTATCCAGAAGCAGTTTACGCAGCTGGCCGGAAAGAGTTTTAGCCAAGTTGGCTTGAAGTTCTGTATCCTGCTTACGAATGGCCTGTGATTCGAGAGTAATGTAGTGACCAGCTTTTTTGCCAATACGCTCCGCTCCTGCTTCATCTACAGTGACATAGGTGATTTTAATATCGTTCTTCTCATTTTCCTCTACTTCTACCCCGTCGGAGTCAGAAGAAGAAGGGTCATTTTTTACATTCATTTCTTGAGCTTCTAAAGCTAAATCTGTACGTATGGTATAGTTGAATAAATCGTCCATTTCATTCACCTTCCTTAAGCCCATCTTCTCCCATTCTCGATTAAACTATGCAAAATACAGAGTATGAATGAGATAACTATTGAAAACACCTATGCGCTCTGGTAAAATGTCTCTTGTTCGATATGAATCAGTCTTTTGTTTTTACCTAGGAGGTGAAACCATGCCTAACATTAAATCAGCAAAAAAACGTGTACGTGTAAACGATGATGCTCGCGCTCTTAATGCAGCCTTTAAATCTGACATGCGTACAGCGGTTAAACGTGTAGAGAAACTTGTAAGTAGCAAGGACGCTGAAGGAGCTAAAGAAGCTCTTCAAACAGCTGTTAAGAAAGTTGACAAAGCTGTTCAACGCGGAGCCCTTCACAAAAACAACGGTAACCGTACAAAATCACGTCTTACTAAACAAGTAAACGCATTATAATTTCTTCGTTAATTATGACCAACAGACGATCCGTTTATTAGAATGGGTCGTTTTTACTTAAAAGAAGCCATCCAGTATATCTGGATGGCTTCTTTACTATATAGAAATTTTCTGTTGTTTGATGTGTATTAATCGATAGAGAAGCATTTCAAACGCCAAAGACTTTTCCATTTTCCCTTGTTTAAGAATATAATCCGTTTCAGCAAGCTCTTCCATAATTCTGTCTAATTCCTCAGAGTTGAAATACCGTTCCCTTTTCAACGCCATTTTTATGACATAAGGGTGAGCCTTAATATAGCCACGCATTTGATTTTGAGCGTACCCTTTCTGCTTCAACACCTTCGCTTGACTGATAATCCGAAACTGAGAAGCAAGCAGGGCTGTAAGTGCAATCGGCTCTTCATTTAATTTCTCGAGATCTTTATAAATTTGAATTGCTCTAGCGAGGTTTTTTTCCATGACAGCATCTACAAGCTTTAATCCGGAAGCTTCTGCGCTATGAGAAAGCAGCTGTTCAGCTAACTCTCTTGTCACTACGCCTCCTTCACCTACATTCAAAGCGAGTTTTTCCATTTCTTTTCTTAATGCCATCAAGTTCGTACCAACCTCTTGGGCAAAAAGCTCATGGATCTCTTCAGGAATAGTGATATTCAACTCACCAGCTAAAGTCTGCACCCATTTATCCATATCCCATTCCTTGACTGGCTGACAGGATATAATCTCTGCATTCTTTTTTAAGGATTTAAATATTTTTTTTCTTTCATCCAGCTTTTCATATGGTGCAATGACAATAAGAACTGTATAATCAGCAGGATTTTCTATGTATTCAAGAAATGCATCTGTATCATGTTCGAAAGCCAGCTTGTCCGGCTTTGCTTTTAAAAAAACAGGGTGATAAGCGATGACAACCTTTCCTTCTCCCAAGAAAGGGAAGGTTTCTGCATCTGTAATTGCATCTTCAATTGGTGTCTCTTCTAAATCATATTGAGATATATTAAATTCTCGATCCTCTTTCTTTAATGTCTTTTCGATGATTTTATTTCTATTCTCCTGAATTAGATAAGATTCTTCTCCATATAATAAAAATACGTGTGATTGTTTTGGATTTCCCATTTTATCCATAATCCTCTCTCACAAAAAATAAATACGGCGACCCACTTAAGTGGTCAGTGTCACTATTTTATTGCGCAATGACATATCTGTCAAAAAAGTGAACACAGTCGCCGCATAAACCATCTATATAAACGCCATTCCAGAAGTCCCGGGTACTTCTGAAGAGGACGATGTTGTTCCTCTCTTGAATGTAGTTTGACCTCATATGAAATAATTATCTGTGACAAGTCTTGCTAGCAGTGGCAAAACGTATGAACCAAGAGAAAATTTTTTTCCTTCTAGTTCCATGTAGATTTTTACACTAATTTGGCTTATACTTAATAATTGATATAGGAGGGGTCACAATGAACGAATTCAGGAAGGATATCCAGTCCAAAACTAATGACGTTATCGACTCTGGTTTAGGTTTTGTATTTTCCTTTGTTTTCTTTTTCGTCATTTTCTTTATCGGAGTTGTATTCTCAGTAATCGGACAATAATTGAATACAAAAGTGAAGAGACTGCATTTGCAGTCTTTTTTTATTCTCTGCTCGCATTATACGGTAGGAAGCTGGAAAATGTTCCTCTTTCCGAAGAGAAATCATAGTGAACAGCGCCATGGTCAGGGGTTGAAAACAATACAACACCTTGAGCTGATAACCTTTCCACCACTTCTTCATGAGGGTGTCCATAACGGTTATCCAAACCTGCAGAAATGAAAGCGACCGAAGGTGAAACTTGCTTGACCCAATTCTCTGATGTAGATGTATGGCTTCCGTGGTGCCCAACCTTTAAAACATCCGCCTTTATATTACTTCCTTTCTTTGTCAATAACTTTTCTATCTCAGCCGACGCATCTCCAGTAAATATCCACTCAAGTCCACCTAAAGTAATGGTTAGTACAATCGAGTTATCATTCGCATCGCCCGTATCTTCATAAGGATGTAAAAGGTTAAAATTCTGGTCCGCAATAACTAGTTGCTCACCTGCCTTTACTCGTACCACATTTTCAACAGTTTCTATCTTTGGATAATAAAGGCTAACAACGAGATTGCCTACTTCCATTTCGTTAACAAGCGTTTTCACACTTCCGCTATGATCAGTATCCTCATGAGTAATAATGATGGCATCAAGCTTAAAAATTCCACGCGACTTCAAATAAGGCAAAATAATCTGCTCAGCAGTTTTTGATTCATCACTTGTAAACACAGGTGGTCCAGCTGCATCGATCATGATTACTCCTCTTCTGTATGGAAGTTCAATTACAAAAGAATCCCCTTGACCGACATCAAGCATCGTTACTCTTCCATAAGGAGAAATATACGGAAGTACACAGTAAACCATCACAACTCCTACACTTGCTACTCCAGCAGCAAAAGCGAAACCAAGTTTTTGTTTAATCCATAACCTCATCATTATAATAAATAAAACAAGGTAAACGATGATAAAAGATCTGTGGATCTCCCCAACCACCCACTGGATATCAAACATATCGCTATGGGTTTCGAGAAAAGATAAAAAGCTAGTATGAACAGGCAGTAAAGTTTTAGACAAATGTAAAGAGATCTGAGGAAGAACGAATGAACAAAGAAGCAGCATCATCAAGAAGGGAATAACTAAGAAGGAAAAATAAGGGACTAGGAGAAGGTTAGCGAAGAGCGATAGAGGATTGAATTCAAAAAAGTAATACAACTGCAGAGGAAGAATGGAAAACTGGCTTATAAAGCTGATTAAGGCTGACAGCGCAATGGGATTTTCTGTTCGTTTCAACAAGGGGAAGGATAAGATCAAACTCATGGTTACTAAAAAAGAAAATTGAAATCCAACGTGATCCAGGTAACTAGGCGATAGGATTAGTAAGAATAAAGCAACAAGGGAGAGAATGTCTGTTAAGGGTACTTTCCACTTTAAAAAAGTTAACAGCATAACAATTCCAGCCATGAGAGTGGCTCTTAATACGGATGGAGCAGCTCCGGCGAGAAAAGCATATAGAGGAAGAAATATAATGATAAGAACTTTTGCTCCCTCTTTAGTCGCCACGCCCGTTCGATAAAGAAAAAAGTACAACCCTGTTATAGTCAAACCAACATGAAGTCCGGAAATAGCAAGAAGGTGTGACAAATTGAAGTTCTGAAAAAAAGTTAAGATCTCTTCATCTAAATATTGTTTTTCACCAAATATTAAAGCGGCCATCCACTTAAAGGCAATAGGATCTACGTTTTCATTAACAGAGTTTATAATCAAGTTCCTAAAATCATATCCATAGCTAAACCACGAACTCCCTTCACAAGTGATAGAGGAATAATTATCCAATTCCAACTTCGAATAAATTTTTTTGGCAGCCATGTACTCTCGATAATCAAATTGACCTGGATTTCTTGCATTTTCAATCGGAACTCTTTCACCAACAACTTTACATTCAGCCCCGTGCTTCCAAGTTAGAGGAATATGTTGATCCTTCTCGTCAGGATCATTAAATAAAACTAAGAGGATTTTCTCATTAGTAGTAGAGGAATTCAATTTACCTACCATCTGTATGGTGTGTGGGGTCTGTTCCACTTCTGAAATAATGGTGAGGGATAAGGGTCCATCAATTGAAGGTAGTTGAGGAATTGGAACAGGAGATAGGTAAAAAAAACCAAAAGTCATAAAAATGGTTAAGAAGAGGATAATCATCCATCGGTTTTTTAAAAAATATAACCAAATGAGGAAAAGAAGGCACATTAAATAAAAAGGGATGGCAGGTAATCGTGAAAGTACCCCGCCAATCACAAATGCAATGACGGGAAAGTGACATACTCCTTTCACGTTTTTTGTTTATGAGGATACTCGAAAAGATCCTGCGCTTTCTTTTCGTACTTTTCAACCTCTGGTTCGCCTAAAGTTTTCAGCTTCTCGAGCATTTCATCTATAAGCTGCCGCTGTTCAAAATGCATAGGCTCCGTTTCAACCGGAACTTTTTTCGTTCTCACACCTGCTTGCTGAAGCAGTTCTATAGCATATGGATCATTTTTGTAATCTTCACTATAATATACAGCTTTTATCCCAGCCTGAATGATTGCTTTTGTACAATGGACACAAGGAAAATGTGTCACGTAAATTTCAGCTCCATCCGTCGCTACACCGAATTTCGCACATTGTAACAGGGCGTTCATTTCCGCATGTATGGTCCTAACACAATGACCATCCACGACATAACACCCTTCATCTATGCAGTGAACACCACCTGAGACACTGCCATTGTAGCCTCCTGCAATCATCCTTTTATCTCTGACAATAACTGCCCCAACAGCGAGTCTTTGACATGTACTTCTTGATTTTAGTAAATAACTTTGTGACATAAAATATTGATTCCATGAGATGCGGTCCATTTATGTATCCCCCTGTTCATTTTTCATTCAGTTTACCCTTTCCACTGTTCCTCAGTCAAACGGTCAAGGAACCCTGATATCTTCCTTAATATTTTCTATAGTTTTCTCTCCAATTCCAGATACATTTACCAGGTCCTCTACCGTTTTAAAAGGTCCGTTTTCCTGCCTATACTGAATGATTGCTTCAGCTTTAGACGGACCTATGCCGTTCAATGTTTGTATCTCTTCAACAGTCGCCTGATTTAAAACAACTTGATCATTTGAGTTGGGGATTCGAGGCTTTTCTGAAGCTCCATCGGAAGTTACTGATTCTGATGAATACACATGAATGACCATTTCATCAATCAGCTTTTGAGCTAAATTTACACTTGAGGGGTCTGCTTTATCTGTCATCCCTCCTGCCAGTTGAATAACATCATCCACTCTCATCTCACTTTTTACTTCGTACACTCCTGGTTGGTTCACTTCACCTTTTACGTCAACCTTTATTCCATTTTCTTCAGATGAATCAGGTATAGTTTTTTCATTGCTTTTTTCTATTTTTGAGCTAGCAGCTTCATGATCGACTTCTATTTCAGATCCTGGTGGTCTTAAAGACCATATCACCAGCCCAATGAAAATGATTAATAGTATAAATCCATAACGTCTTATTAATTTGTTCATGAAAGCCCGACCTTCTTTCATATTTTGAATTTAATGGAATAAAGATAGTTAGGTAAGCAAATTAGAGGAGGGATAGACCTATGAAATGGGGAATCATCGGTACAGGGAATATGGGGAGTATGTTAACCTCGTCCCTATTGAGCAGTAAAGCGTTGGAACCTCACGACATGATACTCTATAATCGCTCTTCAGAAAAAGCCCTCAAACTAAAAGAACAATTTCCAGCCATTCATGTAGCAGCTTCACTAAAAGAAATACAAAAAAACTGCGATATCCTATTCATTTGTGTGAAGCCACATCATTATAAAACAATCCTTGAAGAGTTAAAGAGCGATTTCACAGAAGAACAATGTCTTATTTCCATAACTAGTCCAATATCTGTTAATGAATTAGAGAATCACACGCCTTGCCAAGTGGCAAGAATTGTTCCTTCTATAACGAATCACGCTCATGCAGGAGTGAGCCTATTTACGTTCGGAGCAAGAATGAAAAAGGAACGAAAAGAACTTCTGCTTGAAACTTTTAAAGCCATATCCACGCCCGTAGAAGTTGAAGAAGAACACATTCGTGTAGCTTCTGATATCGTATCATGTGGTCCAGCGTTTATCAGTTATTTATTAAGCAATTGGATAACAGCTGCCCAGGACGTGGCAGGGATAAGTGAAGAACAAGCAACTGAACTAACAGAGAATATGATGATCGGATTAGGTGAGTTGTTATCTAAAAGAATATTCACTTTAGAGGAATTAATGGAAAAGGTGACGGTAAAAGGCGGAGTAACAGGTGAAGGGTTGCAAGCGATTGAAGACCATTTAGGTGATTTGTTTTTTGAAATGTTTAAAGCTACACAAAGAAAACATAAAGATGACAAGAAGAGTATCGAGCTTTGAAATAAATAATTCGACATCAATCCAAATAATCCTGCAAAAAATAATAAAAAAGGAGCCGGGAATCCGACTCCTTTTCTATTATGCTTTTTGACAAACGAAAAACAATCGGTCACCTACAGTTGAAGGTTTCTCATCAAAATCAGCGCAAATCCGTTTAATCTTAAAACCTGCCTCTTCCAGCCAATGTTGTAGATCATTAATTGGATACCCTTTTTGATTGTGCCTCTCGTCAAACCGAGTATACTTATCACCGTCTTTAAGGAAAAAAGTCAGGTCATGAACTACGCTGTTATCAGTTTCGCCTGGATCACAAAACCATACATAAGAAAGTTCATCATACACTTCCGCAAAAGTGGAACCATATAGATCTTCATGAATATGATCTATAGAATGCACATCAAATAAGAATAATCCTTTAGAATTCAATGCGTCATATATAGAGGTAAAAGCGTTTCTAACACTAATTTCATCTGTTAAATAATTGAGAACGTCGCAATAGCTAATCACACAATCGTAATGATTGATTCCCTCTAATTGAGTCATGTCCTGATGTAGCCATTGAATGCCAGAGCGAGGATTTTTTTGCTGAGCCATTGCCAGCATTTCTTCTGATAAATCCACTCCAGTAAGCACGAACTCTCCTCCATGTAATCGGTGAGTAATCTCACCTGTACCGCACCCTGCATCCAGGACGGCCTTCACATGAGGGTGAAACTCCTTGATCATATTTTTTGTGAACTTTACCCAATCATCGTACGGAGCATCCGCCATAAGGCGGTCGTACACTTGTGCCATTTGATGATAACTCATCGATTAGCCTTCAATGCCTTCGACAGCGATGGTTGATGCGTCGCCCCATAGTCGTTCAAGGTTGTAATAATGGCGTTCATCTTTGTGGAAAATATGGCAGACAACGTCATTTAAATCAACAAGGATCCAGCGTGCCTGCTCAAAACCCTCCATTCTTTTAATTTCAATTCCATGTTCTTCAGCCTGATTTTTTAATTCGCGTGCAATAGCTTGTACTTGACGTTCATTAGAACCTTCACAAATCAGAAAATAATCAGCTATAAGTGACACATCAGACATATCTAAAACAACGATATCCCCCGCTCTTTTTTCGTCACAGGCTTGCGCTGCCAAAGTAACTAAATCTTTACTTTCCATAGTCTTCCTCCCTTATTCATCATTTTTATCTGTCTTAATGATATTATATTAAATCATTGTACGCATGGAACGTGTCCGGATAAACTGTTCGTTCTTTATCTACCAGAAAATGAATCGTGTTCTTCAATGCCATGGCGCACGCATCGTCAAGGTTTTCTTTTGCCTCATTCCTGACTTCCTCAACACCTGGAAAATCCCTTCCTGGTTCAATGTAGTCTGCTAAAAAGACTACCTTATCCAAAACAGTCATATGTTTCTTACCAGTAGTATGACACTGAATAGCCGATTTCACTTCTTCATCATTCAATCCGATTTCCTTTTCAAGCATTAAAGCTCCTACTGGACCATGCCACAATTCATGATGATAATCCAATAGATCTTTAGGTAACCTTCGTTCCTCCAAAATCCAACGCTTCATCTCCACTAAAGGTTTATACTTAGCATAATCGTGTAAAGCTGCGGCTATTTCCGTTTTCCAGACATCTGCTCCGAATCTTTCAGCAAGCTCCACAGCTTGATCTGTAACCCTAATGGTATGTTCATACCTCTTCTGTTTCAAATATGGTTTTACAAATTCTAAGGCTTTTTCACGATTCAGCTCCATATAGCTTATGCTCCTTTATGAAATGATAAACGGAATCCGGCACCAAATACCGTACACTATTTCCAGAATAAAGCCGTTCTCTGATTTTTGAAGAGGATATTTCTATCAGTGGAATTTCCACGGCGTGTACAGGGATTTCAGGACTCCATCTATAACCTGAACGTTTAACACCTACAAATTTGATGATTTTTCGTAATTCATCAATTTTATGCCACTGTGGAAGATGCTCAACCATATCCCCACCTATAATAAAATAAAAATCATTTTCGGGAAACTGGTCCTTTAAGTACTTCATAGTATCTACCGTATAAGAGGTGCCTTTCCTTGTGAGCTCCACATCGCTAGCTTGGAAATAAGGATTCGATTCAACAGCTTTTTGAACCATTCTTAACCGATCTTCTCCTGCCACCTTTGCTCCTTGCTTATGTGGAGGAACATGAGAAGGAATAAACCAAACTTCATCCAACCCTAAATCGTTGCGCGCATATTCTGCCATAATAAGGTGCCCATGGTGAGGCGGATCAAATGTACCTCCTAGAATTCCGATCCTTTTCATAGCAGGTCTCCTTTAAGGCAATTCTATTTGCTTATTTTCTCTTGATTCTTTATAAAGAATAATCGTATTTCCGATAACTTGAACGATATTTGCCTTCGTAGCCTCTACAATTTCTTCGGCAACTTGTCTGTTATCTTCAAAGCAATTTTGCAAAACGCTCACCTTAATAAGTTCACGCTTCTCAAGTGCTTCATTAATTTGTTTTGTCATATTTTCATTTACGCCTGATTTCCCAACTTGAAATATCGGCTGTATATTATGGGATTCAGCACGTAAATGCTTTTTTTGCTTACTTGTTAACATTCTATACCCCTTTCAATTTCTTTTCGAACTCTTCTAACAGTTTAGATGCATCTGGATCGGTTTCTGTCCATATTTTAAATGCATAGACAGCTTGCTGCAAAAGCATTTGATGACCGAAATGCAAACGCGCGCCCCGCTTTTTAGCTTCTTGTAAAAACCTAGTTTCCATTGGACGGTAAACAATATCACTTACAATGGTATCTTTTGTCATGTGATCAACAGGGATAATCAACTGATCGTCGTTTGGACTCATTCCTACAGTCGTTGTTTGGATGACCACATCATAATTGGCAAGATGCTCTGAAGCTTCTTCTAAAGTCAACACTGTTGAGTTTATCTTCTGCGATCCATCTTGAATAATATCCATTGCACGCTGCGTTGTACGATTGGCAATATCGATTGCCGCCACTTCTTTTTTTGTAAGAGCATAGTAAATCCCTCTACAAGCCCCTCCGCTTCCTAATAAAAGAATACGTGTGCTGCTCTTTAGGCTAGTTGGATAATCATTAGTCAATGAATCCGCAAAACCTATTCCATCCGTGTTATAACCAATCCAACCTTCGGATGTGTTCTTAACTGTATTCACAGCCCCCATCTCTTTGGCACTTTCGTCAAGCTCTGCCAAATGAGGGATAATTTTTTCCTTAAATGGTACTGTTACGTTAAACCCATCCAGTTTTTTTATTTCAGGTGACTGAATCTGTTGATCGAATTCCTCTGGTTCTAAATCAAATAATTCATAACTGCCTTGTAAGTTTTGCTGATCCAGTAATTTCCCGTGGATCCATGGTGACATTGAGTGGCCGACAGGATGGCCGATTAGTCCAAGCTTCAACAATATTGACCCTCCTATATTAAAGATTCACGTAAGGACACTTTTACCCCTTCAGGAACATGAGCGGTCACTGTTATGTTTCCCTCAGGGATAGTGACCCATCCTAAGCCGGAAAACACAATATCCGTTTTCTCGCCTTTGATCTTAAAGGTATGCTCTTTGAGAGGTGGCAGTTTTTCAATTGTTTCTTTATCAGGAGGTGTAAGAAGTTCACCTAAGTGATTATTGTACAAATCATCCGCTTTTTCCAGCTTCGTGCGATGAATGTTTAATTCATTGGAGAAGTAGCAGATGAATGAACTGCGCTCACCAATATTAAAATCTAATCTTGCTAGTCCACCAAAGTATAAAGTCTGCTCACCATTCAATTGGTATACCTTTGGTTTGATCTCTTTTCGAGGCGTAATAACCTTTAAATCTTGATCTGAAACATAATGGGCCATCTGATGACGATGGATGACTCCAGGAGTGTCATAAAGAGAACTTGCTTCATCTAAAGGTATATCGATAAAGCCCAGAGTAGTACCTGGGAAATAGGAAGTCGTAATCGCCTCTTTTACGCCGGAAGTGTTAGCAATTAATGTATTGATAAACGTGGATTTACCTACATTTGTTGTACCTACGATATAAACGTCTCGTCCTTTTCTCAACTTATCGATAGCTTGTGAAAGTTCTTCGACACCCTGATTTTTTTCAGCTGAAATCAGGTACACATCCTCTACTTTTAACCCTAATTCTTTCGCAGACTTTTTTAGCCATTGCTTTACTTTTCCTTGATTCACTGACTTCGGAAGGACATCCATTTTATTTCCTACAAGGAGAACTGGATTGTTTCCTGTTAACCGTTTTAAACCTGGAATAAAGCTTCCATTAAAGTCAAAGATATCTACTAATTGAACGACTAAACCTTCATTATTACTAATTTGGTTCAGCATTTCTAAGAAGTCATCGTCCTGGTATGGTACATCTTGAACTTCATTATAATGCTTTAAGCGAAAACATCTTTTACAAATGATGTCTTCTCTCTCTAATGCTGATGCGGGTGCATAACCCGGCTGCTCAGGATCTGTTGTTTGTATAGCGGCTCCGCATCCTTGACACTGTATATCACTCATGAATGGTGTCTCCTCTCCCAGGTTATTTTTCCTTTTTTCCTCATCCAGTTTAAGATTCTACGTTCAACTTTTCTGTTGATTCGAGTAAAGAAACCATCCGTTTCTACAATAGGGACCACAAGAATAGTATGGAAGCCAGCTAAGTTTCCACCTAATACATCTGTTAAAAGCTGATCTCCCACAACCACTACTTCGTCTTTCGTTAATCCCATCTGTTTTTGAGCCTTTTTAAAAGCTTTGGATAACGGCTTTCTTGCGCTGTATATAAACCTTGTCTTCAGAGGTTCCGAGAACAGCTTCACACGTGTTTCTTTATTATTCGATGCAATCGTCACCTGGATTCCATGACTCTCCATCTTTAGAAACCATTTTTTAATATCGTCCGTAGCATCTCTGACATCCCAGGCCACCAATGTATTATCAAGATCCGTGATAACACCTTTGACACCTTTTTCTTTCAATTCTTCAGGATCTATATCAAACACGCTCGGTACATGTTCATTTGGTAAAAAATTATTTAACATTTGGTTCACTCCATCCATATATACCGGCAAAATCTCCTTACTCATCATATACAAAATTACTTCATGTTTCAAAATCTTCTTTTGAAATGACAGATATAACAAAAATCGTTCGACAATTACTGACATAAGCAGGTTGTGGATAACTTTATACACAAAGTCCACACAGTTTTTCCTTTGCTACTCCTTGTTCGAATATTTTATCCATAAAGTTATCTACATTTCCTTGTAGATAACTGGCATATTGTAGGGAATTCCGGGTCATGGTAAGGTTAGAATACGATTTCGATAAAGCAATGAAACAACAGGAGGTGGCTGTCACATGAGTGACAGAGGTATGAAACAATTATCTGATTCCCTGTTAATACAATCTTACCACAAAGCTATTGAACTCAACCTTTCTGAAGAGTTTATCAATCAAATTAGAGAAGAAATCAGAAAGCGATCCATCCAGCATTTAATCAATGATTTTGTCACACAAGTAGGATGAATTTTAACAAATCTAAACAATATCTTACATGAATATACAGAAACGAAGCTCGCTGAAGTATTTAAAGCGAGTTTTTTTTATCTTTTTAAATTTAATTTTTGTTGTGTCTCTTCTTATTTAATAGGGAACACTAAATTGTATGTCTTCAGCATCTTCGTCCATGTAATACAGTTGAATGTTAGTCCTTTTTTTGATTACAATTGAGTCTATAGACAGTACTGGACAACTTTAATATAGATATTTGAAACTTTTTGTCGAGGGAGGAAAAACCACATGTTGGTGGCTGTATTATTGCCTTTCATCATTGCGATGATCATTCCATTTTTAAGTAAGTGGAAACATACGATTCACACAGGATATTTTGTCACAATTGTTCCTGTAATTGTGTTTATTTATTTTGCTCGTTATTTAGGGCATGGGTTTGAACCTGTTTCAAGAGAGTATGCTTGGATACCTTCATTGGATATGAATATCCTCTTCTATCTAGATGGTCTCAGCTTATTATTTGTTTTATTAATCAGCGGGATAGGTGCCCTAGTTGCCTTTTATTCGATTTACTACTTACATAAATCGGAGCAACTGGGACATTTTTATGTATATTTCCTGATCTTCATGGGATCAATGCTTGGGGTTGTTCTATCAGACAACGTCTTTGTCCTATACACTTTTTGGGAGTTTACATCCTTATCATCATTCTTGCTTATCGGATATTGGAATTATAAAAAAGAATCACGTTATGGAGCCCTAAAATCGATGCTGATCACCGTATTTGGTGGATTAAGCCTGCTTGGTGCTCTAGTGTTTATGACTGTTTTGACGAACACGACTAGTATTCAGGAAATGATTAATCAGCAGCAGCTCATTTTAAACAGTGATTTTTTCCCACTTATCTTGTGTTTATTACTTTTAGGAGCCTTTACCAAATCTGCTCAGTTCCCTTTTCATATCTGGCTCCCAGATGCAATGGAAGCTCCTACTCCTGTCAGTGCTTATTTACACTCTGCTACAATGGTTAAAGCCGGCATATATTTAGTAGCTCGTTACTCCCCTATGCTTTCATCTAATGATTGGTTCTTCATCATAGTATCGACTATGGGGATTATTACATTGTGCTGGGGATCTTATATGGCAGTAAGGCAAACTGATTTAAAAGCGATTCTTGCCTTTTCAACGATAAGTCAGCTGGGTATGATTATGGCCATGCTGGGTTTTGGAACAAAAGTAGCAGTATTTGCTGCTGTTTTTCATATTTTAAACCACGCAACATTTAAAGGAAGTCTGTTTATGGTTGCAGGTATTGTTGACCATGAAGCCGGTACAAGGGACATTCGAAAGCTTGGAGGATTAATGACATTTTTACCAATTACAGCTACGTTAGCTGTGTTTGCTTCTTTCTCCATGGCTGGTGTGCCTCTACCATTTTTGAACGGGTTCTATAGTAAAGAATTATTTTTCGATGCTGCCATACACCTTGAGGTGACGAAAGAAGGATTTATTGGTTTATTAAGAACGATCCTTCCATATCTAGCTGTCTTTGGGAGTATTTTCACCTTTGTTTATTCCATGTACTTTTTCTTCGGAACATTCCGTGGAACGGCTAAGATTGACCAACTGCCTAAGAAGCCACATGAAGCACCCATTGGAATGCTGATTTCTCCACTGATTTTAGTCCTTGGAGTTGTAATTATCGGTTTATTTCCACACCTAGTAAACGAGCCGTTCATCGCTCATGCTGCTTCAGCAGTTAAAGGTGTTGAAATTGAAAAGCATATTAAATTCTGGCATGGCATTACTACTCCATTGATTATGTCTTTGGCTGTTCTTGTTTTCGGTACGATATTGGCGCTGTCCAGAAAGATCTGGCAACCTGTTTATAATTTCGTTCCAGGCGTACTGAGTATGAATAAATTTTACGATGGTACGGTTGACCGGTTAGAAATTTATTCTGAGAAAGTTACGAAGGGCTACATGAACGGATCTCTTAGTCGATATGTTCGTCTCATATTGGCGGCAATCATTGTGATTACATTTGCCTTCATGGCCATTACTGGCGGGTTCTCGGTCGATACCGACCATTTATCACGTGTCTCTCTTCCAGCAGTGTTTGTAGCTATTATGATGGTCATCGCTGCTGTCGGAACCATTATTACGAATAATCGAATTACTGCAATATTGATCTTAGGTGTAGTAGGCTATGGACTCTCTATGCTGTTTGTATTATTTAGAGCACCAGACTTGGCCTTGACACAGTTGATCATTGAAACAGTAACAGTAGCCTTGTTCTTGCTCGTTTTCTATCATTTGCCTAAGTTAAGAACGAAAAATGAAACGGCAAGTACTCGCACGTTAAACCTTGTCATTTCCATAGGGTTCGGAGCTCTGATGACAATGATTGCGATCTCTTCTCACAGCAGTAAATGGTTTGATTCTATATCAAGCTATTTTATTGAAAAATCCCACTCTCTCGGAGGAGGAGATAACGTAGTCAACGTTATCCTAGTTGACTTCCGTGGATTAGATACCTTATTTGAGATCGTCGTGCTTGGAATTGCAGCTATGGCAATATTTGGGCTTGTAAGGCTACGCAACCGAAAGGAGGAGGATTAACCAATGGAATTAATTATGGCGATTCTTGCAGGAATCCTATTTACCACAGGAATCTATAACCTCCTTCAGAAGCAAATGCTGCGTATTATCATCGGGACAGGCCTCATTTCTCACGGTGCTCACTTGTTCATTCTTACCATGGGTGAGCTTGAAACCGGAGAAAGCGGGGCTCCCCCGATATTGACTGAAGGGGTAGAAAGTTATACAGATCCACTTCCGCAGGCTTTGATTTTGACTTCAATTGTTATAAGTTTCGGTGTAACAAGTTTATTACTAGTGTTGGCATACCGAGCAGCGCAGATTAATGGAACAGATAATATGGAGCAATTGAGAGGTACAGATTATGAGTAATTTAGCAGCACTACCTATTATTTTACCGCTGCTAGCTGGTATTCTAGCGGCTTTCATTCCCAAAAAAAGAACCCTAGTTCGAATTGGATCGCAAATTTTTACGGTCACTCATCTTCTATTGGTTATATGGATCTTCCTGCAAGTTAAAAACCATGGTTCCCTTGTCCTTGAAACCGGCGATTGGGCTGCGCCGTATGGTATTATTCTTGTAGGCGATATGCTATCCATGACTTTAGTTCTTACAACGAACATTGTAGCGGTTGCTTGCGTTTTTTTCGCACCGAAATCACTCTCTGAGCAACAGGAAAGCTTCTATTTCTACTCATTCTTCCTGATGCTGATTGCTGGTGTAAGTGGCGCCTTTCTTACAGGAGACTTATTCAACCTCTTCGTCTTCTTTGAAGTTCTGCTCATGGCCTCATACGGACTGATCGTATTAGGAAATGGTAAAGCACAACTGAGAGAGTCATTAAAATACGTTTTAATCAACCTCTTTTCTTCCATGCTCTTCGTTACGACCATTTCGTTCCTTTATTCCGTAGTAGGAACGGTAAACATGGCTCAAATCGCTGAACGAGTTCAGGAAGTTGAGCAAAGAGGTGTCTTAACAACCATTGCTATCATGTTCTTTTTCGTCTTTGCTACGAAGGCTGCAGTCTTTCCGCTTTATTATTGGCTGCCGAGACCGTATATCTCTCCGAACCCGGTTGTGTCCGCTTTATTCGGTGCGTTATTAACAAAAGTTGGGATTTATTCAATCCTTCGAACTTTTACTTTGATTTTTAATCAGGACGTCGAGCTGACACACACATTGTTTATTTACTTAGCTGGTTTAACTATGCTATTCGGGGTCATTGGAGCGTTATCCACCAATAATGTGAAGCTCATCATCGCTTATAACATTATTCCCGCTGTTGGATTCATGCTGATGGGAATCGGTTTATTTTCTGAAGTTTCGATCAGTGGTACAATTTATTATCTTGTTCACGATATGATCATCAAAGGTGTACTGTTCTTATTGATCGGTGCCATCGTTTACGTTGCTGGAACATCCGATCTAAGAAAAATGGGCGGCCTTATCCACCACTATCCGGTACTGGGATGGCTGTTCTTTGTAGCAAGTCTTGTTCTGGCAGGAATTCCACCATTCAGCGGTTTTATCGGCAAACTTCTTCTTCTTCGCGGCAGTCTTGCCCAAGAAGAGATCATCATCGTTATTGTGGCACTCGTATCAAGCCTGCTTATACTGTTCTCGATGATCCGGATTTTCATCCGTGGTTTCTGGGGAGAGAAGACAGAACTCTCCTACCCTGAACGAAAACGGAAAGGCAATAAGATGGCTTGGCCCGTAGCCGGACTCTTATCCTTGTCCATTCTACTTGGAATGGGCGCTGAGTGGTTTTACCCATCCATACAGTCCATTGCTGAGTATTTGATGAACCCGGAAATTTATATTGATTCTGTGCTAAAGGAGTAGAAGCTGATGCCATTACAAATTGTTATAAACATTATTATTGCCGTCATGTGGATGTTCCTTAGCGAGAGCTATGCATTTTCTACATTCTTTGTAGGTTACCTATTAGGGATCGGACTTCTTTTTATCCTAAAGCGTTTTATTCCAGATTCTTTCTACATGAAACGCGTTTGGAAGTTCATCAAACTGATTCTTTTATTCATACGTGAACTCGTGCTTTCCAACTTGGATATTGTTAAGCTCGTTTACAAGCCAAAACTTGATATTCAGCCTGGAATATTCGCACTACCCATTGATTTGAAAAGTAATTTTGAAATTACTTTACTTGCAAACTTAATTACGTTGACACCGGGAACATTATCCATCGCGGTAAGCGAAGACCATACGAAAATCTACATTCATGCGATGGACATTCCTGACGTTGAACAATCCATTAATGATATTAAAGAAACATTTGAGAAAGCGATCATGGAGGTGACTCGATAATGGAAAACACCTTAGATATCACCCAGTCGCTGATTGAGTACTCTTCCTTGATTTCAATTATCGGAGTATCTGTCTCTGTACTTATATTGTTGTACAGGGCAATAAAAGGGCCAACAAATCCAGATCGTGCCGTAGCTTTGGATATTATAGGAATTAACCTGATGGCTTTAGCAGGACTAATCGCCATTCTGCTAGTCACTACAAAATTCAATGACGTTATTCTGCTAATTGGAATTTTGTTATTCATTGGAACGGTAGCGTTGGCGAAATTCTTAGAAAAGGGTGTTATCATTGAGCGGGACATGGATTAATTTATTGTTCGATATCATAATCTGCATATCCCTTCTGGGCGGAACCTTCTTTATTCTGTCCGGGTCCATCGGAATTCTCCGATTCCCTGATGTGTACTCAAGATTACACGCAGCTACCAAGAGTTCCACGTTAGGCGTAGCAGGGATCATGATTGGTGCTTTTCTTTTCCTGTATATTGAGCATGATATCGTAAGCGGGAAATTACTTCTTGGAATTCTATTCGTCCTGCTGACGGCTCCTGTATCAGGACATGTGATTTCACGGGCTGCTTATCGAAGCGGTGTTCCCCTGTGGGAAAGAAGTGTAAAAGACGACTATGCCACTGCACTAAAAGTTGAAGAAAAACAAAATCAGTCTAAATAGACAAGAAGCATGGCCCTTTGAAAAAGGCCATGCTTTTTTATTTCTATAAGCTTTTTTCTTCTTGAACAAGCACAGGACTCCATTTTTCTACATAAGTATGAGATGTGGGCATTTGCCTAATACTTGAGGAGGTGCGCGTCCATGAGCAGTCTTATCGCTTCGATCCTGTATTTTTTCAAAGAATCCTTATGGTTCATGTCTTACGTAAAAAACCAAGCCTTCCCCAACCCCCTTTCCCCTGAAGAAGAAGCGAAACAACTTCAATTGATGCAAGAAGGCAGTCAAGATGCTAGGAATAAGTTAATCGAACATAACTTACGTCTGGTTGCTCATATTGTGAAGAAGTTTGAAAACACAAAGGAAGACTTTGAAGATTTAATCTCAATCGGTACAATCGGATTGATCAAAGGTATTGAAAGCTATTCGTTAGGAAAAGGTACGAAGCTCGCTACTTATGCAGCACGCTGTATTGAGAATGAAATCTTAATGCATTTACGTTCAACGAAAAAAACAAACAAGGATGTGTCCCTCCAGGATCCTATAGGTCATGATAAAGAAGGAAACGAACTGAACCTTCTCGATATTCTTCAAGCTGACGTAGCCGATATCGTGGAAGAAATCCAGCTTCATATGGAACTTGAGAAGATCAAAGACTTTATTACCATTTTGGATGATCGCGAGAGAGAAGTTATCATTTTCCGCTATGGTTTAAACCAGACCGAAGAAAAAACACAGCGGGAAATTGCGAAAGAATTAGGAATTTCCAGGAGTTATGTATCACGGATAGAGAAAAGGGCGCTCATGAAGATCTTTCATGAGTTTTATAAACAAAGCAAGCAAGGTAAAAGTATATAAAAAAGGACCACTACTTACTTAGAAGTAGTGGTTCTTTTCAACTTACTCCGACAAGACTTGTTTCCATTTTCTAACTTTTAGTATCATCAGAAAGGCTGTCGCAAGTCCAATCAAAATAAGTGGATATAGGTAAAAGTGTAAAGTTGTTCGATATTCATATATGCTGATTAAAGTTCCGGCATATAAATAACTTGAAAAGATTAATAGAGTTAGAATAAATCGCTTATAATCTTTAATTTTTTTTTCAATCCATTCGGTAGATTGCATAGATGTCCACCTCCTGCACAACTATGATTGTAACACATGATTCACTGTGCGGAGATGGTAATTATTTTCAATGAAAGATATCTACGTGTATTACCGCTTAGCAGCAAACAACGTTTATCCTAACGAACCAAAAGCTTCCTATTAGAAAACAGGCAAAGAGTTATTTAAGAGATTCTACCATAGTCATTATCATGACAGCAGCATTTTCTGCTGCTTTCGGCAAGAACTCTTCAAAAGAGACAGATGATGCTTTACCTGCTATATCTGAAAGTGCACGGATGACCACAAAAGGTGTACCGTATTTATAGCACACCTGAGCAATAGCTGCTGCTTCCATTTCCGCAGCAATCATCTCTGGGAACTTGCCTCTAACAAAATCAACACGGGACTGTTCATGCATGAAAGAGTCCCCAGTAGCTATAATCCCTCTTTTTGCTTTTGCGTTTGTTTTTTCAACCGCAGCTATCGCTTGCTCAATTAACTTTTCATCAGCAGGATACATGCTAGGCATACCAGGAACTTGTCCATATTCATATTGAAATGCCGTTACATCAACATCGTGATGGGTCACAAGGTTGGAAATAACTACATCCCCTACTTCCAAATCTTTTGCGAAGCCGCCGGCAGACCCGGTGTTGATCACTGAGTCAATATTAAATCTCTCGTGCAGAATGGTTGCGGACATGGCCGCATTAACCTTACCAATTCCTGACTTCAAGAGTACCACTGATTTTCCATGAAGTGTTCCTTCAATAAAGAGGACTCCTGCGATCTCTTGTTGAGTTGTGTCTTCCATTTTACTTTGAAGCAGTTCTATTTCTTCATCCATTGCTCCGATAATTCCGATTGTCATTCTAAACTTCCTCTCTACCTTTAATTACGCGGATTCGAATTCAGCACTTCCACTTGGGTTGGCTTGTACCCTTTACCGTCTACCCATTCAATGTAGACACGGTAATTCTCTGTCTTAGCTTTGTTCGACACTGTAGCTTTAGCCTTTGTTGGACTGTTGTTATTCCCAATAAACCAAGTAATCATATCACCTTCAGAAAGCCCTGTAGCGTTTCTGGCAGCTTGCTCTAGTTCTTCCCAGTCTTGAGTGCCCTCTTTATATAAGATGCTGTGAGAACCATCTGTTTCCTGCTCAGTCGGTACGGGTTCCCAGTCTTTGGTGATGACACGATCTACATTCTCCTTATCACTTTCTGTTACTGTTCCTTCTTCTTCCTTATCACTTTCTTCTTTATTCTCTTTTTTCTCTTTATCATCACTACTATCTTCTTTACTCTTTTCCTCATTCACTTTTAGATCTTCTTGAGGTTTTTCATCAGAGGATCCTTCATTTGAATTCTCTTCCTCTGCTTTTTCCTCAGTTTTGTTATCATCAGATACAAGAGCTTTACCCGCTTGATTATTATTAACACCAAAAATCATGACAGAAATATACACAACAATTATAAGACCTGCTGCTCCCAAGAGCATGGTCAGCATCTTAGTTCCCTTTATTCTTTTCTCAGTGCGAGAAGAACGGGAATAAGGTTTGTTTTGATTAGCCATGTGATGCCTCTCCTCCTTTAAACTCGTTGTATATTATACATCATTCAAGACGTGCTACCAATACTTTTATTGACAAAATAAGGTGACATTATTCTACCCTTTATGCCTCCCTATTCCCCGGGAAATGGGGGCTCAGAACATGTCCACGCAAAGGAAGTCGTTTTCATATCGAGCATCAACTACATCCACACCTCTAAACTGACCCTTCAGGTGAAAGAGGCTTTTTCAGAACATGAGAAGGACCATATTATGTTTAGTATTATGAGGTTTTAGCAAGTTAAAAAGGCAGAGGACTCGTCCCCTGCCTTCTTACTCATATAACTACTCTACTGTAATAATTTTTACGTCAATCTCTCCGCCAGGTGTAGCAACTTTCACTTGGTCGCCAACTACGTGGCCAATTAAGCTTTGCGCCATAGGAGAGTCATTAGAAATTTTACCTTCAAAAGGATCCGCTTCCGCGCTTCCTACAATCTTATACGTTTCTTCATCACCGTCAGGGAGTTCCTGGAACGTAACCGATTTACCCATAGATACTGTATCAGGGTTATCATTATCGTTCTCGATGATTACAGCATTGCGGATCATATTCTCCACCTGAGTGATTCGCGCTTCAACGAACGCCTGCTCATCTTTGGCCGCGTCGTACTCAGAGTTCTCGGATAGATCTCCGAAACCGCGAGCGATTTTAATACGCTCTACAACTTCTTTACGTCGTTCAGTTTTTAAATGATGAAGCTCTTCTTCTAATTTTTGTTTTCCTTCTTCTGTCATGTAGTAACTTTTTTCTTCTGCCATAATCGTTTATACACTCCTTTAAAAATGCACCAATAATGGATTATTCCCCACATATAGGAAATGAGCGGTACGACCTGTACGCTCATTAAAGAATTACTATACTTTACCCGAGGACATAATAATTTAGAACTACTAGTGAAAACTATGCCAGATTTCTGCCAGCATTTCAACTATTTTCTTTGCTTATTGCCTGTCCCTTTTCCTGGAGTACTGTTTGTATTTTAGTAGCCATAAGGTCAATAGCCACGTGGTTTTGTCCACCTTCAGGGATGATAATGTCTGAATACCTTTTTGTTGGTTCGACAAACTGCAAATGCATAGGTCGGACGACATTGATATATTGATCAATTACAGAGTCAAGGGTACGCCCACGTTCATTAATATCACGCAGCATACGCCGAATAATGCGGACGTCTGCATCCGTATCGACAAATACTTTAATGTCCATCAAGTCTCTTAAACGCTCATCTTCTAAGACTAAGATGCCCTCAACAATGATGACTTCTTTCGGTTCAACATGGATCGTCTCTTCTGATCGCGTATGAATTTTATAATCATACGTAGGTTTTTCTACTGGCTTCTGATCAATTAACTGTTTCAAGTGCTCAATTAATAGGTCGTTATCGAACGCCAAAGGATGATCGTAATTTGTCTGAAGTCTTTCTTCGAAAGGAAGATGACTCTGATCTTTGTAGTAATAATCTTGCTCGAGCATGAGTATTGATTTATCTGCAAAACGTTGAATGATGGATCTGGTCACGCTTGTTTTTCCTGACCCAGTTCCTCCAGCGACTCCAATTACAACAGGTTTATCCTTCATTTTCTTGGGTTCTCCTTTCATCCCTTATCTACTCTTCTATCTTTTATTTTTTCATCGTAATGGCGACTCCATCCCCCACTGGAACAATCGTCGTGTGATAATCAGGGTGGTTTACAAGCCATTCATTGAACTTGCGAATTTTACCAGCTATTTTTGCCATTCGTGGACTCGCTTGTTCATCATCTGCCACGTACCCTTTAAACAATACATTATCTGAAATGATCACTCCATGTTCAGTAAGCATAGGGGAATACAAATGAAAGAATTCTTCATATTTACCTTTAGCTGCATCTATAAACAACAAATCATAAGGTCCTTTTTCTGCAGCTTCTTTCTCTAATTCCAAAGCATCTCCATGAAGGATCTGTATTCTATTTTCAACCCCAAGCTGCTTTACGTTTGATACCGCTTCTGAGTATCTAGTAGGGTCTCTTTCTATCGTAACAATTGTACTGTTTTCTGATGCTTCTAACATGCGTATGGCAGAATAGCCGATAGCTGTTCCGATTTCAAGAATATGGGAAGGCTGATGCAAGCGAATGAGCTGCATCAAAAACTCTATGCCTGTTGGTTCCATAATGGGTACACCATTGTTCTTTGCATAGGCTTCTATTCTTTGTATTTGTTCGGATGGCTTGGAGCGCAATGAGTTTAAGTAATCTTCCTGTTTCATTACGTTTCATCCCTTCACACAAATTTTACACGTTGTTTACAACCATAATATTTTAACATAAAAAAAAGAAGGAATGCGACCTTTCCCACCATTCCTTCTTTAAAAATTAATCACCACTGATATATTTCTGTTTTTTCTTGTTGTGTTCCTCTAGTGTTTTAGAATAATAAATTTCTCCGTCACTGGCAAGGAAGTACAGGTATTCGTTATCATCCGGGTTGGCTACTGCTTCCATTGAGTTTTTATTGAAATTAGAGATCGGTCCAACAGGTAAACCTTTAATGTAATAGGTATTATATGGACTCTCAATCTCTAAATCCTCGTACAAAACTCGCTCTTTATGCTCGCCATGAGCATACAAGACGGTTGGGTCTGTCTGTAAAGGCATTTCTTCGTCTAGTCGATTATAAAAGACCTCAGCAATCATTTTACGGCTTTTCGCTGTACGGGCTTCATTTTCAACCAGGGAAGCCATTGTGATACCTTGATGAATCGTCAAGTCCTGTTTCTCTAGTTCATCTTTATATGGAAGTACTACATTTTTTGTTTTAGAGAGCATTTCCTCAATGGTCTGGTCAATGGTTGGGTTATCAACATAAAACGGGTAAGTAGCTGCAAAGAGATAGCCTTCAAGTGGATATCTAATATCCTCTTTCAAGATTTCCTTACTCAATAGCTGAGGATGATCTTCAATCAATTGCTCTACATACTCTTTGTCGTTGACTTTATCCATAAATTCTTTCTTAGTAAAATCTGTCTTCTCAGCAAAAATACCTGCAATTTGCTCTAGTGTTTTTCCTTCTGGTACAGAAACTTTAAATGCAGGCTCTTTGACAAGCTTACCAGTCTTCAATGTTTCAATAATTTCATCGAAGCTCATAGAAGAAGTGAACTGGTAATTACCTGCCTGAAAACCAGACTCGTTATTAAACTTTGTGTAGAATCTGAAAATCAAATCATTCTTGATTATGTCATTCTCTTCAAGAATACCTGCAATTTGTGAGGTAGATGAACCAAGAGGGATTTTGACATTTTTGGCACTGTCATCATCTGGATCGACAGGTTCAAGAGCTGATTTTACATAAAAATACCCGGAAAGTCCTCCAACCACGATCACTAGTACTAATACGGTTAGGATGATAGCGACAATTTTACGTACTGTGCTTGCTTCTTCTGTACGCTTTTCCAGTCGCTTTTTATATTTATCTTTAAAATTTGAGTCGGACAAGGGACTTCCTCCTTTCATCCGGTACATTATACTACAAAAAGCGAAGATCTTTCTACATTTTCAACTAAATTTCTACATAGGCATACTTCTTCCTCCCATTAACAAAGCCTGCAGCAAAGCTGCAGGCTTACTTTCAACAGGTATTAAGCAAGATCTTCATCTGTGAGGGTATTTAACATTTCTTCAACCATTTCCCATTCTTCATCAGACTCGATCTGGAATAAGGAAAGATCGTCCTCTTCATTTCCTTTTTCTTCGTAACGAAAAGCGAAAACCTCTACTTCATCGCCTTCTTTTTGTTCTGCAGGGATAACTGCGATATAAGAGTGGCCTGTTTGATCAACATCAAACGTAAACAGAACCTCAAATAAATGTTCTTCCCCGTTTTCATCAGGAATAATGATGCGTTCTTCTTTTTCTAATGCCATGGATAGACTTCCTCCTTTATTGTTTAGCGTCTAAATAGCTTTGTAAAATCATAACGGCTGCCATCTTATCGATGACTTTTTTGCGCTTCTTACGACTCATGTCTGCATCAAGAAGTACTCGCTCCGCCGCCATTGTAGTTAAACGCTCATCCCACAGATGAGCAGTGATTTGGAATTCTTTTTCGATCCATTCGGCGAAATGTTGGCTGGCCTCTCCACGAGGACCAACGGTACCATTCATATTCTTTGGAAAACCGACGACCGCTTCTGTCACCTCATGTTCTTGAATGACTTTTCTTAAGGGTTCTTTAGCCGTGTTAAAATCCCGCTCATCCCATCTCAGGGTCGTCAGTCCTTGTGCGGTCCAGCCAAGTGCATCGGATATCGCGATGCCGATCGTTTTTTCGCCTACATCCAATCCTATCTTCTTCATTCAACGCCCTCTTTATTCTTTTCTAAATAAAATTTGACTAACTCCTCAATCAACTCATCCCGTTCAATTTTACGAATCAGGTTTCTCGCATCCTGATGACGCGGGATGTAAGCTGGATCTCCGGATAGAAGATATCCAACAATCTGATTAATTGGATTGTAGCCCTTTTCTTGAAGCGCGTTGTGTACAGACAATAGTACAGAACGAACATCTTGATCAAAAGGTTCTTCAGAGAAATTGAATTTCATCGTCTTGTCCATGCTCATTACAGTCACCTCGCTCAAATTTGTCTTTACTCCATTATATACCTATTATCTACTCAGGAAAAACTAGGAGTCTTGACTAGCATATTCTTTTGCGTATTGAAGAGCTTCAGGTATCTTAGAAGCGTCTTTACCTCCAGCCTGTGCCATATCCGGACGGCCTCCGCCGCCACCTCCGCATCGTGTGGCAGCTTCTTTGATTAAATGACCCGCATGATACCCTTCTTCTACTAAGTCTTTCGATACTCCTGCAATCAATTGAACTTTATTTCCATTAGGTGCAGCTAAAAGAATAATGCCAGAATCAATTTTCTGCTTAAGATCGTCGATCATCGTACGCAGAGCATTCATATCCTTGACGTCTACCTGTTTAGCAAGAACCTTCACTCCATTTACTTCTTCTACTTCGTCCATAATGTTTGCTGCTTCCATATTGGACAATTTTGCACTCAATGACTCGTTTTCCTTTTGCAGGTCTTTCATTTCATTATGAAGTACTTCAATGCGCTCAGGGACCTGTTCTGGCTTCGTTTTAAGAAGTTTCCCTGCTTGTTTAAGCAAGGTCTCCTTACTATTCATATAGAGATAGGCGTCTTTTGCCGTAACAGCTTCTATCCTTCTTGTTCCTGCCCCGATACCAGATTCAGATACAATTTTGAAAAGACCGATCTCAGCTGTATTAACGACGTGACATCCTCCACAAAGTTCAAGACTGTAATCCCCTACTTGAACAACGCGGACCGTATCTCCGTATTTTTCACCGAATAAGGCCATAGCTCCTTTTTCTTTTGCTTCTTCGATAGAGCTGTACTCAATAGATACAGGGATAGACTGCCAAACCATTTCATTGACGACTTCTTCAATTCTTTCCATCTCTTCGTTTGAAACAGAACTAAAGTGAGAGAAATCAAACCGAAGACGATCCGATGCCACAAGCGAACCTGCCTGGTTAACATGGTCGCCTAATACATCCTTCAATGCTTGATGAAGCAAGTGGGTAGCGGTATGGTTTTTTACGATAAAGGAACGGGATTTTTGATCAACACCAGCTTCAAATGTATCTCCTTTTTTAACTGTTCCTTCTTTAACGTAGGCTTCATGCATATGCTGTCCATTCGGAGCCTTTTGAACATTTGTGACTTCTATAGAAGCTTGATCATTCTTTAGAATACCCTTATCGGCCATTTGACCTCCGCTTTCTGCATAGAATGGCGTCTGATCAAGAAATACATAGATGGTGTCGCCTGCTTGCGCTTGATCACTGAAGTCTTTTCCTTTGATCAATTCCACAATTTTGGATTGAGACTTTAGCTGATCATAACCGATAAATTCACTGTCTACATTGACATCCCCAAGCACGCCTTCTTGGATTTGCATAGAATCTGTTTTTTGACGAGCATTTCTAGCGCGCTCCCGCTGCTTTTCCATTTCAAACTTGAAGCCATCTTCGTCTATAGTAAATCCAGCTTCCCCTACGTATTCTTCTGTAAGCTCCTTTGGAAATCCATACGTATCATAAAGACGGAAAACTTCTGTTCCAGGAAAAATGTTGCTTCCCTTCTCTGTTTCTTCTTTCATGATTTTTGATAAGATGGCAAGTCCTTCGTTCAAGGTTTCATGAAAACGTTCTTCTTCTGTCTTAATGACATTTTGGATAAAAGCTTCTTTTTCTTTCACTTCCGGGTAAAAATCAACCATGATCCTTGAAACTTCAGGTACTAATTTATACATAAATGGCTCATCTATACTAATTTGCTTAGCAAAACGGACCGCGCGGCGCAACAGCCTGCGCAGAACATAGCCTCTGCCTTCATTTGATGGCAGAGCTCCATCGCTTACAGCGAAAGTAACAGTTCTCATATGGTCGGCAATGACTTTGAACGAAGAATCAAGGTCTTCCTTTTCTCCATATTTCACGTTAGCGATTTTTTCTGTTGCTTCAATAATTGGTTTAAACAAGTCTGTTTCAAAGTTTGTATCTGTGCCTTGAATCACACATACTATTCGTTCAAGCCCCATGCCTGTATCAATGTTTTTCTTTGGCAGAGGAGTATAGGTATCATCCGGGTTGTGATTGAATTGCGAGAACACAAGGTTCCAAATTTCTAAGTAACGATCATTTTCTCCGCCTGGATATAACTCTGGATCTTGCGGGTCATTTCCGTATTTTTCACCACGGTCATAGAAGATCTCCGTATTCGGTCCACTCGGTCCTTCGCCGATATCCCAGAAGTTTTCTTCTATCCGAATAATTCGCTCTTCATCAAGTCCTACTTTATCTCTCCAGATCGCGAAAGCTTCGTCGTCTTCCGGATGGACAGTAACGGCAAGTTTATCGGGATCGAATCCAATCCATTTATCACTCGTTAGAAATTCCCACGCCCAAACGATAGCTTCTTCTTTAAAATAATCTCCGATAGAGAAATTTCCAAGCATCTCAAAGAATGTATGGTGTCTCGCCGTAAAACCTACGTTCTCAATGTCATTTGTTCGAATAGATTTTTGAGCGTTGACAATCCTAGGGTTTTCAGGAATGACACGTCCATCGAAATATTTTTTAAGTGTGGCAACACCACTATTGATCCACAAAAGTGTCGGGTCCTCATGAGGGACTAATGAAGCACTGGGTTCAACTTCATGTCCTTTTGCTTTGAAAAAGTCTAAGTACATTTGTCGTACATCAGCTGATGTTAATAATTTCATCGATTTCTACCTCCTTAATGGTGTAAAAAAGTTTCACACTGATCTCTATACAAACGAAAAGCTCCCGTTCCTGCCCATATTGGCAGGGACGGGAGCTAAAATCCGCGGTACCACCCTGATTATAGACTGCATGCGTCTATCACCTTGGACGCTGTAACGTAGCGTGACTACGGCGGGGATTAACCGCACTCCAGAATAGCTTTCAGCAACCTGTTCCATCGCATTCTTTTCAGCCGGGAGAATGCTTCTCTTGTTATGGAGTATTACTTACTCATTTCCTTCTTAGTGTTCGATCGTTCATATAGTCTTGATATGCGCTATTATAGATAACTGGCGATTATCTGTCAACGTTCAGCCTTCCAGCTTGAATTTCAGAGAATATAACCTTTACGCAAGTGAGAACAGGAACGGCAAGAATCAGACCAGGCACTCCCGCTAATTCGCCACCTGCCAAAAGAGCAAGGATAATAAATAAAGGGTGGATATGGATGCTCTTTCCCATGATGTAAGGCGATAAAAGATTCCCTTCAATCAACTGGATAACAATCACAACAAGTAAACTGAATACAAGGGTTTGAATGGATATAGTAATTGCAACAATTACAGCTGGGACGGCGCCTAATAATGGACCGAAGTATGGAATGATATTCGTTACACCGGCAATAACACCAAGAACTAGCGGATAAGGGAGACCCACAAGCCAAAATCCTACCGTTGCCAATACGCCGATAAATAAACTAATGAACAGTTGCCCTCTTATATAGCCTCCCAATGAGTGATTCAATTCTTTTGTTAACCGTTTAGCTTCTTCCTGCCAAGTTGCAGGAAGAAGACTTAAAAGCCACTGACCAATGGTTTTATAATCTTTCAAGAAATAGAAAGTCATCACCGGAATAACAGCGATTAAGACGATCATATTAAAAACCCCACTGATCCCAGTTATGATTGTCATTACTTTTTCAGTCAACCATTCTTCGAATTGAGAAAAAGTTCCATCAAGTTTTTCATGAATTCCATCAGGAAAGCGTTCAGTCTGAGCATAGAATTCCTTCGTCCACTTTTGATACGTCTCTGATATCTGAGGAAGCTGCTCTGTAAGTAATTTCAACTGCTCTAACAGGTGAGGAAATCCTCTATAGACCGCCATGCTCACAAAAGTGAAAAACACGATAAAGATTAGAAGGATAGCCAAAGAACGGGGCAACCCTGCTTTTTCCAGCCACCGGACTAAAGGGTGCAGCAGTAATGAGAGCACTAAAGCTATAATAAATGGCAATACCACTCTCCCAATCATGACTAGAATATGGTCATAATAAGGGAAAAGGTAAGCTAACAGCAATAGAGAGAGAAGAATAAAGAAAAAGATTGTAAGCCTTCGAATCCACTTGGCTGTCTTCTCATTCATATTCCTCTAAGATCCTTGTTGATAGAATATGTCGTTTAAGGAACTTAGGCTTCCATCTTCTTCAATTTGATTGATGTTCATTTTTCCATCCTCTATTGAAAGCTCTATAAAGCAATTCCAACAATAATACTGTTCTGTACCGATTTTTCCCAGGTTCTTATTTTGACAATTTGGGCACCTCATAGATTTGGTTCTCCTTTTTTTACCAATCATTATGTCCACGAGGTGAAAAATCATACATTACCCTAACTGCTGACGGATCCACTCTACCCCTTGATCTACCATGAGTTCAGATGGTGACGTGTGCGGAGTATGCTCGAAGATGAAGTATTTGTCTGCTCCATTTTTTAACAAACTTAAACAAGGCTCCATTGTAAAAGAACCCGGATCATTCTCAAAATCAGGATGAATCGGTACCCAGTAATATTTTTCTCCAACATAAGCTACATGATGCAAATGCACAACCTTTGTATGGGGACGAAGCGGGCGAATGTATTCTTCCCATTTTTCTTTCGTTGCCATATGATAATCTCCTAAATCAATACATATGTACAGCCCGTACTTAACAATTAAGTCCAACCCATGATCATGAAGGGCCTGTATGTTATGGGGCGACCGTTCAGGACCTAACTTCGGTTCACATACAATGGGAATCCCGTAGCGATTTTGCAAGTCACTTAAAAATTGAAATCCTTCTTCTATTGTACTCTCGATTGAAGAGACAGGAGGAGATTTGAAGTACGGAAAGTGAATCAAAACATATTCCGCCCCAAGCTCAGCTAGCTCTTTTACTTCCCTCTCAAAATTTGACCTAGCTTCAACTGGTGACATGACGACTTCGTCAATTAAGTCGTATTTACTATTTCCACGAATCAATGGAGAGTGAACGCCAAAGCTAACCTTTCGTTCCTTAGCCTTTTCATAAAATTGAAAAAAGGAATCTCGATCAGGAAATTCACCAATCTCGATATGAGGGAGCCCTTTCTTAAACAATTTGTCAAATTGACGTGGATCAGACAAGATCGTACTGCCTGACATTCCTAAAGCATGACTCATCATAAACACCCGCCTTTCTATTACATAAAGTCATAAGGAGAAAGTTCTTCCTCTTCTTCTACGATCTCAGGCTCGTGTGTTGTTGTCTCTTCCTGTAGTTTTTCCTTAAGCCTCGTATAGCGCAAGTTCGTGTCAGTCGTTTGGATACCTTCAATAAAAGCGTTACGGTCACCACAAATGATTAGGGACTGCTTCGATCTTGTAATGGCAGTATATAATAAATTCTTCCTTAACATCCGCCTGTAACTTCTTACAACAGGCAAGATGACTATAGAAAATTCACTTCCTTGTGATTTATGAATGGAAGTACAATACGCATGCATAATGTTGCTTAAATCCTTTTTTGGATAGACAACTTCTTTCCCTTCGTATTCTACAACCACCTGTTCGACCCCATCTACATTCTCTTCTTCACGAAAAATCGCGACAATTTCTCCTATGTCTCCGTTGTAGACGCCATCTTCTGGCTGATTGACAAGCTGTATGACTTTGTCTCCTTTTCTGAAGGTGGTTTCTTTAAACGTGATATCCCGCTTTTGTTTATGTTTTGGATTTACCATCTTCTGAATTTCCCCATTCAATTTGTGGATGCCTACATCTGTACGATACATGGGGGCGAGAACTTGAAGTTCTTTTAACTCTATTCCTTTATCAACAGCTTTCTTTACAATATTAGTGACGAGCTCTGTAAGCTGGTGCTCTTGGGCAGGAATGAAGTTAAAGTCATGTTCTTTCACGAGCGATTTAATCGTACACGTATCATTTTTTATTTCATGGGCTAGTTGAATAATCTTTGAGCCTTCTTTTTGCCTGTACACCTCGGTCAATTTAATAGAAGGCAATTGATTAGAAGCCAGTAAATCAGCCAGAACCTGACCAGGTCCGACGGAAGGGAGCTGATCTTCATCACCCACAAGCAAAACTTGCATATCTGATGGTACAGCGCGGAATAACTGGTTAGCCAGCCATATGTCAACCATAGAAAATTCATCAACAATTAGAACTTTTCCTTCTAACGGATTATTCTGGTTTCGTTCAAACTGGTCATGCCCGTCCCAGCCCAGCAATCGATGAATCGTGCTTGCAGGCAGGCCTGTTGAATCAGTCATACGTTTAGCGGCCCGTCCAGTGGGAGCGACGAGGATGAATGGAAATGGCTCATCTGATTTATAATCTCCTGGGTCGATGGATACCTCATTAAGAAGTGCATAAGACTGAATGATACCTTTAATAACGGTTGTTTTTCCCGTACCCGGACCACCCGTTAGAATCATTAATTTTGAATGGAGCGCTTTCTCGATCGCCTGAAATTGATCTTCCCCATAACTGATTGATTCCTCTTCTTCAATCTCCCCAATAACTTTCATTAAGTCTGCTTGAGTGTGTTCCGTATCTACTTCTTCCTCTAGCATTCGCTTCATATGCCGACAGAACCCATTTTCTGCAAAGTACAAAGAAGGCAAGTAAATTCTGTCTTCTTCAACATAAACGTAGCGCTCTTCGCCGAGGTGGATGATCTGCTCTGACAATTGTTCAAAAGTGATTTGAGGCTCAAAGCCTTGATTCAGCAGTTGATCCACTTGCTTCAGACATTCCTCAGTTGGTAAATACACATGTCCTGCTGACATACTTTTTTGCAGCATATACAAACATGCGGCCCTTAGGCGAGTCGGATGATCATGATTTAAATTTTGCATTCGAGCAATTTCATCCGCTCGATGGAAGCCAAATCCTTCTACTTTAAAGACAAGCTGATAAGGATCTTCTTCAATGATTGCGAGTGTCTGATCCTTAAACACTTCATAGATTTTTTGAGAGAGTTTCAATCCAAATCCATATTGAGAAAGATGAATCATAATATGTTCAAATCCCTGATGTTCTTTAAGGGTTTCATAAAGCTGATCTGCTTTTTCTTTTGGCAGTCTTGGGACCTCAGTAAGTACTTCTTTATTTTCAAGTATTTGGGAGATCGCTTGTTCACCTAAATGATCTATGATTTTCTCAGCCGTTTTTTTTCCTATTCCATGGAAGAGATCACTCGATAAATACATAATGAGTCCATCTTTTGTTTCCGGCAGCACACGGTTATACATTTCTACTTCATACTGCAACCCAAACTTCTTATGATTTTGGAACTGCCCATAGAAGACATAGGTTTCACCTTCTTCGAGAGGAGAGAAATGGCCTTTTATGACAAGACTCTTTTCTTTAAAATCTTCATTTGTTTCACGCACTTTGATGGATGCGATCGAAAAGTGTTCTGACTCATTATGAAAAATCATCCGGCCGAGTTCTCCTTTAACATACGGACGATCTTCTCCAGATTCAGAAAAAAAGGATTGTTGTATCATGTCCATCTTTCTCCTTCAATCATTACTCATTTAATGCTTGTTCGACTTGACTTTTCGCATGGGCAGCCAGCATATGATCCGGCTGGATTTCCAATGCTTGTTCAAAATGCTTGAGAGCTTCATGAGGTTTTTCTTTATGAAGTGCGACTACTCCAAGATTATAATAGGCGTCACTATGCTTATTTTCCAATTGTAGCACACGTTCCATTACCTGTTGAGCTTGATCAATCTGTCCATTTTGTGCGAGACAGAGCCCATATTGAAACTGGATATCTACGTCTGCTGGAGCAAGTTCCGATGCTCTCAGTAAGTAAGGCAAGGCTAATTTCACATACTCTTGATGAATAAATGTCATTCCTAACATAAAATGAACATCCGCTTCATCCAGCCCGTTTTGAATTGCATGAATAAATTGCTCCTGAGCTTTTGTATATTTTTCCTGTTCATAATAAACATTTCCTAATCCATAATAGGCTGTTGCTGCTTCTTTATCGAGATCGATAGCCCGATTAAAAAAGCGCTCTGCCCTCTCGTAGTCATTCATGTGAGTCAACAGGTTGCCAAAATTGATGTATCCTACAGGCTCTTTAGGATTCTCATCGATTGCTTCTGTAAATAAACGAGCAGCTTGCTCATAATTGTGATTCTGCATTTCTTCGATACCTTTTTTCAATTTGTCCATGATTAAATTTCCCCCTATTTACTAATCGTTTTAATAAAACCTCTTATACCATTCACCAGATAATTCTAGGTGTTTTTCAAATAAAAAAGTCATGTCCTGACCGGGACATGACCTTTATTCTTTACCCAACATAAGTGACCGCGGTATCTTCTTTTAATACTGTATCAATAGTTGCCCCGCCCAGGCAAACTTCATCTTGATAGAATACGACAGCTTGACCTGGCGTGATCGCTCTTTCAGGTTCATGGAACATTACTTTATAACTGCCGTCCTCCTGAGGATATACGGTAACTTTACTGTCATCCTGACGATAACGGAATTTCGCCGTGCATTCAAAAGCTTCCTCAGGAGCATCTCCACTAGTCCAATTGGCTTTTGTAGCAATCAATCCATCTGAATATAAAGCATCGTGATGGAAACCTTGACCAACGTACAGTATGTTATCCTTTACGTTTTTACCAACAACAAACCACGGATCTCCTGCCCCGCCGATTCCGAGTCCTTGTCTTTGACCAAGCGTGTAATACATTAATCCATCATGTTTTCCTTTCACTTCTCCATCCAGAGTTTCCATATTCCCTGGCTGTGCAGGTAAATACTCGCTTAAGAATTCTTTAAAGTTACGTTCTCCGATAAAGCAGATTCCGGTAGAATCTTTCTTTTTAGCCGTTGCTAACCCGTTTTCCTCCGCAATTTTGCGTACTTCCTTCTTATCAATTTGACCAAGCGGGAACATGACCTTCGCCAATACATCTTGAGAAAGTTGGTTAAGGAAATAAGTTTGATCTTTGTTCTGATCCACACCTCGGAGCATTTCATATTTCCCGTTGTTCTCACGTACTTGCGCATAGTGGCCTGTAGCTAAATAATCGGCCCCTAAAGACATGGCATGATCAAGAAATGCTTTGAACTTGATTTCTTTGTTACACATGACATCAGGATTTGGGGTTCTTCCAGCTTTATATTCATCTAGAAAATACGTGAATACTTTATTCCAATACTGTTTTTCAAAATTAACAGCATAATATGGAATGTCGAGCTGGTTGCATACGCGAATCACATCTTCATAATCTTCCGTGGCTGTACATACACCATTTTCATCCGTATCGTCCCAGTTTTTCATAAAGATACCTACAACATCGTATCCTTGCTGTTTGAGCAGAAGAGCTGCAACTGAGGAGTCGACTCCCCCACTCATTCCAACAACGACACGCGTATCTTTCGGGTCTTTCATTGTCTTCACCTTCCTTTGTTAGCTCAATCTTTTGATGATCTGGCTGACTTTCTTAGCTGCTTCAACGACATTCTCTTCGTCGTTGGCTAACCCAAAGCTGAACCGTATCGAATTGACTGTTCGCGAATTCTCTGATCCATACATAGCCGATAACACATGGGAAGGTTCTACGCTTCCCGCCGTACATGCACTTCCGCTAGAGGCTGCGATTCCTGCCAAATCAAAATTCGTCAATAATGCTTCGACATTCATTCCCGGAAAACTTACGTTCACAATTGAAGGAACGCTTCTCTCTTGATCTCCGTTTATATCATAAACTACTTGTTCTTCTGTTAAAGTATCCAAGAACAGCTGTTTAAGTTGTGCATACTTTTCTTTATTTGTCTCTTTGTCCGAGACCATTACGTCAACCGCAATCTGAAAACCTTTTGCAGCAGGAATGTTTTCCGTTCCTGCCCGGCGCTTTCTTTCCTGTTCCCCACCGTATTGCAAAGAATCAATTTTAGTTCCCTCTCTTACATAAAGGAAACCGATTCCTTTTGGTCCATTCACTTTGTGCGCTGATACAGCTAAAAGATCAACGGAGACTTCCTTTACGTTGACTTCGAGTTGTCCATAAGCTTGAACAATATCTGAATGAAGATATGCCTGATGATTTTTTACTACTTCCGCTATTTCTTCAATCGGCTGAATGATTCCAGTTTCATTATTGACCATCATAATAGAAACCAGTATCGTATCGTCCCGTAAAGAAGCTTTGACATCTTCTACACGGACAGCACCAGTTTCGTCTACAGGCAAGTACGTAACATCAAATCCCTCAGATTCTAAATATTCGACTGCATGCAATGTAGCATGATGTTCGATGGATGTGGTAATGATATGCTTACCTTTATGCTGGTTCGCTCGAGTTGTACCTATGATTGCAAGATTATCAGCCTCTGTCCCTCCGCTTGTAAAGACAATTTCTTTTTCGCTTGCGGAGATACTATCAGCGACTGTCCGTCTTGCCTCATCAAGGATTCTTCGTGCCTTTCGACCGTACTGATGGACACTAGAAGGATTACCGAAGACGTCCTGATAAATAGGCACCATCGCTTCAATGACCTTCGGGTGCACCGGTGAAGTAGCCGCATGATCCAAATATATGGCTGCCATATTGACACCTCCGTACATTAAATATAAAACATATAGGCATCCTGGGTTTGGTCATCAACGTGGTCTTTTAAGTCTTCCAAAGTAGTCGTATCTAATACATCTTTGACCGCATCTCGCACTCGTTTCCACAATGCCTGCTTTGCTGGTTCTTCATTTTCTATACCTTCTACTGGAGTAATCGGTCCTTCAAGAATCCGAATAACGTCCCCAGCCGTTATCTCATGAGGTTCTTTTGTCAGCATGTACCCTCCATAAGCGCCTCGGACACTTTTGACAAGACTTGCGTTTCGTAAGGGTGCAATCAGTTGTTCAAGGTAATGCTCAGAAAGATCATTATCCCTCGCGATTTGTTTAAGGGAAATTGGACCATCCCCGTATTTTCTTGCTAATTCAATCATTATAGTTAGACCGTAACGGCCTTTGGTAGATATTTTCATACAATTCACCTTTCGTTATTAAAAACTGTAGACACTTTTTAGCATAAGGAAGAGTATAACCCACAAATGTTCCTAGTAAAAATGCAATAAATACTGTGCCAATGCCGACTGGTCCTCCTAACATGAAGCCAAGCACTGCGACAGTTATTTCAATGCCGTTTCGAACTGTGGAGACTTTCCATCCCGTAGCTTCTGTAATGATCAGCATCAAACCATCTCTTGGTCCGGCTCCAATTCCTGGAGCAACATATACCCCAATTCCTAATGCAATGACCATAGTTCCAAAAGTAAATACTGCGATTTGAATGAGTAACGTGTCAGGTTCTGGCAGCAGCCAATTAAAAAAGTCAATAAATATACCGATCATTACCATGTTCAATAGAGTACCGACTTGAGGTATCCTCTTCTGCACCAAACTGCTAACAAGAACGATGATCAGACCTGCGATGATGGACCAGGTGCCAACGGTTAATCCAAGTTGCAGAAATAGCCCATAGTGAAAAACATCCCAAGGCCCGATACCAAAACTTTTCACTTGCATCGTCATAGAAATACCAAGTCCCAAAATGACTAAGCCTACAAGAAAAAAACTCCATCGGACAAATGTTTCCCGCGGATGAAATCTATCGTTTTTTTCCATTTTTAACTTCCTCTCTCTATTATACCAAACGCTATTATAGCACGAATGGCAAGTCTCTTGCATTTTATAGAGAATCATTCTACGCTAACTTGTATAACCGTACAAAGGAGCTTGATGTATGAGCCAACAGCCGCTCGCATTTCGTATGCGTCCATCCAATATAAATGAAATTATCGGACAAACCCATTTAGTAGGAGAAGGAAAAACCATCCACCGAATGGTTAAAGCCAATCGTTTGGCTTCCATGATCCTCTTTGGTCCCCCAGGCACAGGGAAAACTTCTATGGCGACCGCCCTCGCAAAGAGTCTCCACTTGCCATTTAAAACGTTGAACGCAGTAACTGATAAGAAAAAGGACATGGAGATTGCCGTCGAGGAAGCTAAAATGCACGGGCAGCTGGTACTGATTTTGGACGAAGTACACAGACTGGATAAAGCGAAGCAGGATTTTCTCCTCCCCCATCTAGAGAGTAACAGACTCACACTAATCGGATGTACGACAAGTAATCCGTATCACTCGATCAATCCTGCAATTAGAAGTCGCTGTCACTTATTTGAGCTTTACCGTTTAACGTCTGAAGACATCAAGGAAGCGATTGGGAGAGCGATTCGTAACAAGGAAGACGGCCTTGGGGACCTTACAATAGAAATGACGGAGGATGCCCTTGATCATTTTGCCCATTCTGCCAACGGGGATTTGCGTGCTGCCTTGAATGGTGTTGAGCTTGCTGCCTTTTCCACACCTACCAAAGATGGAACAATTTCAATCAATTTAGAAACAGCGGAAGAATGCATGCAAAAAAAAAGCTTCTCGCATGATAAAGATGGTGATGCCCATTATGACGTTTTATCGGCCTTCCAAAAGTCAATTCGCGGAAGTGATGTTGATGCTTCCCTACACTACCTAGCGAGATTAATCGAGGCTGGAGACCTTGACAGCATTGGACGCAGACTCGTAGTGATCGCCTATGAGGATATCGGACTTGCTAATCCTCAAGCCGGCCCACGGGCAATTGCTGCTGTGGAAGCAGCTGAGCGAATTGGCTTTCCAGAAGCAAGAATTCCTCTTTCCGTTGCTGTAACGGAACTAGCGCTGTCTCCAAAATCGAACAGCGCCTATAAAGCCTTAGACGCTGCTTTAGGTGATATCCGTAGTGGAAATAGCGGAGATGTTCCTGCTCATCTAAAAGACTCTCACTATAAAGGGGCGGCAGATCTAGGACGCGGTTTAGATTATAAATACCCTCACAATTATGAAAATGCATGGGTCAATCAGCAGTATTTGCCAGATAAAATTAAAAAGCGCACCTACTATGAACCTAAATCGACAGGGAAATTTGAACAAGCCTTAAATCAAGTCTTGCAAAAAATAAAAAAACAGAAAACCACTTAAGTATATTTCACACTCCTGTTGGCTACACTACGACTAAATCTGAAAAACTACTTTTCTAGGTGAGAAAAAGTTCAGAGTGTCCCTGGTAACAGCGAAAATTTAAATTGAAGAATATAATCTTGAATGGAAAAGCTATCATATCAAGAGATATTGCAGATTATGGACACTTTTCTACTCCTAAACAATCATTCTACTTTCTCGCCAGAAAAGATTACAGGAGTGAATTAAATGCCTAAAGTAAGACAAGATGCCTGGTCTCATGAAGACGATTTATTACTAGCTGAAACTGTTCTCCGCCATATCCGTGAAGGAAGCACTCAATTAAAGGCGTTCGATGAAGTTGGTGATGTGTTAAACCGTACTTCCGCAGCTTGCGGATTCCGCTGGAATGCAGAGGTTCGCCAAAAATATGAGCAAGCCGTTGAACTGGCAAAGAAACAGCGCAAAGAGAAGAAACGAAAAGAAGCGAAGCAGCAGCCTGTCTATCAGGAAGTTTCTCACACTACGAATTACCGTCCAGAGCAAGCAGAGGAATTTGTTGCCCAACAAGCTGAAAAGCAAGAACCCATCAGCTACCAAATTCCTGCTGCCAGCAACCATGATCAAGACATTAACCTTACGCAAGTCATTCGCTACCTTAAAGACTTGCAGAAAGAAACCAAAGTCAGTGATTCTGTAAAAGAGCAGATTGCCTATCTTGAAAACGAGAACAAAATCTTAACTGAACAAAACCGCCAATTGAACAGACAATTGGAGTCCATGTCAGAGGACTATCAATCTTTGATTCAAATTATGGACCGGGCTCGTAAAATGGTCATGTTTGATGATCAAGAGTATGCCAAACCACAATTCCGCATGGAGAAGAATGGCAACCTTGAAAATGTAGCCCGCTAAATATCTATCAAAAAAGAGGATTTCCATAATGGAAATCCTCTTTTTAAACAAAATAAGACCAATCCCAATCGTGCCGTTGTGTTTAATGAGTTTTGAACCCGCTCCAGGCAGGTGGGTGCCCTGTTTCACACTTCTTGCGTCCTCCCATCAGTGATGGTTATGAGGCTTGCATTCCATGTGAAAACTCAGACTCCCTTCTCAAAAATGTTCGGTCAAAACGTACATTCAAACAACGTACACATCAGGATTGGTCATTTAATTTGTAAGGCAATCATAGCATATTTACAAAACCTTATCAAGAATAATATAAGGGTTTAATATTGCTACTTCAGTCCTGTTTTTTTGCCTTCAATTGCAAGTGAAGTTCATCTAATTGCTTCTGATCTACTGCACCCGGAGCGTTCGTCATAGGGTCGGCGGCAGAGGCAGTTTTAGGGAACAAGATCGTATCGCGAAGGTTCGTTCGTCCAGCAAGAATCATGATAAACCGGTCGAAACCTAGAGCGATTCCTCCATGGGGAGGAGCCCCATATTCTAGTGCCTCTAATAAGAATCCGAACTGTTCTTCCGCTTCCTCTTTACTGAACCCAAGCACTTCAAACATCTTATTCTGAAGTTCTTTCTGGTGAATACGAAGAGATCCGCCACCAAGTTCATATCCATTCAAAACAATATCATAAGCTTCTGCATGGACTTCTTCGGGATTTGTTTGAAGCTTTTCGAGATCTGCTTCGACAGGCATGGTGAACGGATGGTGAGCTGCAAAATATCGGCCCTCTTCTTCGTCATACTCCAATAACGGCCAGTCTGTTACCCAAAGGAAGTTGAACTTAGATTCATCAATAAGTCCTAGGTGGCGTCCTAGCTTCAGACGAAGAGCGCCAAGGCTGTCATGAACAACAGACGTTTTATCTGCTACAAACAGTAAAAGGTCTCCATCTTTCGCCTTTAGCTTATCTTTTAATGATGAAGCTTCTTCTTCTCCAAAGAATTTTGCGATTGGACCATTGAATTCTCCGTCTTTTACCTTCAGCCATGCTAAACCTTTAGCTCCGTAAACTTTCACCTCTTCGGTCAGTTTATCGATATCTTTTCTGGAAAATTCATCGGATTGACCTTCCACGTTTAAAGCACTAACTTGACCTCCTGAGGCCACAGCCCCGCTGAAGACTTTAAACCCAGAGTCTTTCACATCTTCAGAGATATTCACCAGTTCAAGTCCAAAACGCGTATCCGGTTTATCAGAACCAAAGCGTTCCATAGCCTCTTCATAAGCCATGCGAGGGAACGGTGTTTCTACATCGATACCTTTTACCTCTTTCATCACTTTCTTCATCATCCGCTCTGTCATAGCCATAATTTCTTCTTTTGACAAGAACGAAGTTTCGATATCGACTTGAGTGAATTCGGGCTGTCGGTCTGCTCTCAAGTCTTCGTCTCGGAAACAGCGAGCAATTTGATAATATTTTTCAAACCCTGACATCATGAGCAGCTGTTTAAACAGCTGTGGGGACTGAGGAAGTGCGTAAAATTCTCCTTCATGCACACGGCTTGGCACCAAATAGTCTCTAGCTCCTTCCGGTGTACTCTTCGTTAACATCGGGGTTTCCATTTCAAGGTACTCTTCATTATTAAGGAAGTTTCGGATGACTTGGGTTGTTTGATGACGAAGTTTAAATGTGTCCTGCATTTCTTTTCTTCGCAGATCCAAATATCTATACTTCAAACGGAGGTCCTCTGAAACTTCGGATTGCTCCTCAATCATGAATGGAGGGGTCTTGGCTTTACTAAGAATCGTAACTTCTTTAGCCACAACCTCAATCGCTCCCGTTTCCAGGTTTTCGTTAACCGTCTGAGCGTCTCTAGCAACGACTTGACCAACGACTTCCAAAACAAATTCGCTTCTTACCATTTCTGCCGTTTGTAATGCTTCCGGAGATGTTTCAGGATTAAATACAACTTGTACCAATCCAGAACGGTCTCTTAGATCTATGAAGATTAAACCTCCAAGGTCACGTCGTTTTTGTACCCAGCCTTTCAAGGTAACCTCTTGCTCTATATGCTCTTTGCGTATCGAACCGCATTTCACTCGTTCCATTTTATTCGCCTCCTGTCAACTGGTCTTTCATATAATTAACGACTTCCTCAAGAGAAATCTCTTTTTGTTCTCCCGAAGTCATATCTTTTACATTAATAACATTATCCTCAAGCTCACGATCCCCAAGTACTAGAACATATTTTGCACCAAGACGGTCAGCAGCTTTAAACTGAGCCTTCATTTTTTTGCCCAGGTAATCTTTGTCCACTTGGACACCAGCTTTTCTTAGTTCGTAAGTCAATCGAACGGCTGCTTTTTCTGCTTCTTCACCAAGAGCGACCATATAACAATCCAGTCCTTCATCTAAAGGAAGCTCAACGCCTTCTGCTTCAAGCGCCATCAGTAATCGTTCAATACTCATAGCAAAACCGATACCTGATGTTTCAGGGCCTCCAACTTCTTGAACGAGACCAGTATAGCGTCCTCCTCCGCTCAAGGTCGTGATCGCACCGAACCCTTCCGCCTCGCTCATAATCTCAAAAGCAGTGTGGTTATAGTAATCAAGCCCACGTACGAGGTTTGGATCGATGACATAGTCAATTCCCATTACGTCAAGAAAAGACTTTACTTTTTCAAAATAGTCCTTCGAATACTCGTTTAAATATTCAAGTATCGACGGAGCCGTTTCCATTGCTGGGTGTTCGCGGTCTTTCTTACAATCCAAAACACGTAATGGATTCTGATCCAACCTCACCTGACAATCCGCACAAAGCTCATCACGATAAGGAGCGAAATGATTTACTAATGCTTTCCTGTGCGCCTCTCTGCTTTCCTGGTCTCCTAAGCTATTTAAGACTAGCTTTAAGGATTTCAAACCAAGCTCCTCATAAGAACTCATCGCAAGGGCCAGTACTTCTGCATCCACAGCAGGATCATCACTGCCAAGAGCTTCAATCCCAAACTGGACAAATTGACGTTGTCTCCCTTGTTGTGGACGCTCATATCGGAACATCGGGCCAATATAGAAATACTTAGTCGGCTGATTAGGCAATCCATATATTTTATTCTGAACAAATGAGCGAACCACTGATGCCGTACCTTCTGGTCTTAGAGTGACGCTTCTTCCTCCACGATCTTCAAATGTATACATCTCTTTTTGAACAATATCGGTACTGTCCCCTACACCGCGCTGGAAAAGCTCGGTATGTTCAAAGATAGGGGTACGGATTTCTTTATAATGATAACGGCGACATAAGTCCGTTAATTGCTGTTCAACAAATTGCCATTTTTCTGAAGTACCTGGCAGGATATCCTGCGTCCCTCGAGGGGCATTGATACTCATCTGATCTCCTCCTTCAAATAAATCCACCATATATTCCCACAAAAAAAGTTCCCGTCCCTTTTCCTTAGATCGGAAAAGGGACGGGAACTCCTCCCGCGTTGCCACCCTGATTGAAGCAAAGCTTCCACTCAAAACAGTTAACGCCTGAATACGTCCATACCTACTTACTTTCAATATGGCACCTAAGAAATGTCTTTCGCTAGACCATTACAAAGGACTGCTTTCAGCCTGATGGCAATCCGTCTCTGTTTGTATGGGAGCTAGTTACTTTTTTCCTCATTGGTTTTCATCGATTCCTTATAGAATTGATTACTATCATATAGCCTTTTCGATTTAAATGTCAAGCTGTCTTAAGAATTTACTCGAAAAAAAATTTTCCAGTGAGGAAGGTGTGCTTCTTCTCTATGTCGAATAGTGAGACGTATGAATAAAAGGAGGTGTGTGCCATGCTCAAAAAAGGAATTTTTCTATTCATTCTACTAACCATTGCCCTAACAGGTATGCCCGAAGCCTCCGTTCAAGCCAATGTGGCAGTCATTAAAGTTGACAACTTGAATGTAAGATCTGGACCTGGAACTGATTATGAAAGGGTTGCTCAAGTCCATGAGGAAGAAACCTATTCCGTGCTGGAAACAGAAGGGGACTGGGTGAAAATTGGCTTAGATTCTCAATCCGGCTGGGTTGCGAAATGGATGGTCACTTTTAAAGGAGATCGAGCTGCAAATGTCTCCTCTGCTTCCGTATCGAAAGTCAACTACCTTAGAATAAGATCGGAAGCAGGCCTTAAAGGAAAGGTTAAAGGTTATTTAATGAAAGGTGATGAGGTTGAGCTTGAGAAACAAGAAGGAAACTGGTACTACGTCACCCATGAGCAAAACAAGGGGTGGGTACACGGCGATTATTTATCGAAGACTGATGGTCCTACCTCAGAACCTTCGGAAGTAAAAGGACTTTCTACCTCTAATAAAACGGTTAAAGGTAAAATCAAGGTGGGGACAACAGTCTTGAACGTACGCAGCTCAAATTCTTTAAAAGGCGAGGTTCTTACACGAGTCTATCAAGGAAAAGTTTTTAACTACATAGACAAGAAGGATCGCTGGTATCAAATTAAATGGAGCAGTGGTAAAACAGGGTGGGTAGCTGGCTGGCTTGTTAATGAATTGGAAGAAGGTAGTACTTCCAATTCAAGTGCATCAGAAGTGACCATTCAATACAATGGGACAAATCTCAGAAGTGAACCTACAACTAATGGGAACGTATTGGCACGGGTTCACAAAGGAGATCGATTCGATGTAGTTGATCAGCAAGGACAGTGGTATAGGATTAAGTACAAAAACAAAAGCGCATTCGTCGCAAGCTGGATTGTTAACGAAAAAAAAGAGGAAACTCGATCCCCCTCTAACAATGTTTCTGGTAATCTAAAAGGTAGAACAATCATGATTGATGCAGGACATGGAGGAAGGGATTCCGGCGCTATAGGATTTGCGGGTACTTATGAAAAGACCATGACTATGAACACGGCACTGGCATTGAGAACAGAACTTCAAAAGAGTGGCGCAAAAGTTTTAATGTCTCGAGAATCAGATGAATACATTCCTCTTTCCATTCGTGGCTTTTACTCTAACGCTTCGAAAGCGGACGTGTTCATTAGCCTTCATTACAACAGTGCTCCTATAGCGGTAAATGCAAATGGTATCAACAGCTTTTATTATCATTCAAAAGATAAGGAGCTTGCAGCATCAGTACAAGAGCACATGGTCGCCTCAACGGGGCTTCGTGACCGCGGAACTTTACACGGCAACTTTCACGTATTAAGAGAAAATAAAAAGCCTTCGATCTTATTGGAACTGGGATTCATTTCTAATCCGAGAGAGGAGCAAACGGTTAGAAGTTCCATATATCAAAGAAATGCGAGTAAGGGCATTACTCAAGGACTAATTGACTTTTTTAACTAACTGACCAAAAAAACTGCCTCTTCGAGAGGCAGTTTTTTTGGTCATATTTCCGTTGCTGCCTACTTCTGTTATAAAGAACTTAACCAAATTATTTCTTCAGTATTTTGTTAAATCACAGACTGAGGAGACTTGCACTTGCCGAGGTCCGCTCGTAAAACAGGAACATAAATCATAAGATTATCTAGAATTCAATTCTTCACGGGCAGGGAGTTTTTTATATAAAAAAACCACAGAAGTTTTTACTTCCGTGGCATCAGCTTATCTCTCTTTACTGTCTAGAATCAGTGTCACAGGGCCTGAGTTTGTCAATTGAACGTTCATCATTGCACCAAACTCACCTGTCTCTACTTTAACCCCTTCATCTTCAACAAGTTTATTGAAGCATTCATAAAGCTCCTCAGCTTGATTGGGTTTTGCTGCTTCCATAAAATTAGGCCGGCGCCCTTTACGACAATCCCCAAATAATGTAAATTGGGAAATCGATAGCATTTGACCTCCCACATCCAACAAAGAAAGATTCATCTTCTCATTTTCGTCTTCAAATATACGAAGAAATGGAATTTTTTTCGCTAAATAACGGGCGTCCTCTTCCGTGTCCTCATGCGTAACACCCAACAATATAACAAGACCGTTATTAATGGAACCTACTGTTTCGTTCTCCACTTCCACTGAGGCGTCCACAGCACGTTGAACGATAGCTTTCATACAACTGACTCCTTTTTTCCTTATTGCATAACACGTCTTACAGTATAGACTTCTTGGATTTGTTTGATTCGTTCGACAATTTTACGTAAATGACTTGTGTTTTGAATCAATATGGTGATATGAATCGTTGCCATTTTGTTTCGATCTGACTTTCCAGACACAGCTGTAATGTTCGTCTTAGTCTCATTGACGGCCTGAAGAACTTCATTTAGTAAGCCTCTTCGGTCATACCCCCAAATTTCTAAATCAACATGATATTGCTTCGAATCTGTAACAGAAGTTTCCCATTTAACAGGTAAAAGGCGAGTTTGTGCTTCCTCTGTCTGGACGTTAGGACAGTCGGTTCTGTGGACAGAAACTCCTCGACCTTTCGTAATATAACCAACGATATCATCGCCAGGAACAGGGTTACAGCATTTAGACAACCGGACAAGCAGATTATCTACCCCTTCAACACGGACGCCTGAATCTTTTTTACCGGCTTTAGAAGGAGTCTTAATTTCAGTTGTGCTAACGTCTGCCAATGTCTGCTCAAGATCTTGAGCTTTTCGCTGTTGTTTTCGCAGCCTCTCTGTCACCCGAGTAGCGATTTGGGCAGCGGTAATCCCCTGGTATCCAACTGCTGCATACATATCCTCTTCGTTACTGAAGTTAAACTTTTCTGCAACTCGATTTATGTTGTCCACAGTTAAAACATCCTTCGGCTGGATTCCGAAATTGCGGATCTCCCGTTCAACCAGTTCCTTACCTTTAGCAATATTTTCGTCTTTTCTTTGCTTTTTAAAGAACTGTTTAATTTTATTTTTAGCCTGAGAGGTTTGCGCAAGTTTAATCCAGTCTTTGGATGGGCCATAAGAATGCTTTGAAGTCATTACTTCAATAATATCACCGGTTTTCAATTCATAATCCAGTGGTTCCATCTTCCCATTTATCTTCGCACCAATGGTCTGGTTTCCGACTTCGGTGTGGATTCGATAGGCAAAATCAATCGGAACAGAACCTGATGGAAGCTCAATTACATCTCCTTTAGGGGTAAAGACATAGACCATATCAGAGAATAAATCGACTTTAAGTGATTCCATAAATTCTTCTGCATCGTGGGTTTCACTTTGCCATTCCAGAATTTCCCGGAACCAAGTTAATTTTTCTTCAAAAGACTGTTCAGCTGTCTGCGGCCTTCCTTCCTTATAAGCCCAATGAGCCGCAATTCCATATTCAGCTATTTCGTGCATTTCATGCGTACGGATCTGCACTTCAAGTGGGTCGCCTTTAGGACCGATCACGGTTGTGTGTAGGGACTGATAAAGGTTCGGCTTAGGCATAGCAATGTAATCTTTGAACCTTCCAGGCATCGGTTTCCAGCAAGTATGGATAATGCCTAATACAGCGTAACAATCTTTGATGCTATTCACGGTAATCCTAACCGCTAATAAATCGTATATTTCATTAAACTGCTTGTTTTGAAGAACCATTTTTCTATAAATGCTGTAAAGGTGCTTTGGTCTTCCATTCAAGTCAGCGTCAATATTCACTTCTTTAAGTTGGTTACGGATTTCTTCAATCACTTCTTCAATGTAATGTTCCCGTTCATTCCGCTTTTGTTTCATGAGATGAACGATTCGATAATATTGCTGCGGATTCAAATAGCGAAGAGCTGTATCTTCAAGCTCCCACTTGATTGTAGAAATTCCTAATCGATGAGCGAGCGGAGCAAATATTTCCAAAGTCTCGTTAGAAATTCTCCGCTGCTTCTCGGCTGGCAGATGCTTAAGTGTGCGCATATTATGCAAACGATCTGCAAGTTTAATAAGAATCACACGAATGTCCTTAGCCATGGCTACGAACATTTTTCTATGATTCTCTGCTTGCTGAGCCTCTTTCGATTTATATTTAATTTTCCCGAGTTTCGTAACCCCATCAACAAGCATAGAAACTTCTGTATTGAACGCTTCTTCAATTTCTTCAAGAGTCACATTCGTATCTTCGACAACATCATGAAGAAAACCCCCGGCGATGGTTTCTGGATCCATTTCCAAATTAACAAGTATACCTGCTACTTGAATCGGATGAATGATATAGGGTTCTCCTGATTTGCGGAATTGATCGCTGTGTGCATTCTCAGCAAACTGATACGCGCGACGAATGAAAGCAAGATCAGAATCGTTCAAATATTTACTTGCTTGTTCGATCACTTCTTCAGCAGTTAATACTGTATCTTTCGCCATTCAATCACCCTGGTTTCTTTTAACTTACTTACATAAGATGGTTTGCTTATCATTATCAAAAAAAGAAAGAAAAATGTAAAGCGATAAATGCTTCCAGCTTGACTAAAACAAAGAGCGCCCTTAATAGGGCACTCTTTCTTATCTAATATTGCATTAAAGTCAATACATCATGGCCTTCCAATTTACTGCGACCATTCAAATAGGTAAGTTCGATCAAGAAAGCACAACCAGCGACTTCTCCGCCAAGCTGTTCAACTAAATTGATCGTTGCTTCAATTGTGCCTCCAGTAGCTAGAAGATCATCAATAATCAATACACGCTGACCAGGTTTGATGGCATCTTTATGGATGGTCAAGACATCTTTACCATACTCTAATCCATAATCAACTTTAATCGTTTCCCTAGGCAGCTTACCTTCTTTACGCACAGGCGCAAAGCCGATTTCTAGCGCATAGGAAACGGGACATCCAACGATGAATCCCCGTGCTTCTGGTCCGACTACGATATCGATATTTTGTTTCTTGGCATATTCAACAATTTCGTCTACAGCTGACTTAAATGCTGGACCATTATCCATTAAAGGAGTGATATCTTTAAATTGTACTCCTTCTTTTGGCCAATCTTCGACGATGGCGATATGTTCTTTATAGTCCATTAACAACTTCCTCCTTGACGGGCTTAACTTTCTCGTTTAAATATTGATTGATCCAATTCTTCAACTCTTTATATGTGGAATAATACAGTGTTTTTTCTATCATCAATTGCTTTTCTCTTTCTTGATAAAGCTTTGATTCTTTTAAATCTTTTTTCGAAGGTTGGGAATTGATCGTAATAAGTCCATCTTTTATTTTAACAAATTCAAGTTCAAAAAACACCTCTGAAATAAAATCAACCATAGAGCGGTCCCAGCCCCTGCGTCTGGCAAGCTGATCTGCCTCACGATGAAGGTTGAATTCTTTTCGCTTCAACAGCATACCATAAAACCATTTGAAATGGTCACGAGAAGGCCAAGCTTGTAGGAAGGTACTTTCTTCCACTCGATAACTGACGAATATTTTACTTACCAGTATTTTTTTAAACAGTTCTTTTAGCTCTTCTAGGTCTTTTGGTAAATCCAGTATAACCAGTCCATCTATACGTTCATCTTGTTGAAAATCATCGGCTGAATAGATGGGTATATTGTGTGGAGATTTCGTCGCTTCAGAAAAGGTGACGGCCTTAAACGACTCATTTGGTGGAATGACAATACTCTTCTCTACATGTCTGGAACCCCGCAAATCAAAAAGCTGCCAATCTTCAATGCGCAGATCTTGGATCATAATTTGTAGATTCTTTCTTCCATTCCACTCGTTAATACTCAGTTCCCCTACTATATCGAGCTTGTCAGATGGAGAAATTTGTGGGTAGAGTTCGCCCATGCCAAAGGCAAGACCATCCACACGTGAAGATTCTGCTTGAAACTGGAATTTAAGGTGGTTCTTCTTGCTTCCTATCAACCTTACTTCCTTAGGTTCCTTTCTTACATGGAACAATGGCTTCGGATTTCCCATGCCAAAGGGGCGCAGCTGATTTACTTCTTCGATCTGCTTTAATGAGATATCTTCAAGGTCAACGGTCATTTCGATATCCAGCACCTGCTGATAATCATCTTCACTCAACTTCTGCTCAGCAAGTTCATTTAAATCAGACCTTAAGGAATCAATTTGATCTATGGATAACGTCATTCCCGCAGCCTGGGCATGGCCACCGAAGTGCATGAAACGTTCCCTTACCTCCATACAGTTGGTGAATAAATCGAAGGCATCAATACTTCTAGCAGAACCTTTGGCTTCTCCTTTTTCAGAGTCTATGCCAAGAACGATAGCTGGCCGGTCGTATTGCCGGACAAGTTTAGAGGCTACGATCCCGAGTACACCAGGGTTCCATCCCTCTTTTGCAACAACAATAACATTCTCTAAATCATCAGACCTTTCAGCGAGCATCTCATCTGCCTGTTTAGCAATTTCTGAAACAATTTTTTGACGTTCCTGGTTCAATTGGTTGATATATTTAGCAATTTCCAAAGCTTCCTCTACATTTGAAGAAAGCAGTAAATCCACAGCAGGTGTTGCGTCTTGTAAGCGTCCAACTGCATTTAGACGCGGACCAATTGTAAATCCAATCGTTTCTTCTGTAATTTCCCCTTCAATGCCGCACACTTCCTTTAACGCTAGAACACCAGGGCGTTTTGAGTGAGAAATTGCCTGTAAACCAATAGCAGCAAGAATACGGTTTTCCCCTTTGAGAGGCACAAGGTCAGCAATTGTTCCAATTACAACTAGATCCAATAAATCCTTGGGAAAACGACCTAACAGCGCTTCAGCAAACTTAAAAGCAACCCCTACTCCAGCTAGCTCTTGGAAAGGATATTGACTGGATGTTTTCGGATGGATAATGGCATAAGCATCCGGCAAAACTTCCTGAACTTCATGGTGATCTGTAATGATTAAATCTATTCCCAGCTGCTTAGCTAAATCAGCCTCATTCATGGCAGCAATGCCTGTATCTACAGTAATAATAATGGAATACCCAGAATCATAGGCAAAACGAAAGGCATCTTCGTTTGGACCATATCCTTCTGTGAAACGATTAGGAATATAAAAGTCGCAGTCAGCACCCGCTTCTCTTAACGCTTCTACCATAACCGTCGTTGAACTGACACCGTCCGCATCATAATCACCAAAAACCAAAATAGACTCTTCATTTTCAATGGCTTGTCTGAGTCGGTCAACGGCTTTAGCCATGTCTTCCATAAGAAAAGGATCATGAAGATCATCAATAGAAGGATTCAAAAAGCGCCGAACAGCATCGTCACTTACGATTTCCCGCTTCATCAACAGTTGTTGAGTAAGTGGGGTTAACCCCTTAATTGACTGTATTTTTTCCATTTGGTCTGTATATGTAAACTTCCATTTCATCTTGCTTTGTAACATAAGTTCACCCCTGACCAATCTATTATACAAGAGCGGTCCAGGGGTAGCAAACATATCTATGGAGTTTTAAACGTACTGTTTTCCTTCTGAACATTAGATTCCTCAGATTCTTTTGTTTCTTCATCCTTTTTCGAAATGGAGCTTTTGTTCTTTGTTAGTTGTTGATGTAAGGATCGGTTTTCACGTTTCAATTTGAAATAACGGACAGCTCCTACAGAAGCCGTTGCTAATCCTCCTAAGAGAACAGAAATTAGAATGACTAAAATCAAGGGAGCCTCTCCAGATCCAAATAAATAATTCACTTGCACAGGATCTACATTAATAACGGCAAATACAGCGATGACTAAAGCAAAGATGAATGCTAAGATGATATATCCTTGACCTTTCACGTTTTCATCTCCTTTCAAAGAGGACGTTTACTATTGATATACCCTGATCACGCTTATTTCAACCAAAAAACAGCGATCGCTATGCGATCGCTGCTGGAAATGTTAGACCTGTGGGCCTCCTGTATTTTTCTTTTTAACGAATTGAATTGGATTGTCTTTAATATTCTTTCCACGCCACACGAGCCAGAGCTGTGAAGCGATAAACAGGGAAGAGTACGTACCGGCAAGCAAGCCGACCACAAGAGCAAAAGAGAAGTTCGTGATTGATGAAGCACCGAAGAACAACAGCATGACAGCAGCAAAAATGACTGTCAGTACGGTGTTGATACTTCTTGCGAGTGTTTGCATCAAACTATCATTAACCACTTTAGCAAGTTCCTTGAAGGACTTAACCTTCTTCTTCATTCTCAAGTTCTCCCGAATCCGGTCAAACGTCACAATAGTATCGTTAACCGAATAACCCACAATGGTGAGAATCGCTGCGATGATCGTGATATCAAACTCAAGCCTTGTCAGGCTGAATAAAGCGATGATAAAGAATGCATCATGCAATAAAGCGATGATCGCAGTTAACGCAAAGTAAAATTCAAATCGAATCGTTACGTAAATGATAATCCCGATCGACGCATACAAGACCGCTAAGGCGGCATTTTTGGCAAGTTCCTGACCGACAACCGGTGAAACTGTGCTTACGTTCGGAGTATTACCATATTGTTCTTCATAGTAACTTTGAATTTCTCCGATTTTACTTTTACCAAGTTCGCTCTCAAAACGGGCAACAGCTATTTCATTATTGTCACCCGAAATGACGACTTGTTTGGGTTTAACACTAAATTCCTCTTCTAAAGTTTTTTCCACTTGTTCAGCATTGATCTGTTCATTTGCCAAAATGGATACACGTGACCCACTCGTGAAGTCAATGCCCAGATTCAGTTTGAAAATTGCTAGAGCCAAGATCCCGGCTGAGATCAGGACGATTGAAATCGTAAAGAAGCGCTTGCGTAAGCCAACGAAATCAAATTTACGTCCCAAGACCTTTGGTTCTACTTCCTCCCCTTCTTCAATGTCCTGAACGTCTTCCGGCTTCACTCCAAACCATTTTGGACGTTTATTTAAAAAGCGGCTCTTCACCCAAAGTCCTAAGAATAAGCGTGATCCATAAACAGCTGTGATGAAGCTGACAAGGATGCTGACAATTAACATCGTAGCAAATCCTTTAACTGAGCTTGTTCCAAAGATGAAAAGAACAGTGGCAGCAATTAAAGTCGTAATGTTGGCGTCAAGAATGGTAGCCAGCGACCGCTTATTTCCTGCTTTGAAGGCGGACATGACAGATTTCCCAGCCTTCAGCTCTTCTTTTATCCGCTCATAGGTGATGATATTGGCGTCCACCGCCATACCAACCCCGAGAATCAAGGCGGCAATACCTGGGAGAGTTAAGACACCATTCATCAACTCGAACACAAGAAGGATTAAGTAAATATATACTGAAAGCGTTGCAACTGCGATGGCACCAGGGAATCGGTAATAAGCGATCATGAATAGAAAGATCGTAACAATACCTATAGCTCCGGCAATAATTGTCTTATTCATCGCTTGCTCACCAAACTGAGCTCCAACAGATGTAGAATAAGTCTCTTCTAAATTAACAGGAAGTGACCCTGCATTAAGTATATCTGCCAGCTGCTTGGCTGACTCTACCGTGAAGTTACCTTCAATTTGTACTGTATTACTGCGAATAGCTTCATCGACAGCAGGTGCCGAGATGTAGCCTGGATCCTCTTTTCCATATTCGTCAGCAAAAGAAGAATCCTCATCATAATCCAGCCAAATCGCTAACAAGTTCTCAGGATAAGGAGTACTTGGATCTTGTTCTTTATTAGCAATCTCCTGAGTTACATCGTAAAACTCAGAAGCGCTTTTAACTTCCAGGGTTACAATGGGATTATTGTTATCTGGGTTGAAGCTTTGCTGCGCACTTCCTTCTTTAATATCCGTACCATTCATGTACTCTTTACCATCAACACCACGGAAGGATAACTCAGCAGTCGTCGACAACAATTCACGCGCCTGCTGCTGATCCTCTATTCCAGCCAATTGAACACGAATCCTTCCTCCGTCCTCAATGGCAATGTTTGTTTCACTGATTCCTAAAGTATTTACACGTCTATTCAACGCTTCAACTGTAGCTTCAAGTACTTGTCTATTAACTTCTTGACTATCATCGAGTGGTTCAACATCATATAGAATCTCGAATCCACCTTGAAGGTCAAGTCCTAGTCGAATATCTTTTGTCACACCTGTTATGGTCGTCCCAATCGTAGCAGCTAAAAGGATTAGCACTAGAAAAAAGGCGACGATACGACCTCGTTTCACCATTACGCGGTTTCCTCCTTTATGCCTGAGCACATCCCTTTCATTCTAATTCCAGACCAGACCGTATGTATAGATTCACGTACACACTTATCTAACGGATGAGATGTTTCTCACTTGTCTCCGTAACAATTTTACTATTAATTTCTCATTTGGCAACTATTGATTGTTCATATGGAACAATGTCATAAGATGTCAACACAAGCTATTATCCATTATATCCAGAGTTGACGTTCTCTATGGCTTCTACGTTATCATTCTCTTCATGGTTAACAAAACTTTCATATGTATGGCTTTTCAGATGTAGTACGTCTTGAACAATTTCGTATAATCGCTTTTCAGGATTCCCTTTCCATACTTTTGCTCTTAAGCATTTCCATACCTCATCCTTCGTAGTGAGATATCCCAATAATTGAAGCTCGTCTGTTTTAATAATAAGAACCGGATCCACATATTCCTTCCATTCACTTACCGTTTTCTCTTCCTCCATATCGGCACTCCCTGTTTAAAGAATTGGATTCACCTGTAATCGTTTGTCATGCCTTGTCCATCCAAGCGCATATAATTCATTGTAGCTGAATTTTAATTCTTTGAGAAGGCGGATCATAGATATGTCAAAACAAACCTTTCTTCATGGAGCTCTCATTCTTGTAGCGGCTGGATTAATTACTAGGCTGCTTGGTTTCATCAACCGAATTGTGGTAGCACGAGTCATGGGTGCTGAAGGTGTCGGATTGTATATGATGGCACTACCTACCTTGATTTTAGCCATCACCATCACGCAATTCGGACTGCCGGTAGCTATTTCTAAACGTGTATCGGAAGCAGAGGCTTTAGGTGACGAAAAGAAAATTAAGCAGATTTTAATCATTTCCATCTCGGTTACATTATCCTTAGCTATCCTTTTCACTGTCGGTCTATTTTTGTTGTCTCCGGTAGTGGCTAATTATTTTCTCACCGATGCTAGAGCTTTGTATCCTTTGTTAGCCGTCACTCCCATCATTCCAATTATAGCGGTATCTTCGGTGATTAGGGGTTATTTTCAAGGACGACAAAACATGAAGCCTCAGGCCATGTCACAAGTTATTGAGCAAATTGTCCGGATCGGAGCAGTAATTATATTAACAAAGTTGTTTTTGCCTTATGGAGTTCAATATGCAGCTGCAGGAGCTATGGCAGCTGTCGTCTTAGGAGAATTTGTCTCATTAATTTATATGTTAAGGCAATTCAATCTCCAAAAGCGTTTCAAATTAAGGACAACTTGGACTAAACATATTAAAGAAGGACGTAAAACCCTCAATGAACTGATGAGCATTGCACTTCCTACTACAGGAAGTAAATTTATTGGATCCTTGACTTATTTCTTTGAGCCGATTCTGGTTGCCCAAAGTCTTGCGATTGCAGGGATAGCAGCAGTTGAATCTACCAAACTTTATGGAGAGTTGACTGGGTATATTCTTCCTTTGCTTTTCTTACCAACATTCTTGACCCATGCTCTGTCAACAGCTCTTGTTCCTTCCATCAGTGAAGCAGCTGCGAAAGGTAAGAAAGATATTATACAATATCGAATATTGCAATCCATTCGCTTATCTTTGGCCTCCGGCGGCGTAGTCACCGTCGTTTTCATGATCTTCCCAGCCGTAATTTTATTTACAGTTTACGGAACAAGTCAGGCAGCTTTTTTATTACAGTTTATGGCCCCTTTCTTCCTGCTCCACTATATTCAAACACCACTACAGGCTAGTCTGCAGGCACTTGACCTTGCCCAGCCTGCCATGTGGAACTCACTCATTGGTTCGATAATCAAATTTATTGTACTTGTAGGACTAAGTTCTCAACCAGAGTTTGGAATTAACGGAGTGGCTATAGCTATCGTTGCAGGAGTCGTTGTCGTTACATTGCTTCACTTGATGGTACTGATCAAGCATAAAGTGTTTAAGTTTCCAGGTGCGATGCTTCTAAGGTTTTTGATTGTTGTTTCATGCACTGGCTATGTTGGTTTTGAAATGAAACAGCATTGGCTGGAAGCGAGCAAACCTCTCTATCAACTACTGACAATGGGAGCCGTACTGACCGTTCTATACTTTATTCTGCTCTTTGTGTTTAAGCTGCTTCATAAAGACGAATGGAAGATGATTCCCTGGAATAAGATCCTGCCAAAAAAATAGCCCCCGACAGGAGGCTATTTTTTTATTTCGATTCATTATTCTTATCCATTACCAATTCACCTTCATCATTAATGGTACACAAAGAAATTTCTTCTACAGAACTGAACCCCTGTTTCCTTACTTCATTCAATAACCAGTTTTTATTCTTTCGGATCGTTTTAAGTCCACTATATTGGACTTTCCCATCCGCTATAAGGACGACAGCATAATCGGATCCTCCATCATCATTCTTCTCAAACACGGAAAGTTTCCCTGAAGGCTCAAGAATAGCATAAGCCACATCATTCACTTGTTGAATTCCATGCTCCCGGAGTTGGAGTAGCAAGTCATTGAAATTATAGCGCTGACGTTTCATTTCGTATTCATCAATTTTCCCGTGTTTAATAATAACTGTAGGTTTTCCGTCAAACCAATTCCTAAAGCGCTGATTCTTCAAAGATATCCATGCACTGCCCAATTGGATAATGAGCAACACGGTCATTGGAACAATGGCTTGCCACAGGGAAGATTCGGGTTTTTCTATTAAAAACACTGCAATTTCAGCCAGCATGATGAACACTACAAGGTCCATGACGCTCAGTTCGCCTATTTCACGTTTCCCCATTAGTCTAAATACAATCAATATAATGAAATAAGTGATGAATGTTCTAAAAATGATTGAGGCGATTTCCACGTCCACACACTACCTTTCGTGAAGGTTTACCTCTTCCTAACATCACCTATTTTTGAATTTTTATTATGTAATGAATGAACTTAGTATGGTTTTTAAGAAATTAAAGGCTTCCTCATGCAAGCCTCCTTAGCTTGAAGACCGAGACTTTTATATGGAATATGGTGGACGGGAAAACGACTCGCTTTCCGTGGGCATGTGCTGAGCCTCCTCAAACTTCGTTTCCCGGGTCTCATCTAGCATGTTCATCCCACAGGAGTCTCGCCGTTTTCCCATCCACCATGCGATATAAAGTTACTCGATCTTTTTCTGGAATGAACCATGTGAAGAACTGGTTATATTAAAAATTCTGCATTGCCAACGGTTCTTATGCAATGGATAGCAAATTCTACACAGCAAGATTTCGAGAACTTTATCAGGCAAGGGGTGTTGGGGAAGGGTGAGACTCGCACGGGAGAAGGAGCTAGGCGAGACCACAGGAAAGTGTTCAAATGCGGAATCACCCCGGTAGACACGACTCGCATAAGCAGAAAATCAAAAGGAAAGTGCCTTTTCATTCCGTTGATTTCCTGCTTAGACGCGAGTGTCTGGGCGATGCAGCTAGACGAGTTATTTTCCAGCCATACCTAACACTATTACAAATATAAACCCACGATATCCCGGCATCGAATTCTCAGAATACTACTATATCCCAAACCCTTTAAAGAAAAGGGATTAGATATCTGAAGAAAACATAAACCGAAGCAACAGCTAGAGACATGATTAAGATAGGAATTCCATATAGAGAAAACTTCAAAAAAGGAATGGGTTGATTATGGCTAGCGGCTAGTCCTGCTACAACTACATTAGCAGAAGCTCCAATCAGTGTGCCGTTTCCTCCCAGACACGCCCCTAAGGCAAGAGACCACCAGACAGGATCAACATTCATCATTCCGTACCCTTGCAATTCTTGGACAACCGGTATCATAGCAGCAACAAACGGAATGTTGTCAACCACACCCGATAATAACCCTGAACTCCAAAGCATTACCATAGAGGTAATTGGTAAATCTCCACCAGAGACCCAAACCATTCCGCGTGCAAGTTCATCAATAATCCCAACCGTCTCTAAACCTCCAACCAACATGAAGAGACCCATGAAGAAAAACAACGTCACCCATTCGACTTCCTGGAACACATGCTCTACATCCAGTTCTTTATCCGTCAGAAACAATAATAGTAACGCTCCGCTTACGGCAATGGTCGTTATATCCATGTGTACAAATGGATGCATCATAAAACCCGTAATGGTTAATAGAAGAACTGACAAGGATTGGAATAAGAGCTTGGATTTGTTTAAATGCTCGGATGCATCAAGTTCCATTAACCGTTTAGCCAGCTCCTGATTATACGTTAATCGTTTTCTAAAAAGGAGCACACTCAAAGTCAACATGATTGAGAATATGATTAAGACGACTGGACCAAGGTGATAAATAAATGATACAAAACTGAAATGCTGAACCGCTTGTCCGATCATGATGTTAGGCGGATCGCCAATTAATGTTGCTGTTCCTCCTATGTTAGAACTAAAAATCGTCACCAAAAGATACGGAAAGGCAGGTAGCTTTAGTTTCTCAATAAGCGAAAGAAGAACTGGTACAAATAAAAGGACCGTTGTGACGTTGTCCAAAAAGGCGGAACCTACGGCCGTAAAGATGGCAGTCACCACTAATAAAGGTACAGGACGGCCTTTAACCAATTGGGCAAGACGTATAGCCATATACGTAAAGATCCCTGTTTTTTTCGTAATGGACACAAGGACCATCATAGAAAAAAGTAAGGCAACGGTTTCCCAGTCTATGAAACCGAAAGCTTCTTCCCATTCATATACTTTGGTCAGCAAGAGCAGGACTCCGCCTGCTAAAGCTACAAGGGCCCGATTCCACTTTTCTGTCATGATCAGTACATAACTAGCAACGAAAATGAGCAATGCAAGTACAGTTGTCATAGACCTTCCCCTTTTAACCGGACTTTACTTATACCTATTCAGTTCCATTGAAAAATATCTACTTCTATCGAAGCAGAATTCATGCATATAGTTAAAATGACAAGCTAATAAAAAGGAGGCAGGAATATGAAAAAATTAATTCAGGGTGTGCTTGGATATGGAGTTGGCTCGATTTTCATACTGATGATTGTCTTTTCAGGAGTATTAGCCTTACTGCTTCGTTTTACAAACATGGAGTATCAAACCCTCAACCAAATGGCATTGATCGCAGGCATAAGTATACTAGCCTTCGGAGGGATGTTGGCCGCTTATAAAGGGGAACAGAAAGGGTGGTTATCCGGAGGGATGACAGGATTGATTTTCGTATCCGCTATGGTCTTATTTCAAGTTATCTTTGAAAATCAATGGGTTTCTCTTCCGCAGCTTAGTTATTTTGGCGGGTTACTGGTAGCGGCCTGGCTTGGAGGTATGATTGGTGTAAATCTGCCAAGAAGATCAGCAGCCAAGCGATGAACAAAAAACAAATCCCGCTACACTACTGTGTAACGGGATTGCTCAATCGCAAACTCATTAGTCTTGATTTAACTTTTCGCGAATAGAAGAACGGTCAAATTTCATCTGTGACCCATCTTGTACAGAAATCACAAGAGTACCCTCATCTATAGCATGAATCGTACCATGTAGTCCTCCGATTGTAATAATTCTATCGCCTTTTTGTAGATCCGACTGCATTTGCTGAACTTTCTTCTGTTTCTTTTGCTGCGGACGGATTAATAGGAAATAGAAAATGACAAACATTAGAATGATCGGCAATAAACCTACTAATGTATCCATTTAACTTCCCCCTTTCTAAAAGTTCTTTGCGTTTGGTTTGTTGAAACCATACTGTTCAAAGAATTCTTCTCTAAAGTCACCGAGTCGATCTTCTCGAATGGCTTCACGAACTTGCCTCATTAATTTTAACAGAAAATAAAGGTTATGATAAGTCGTAAGTCTAAACCCAAACGTCTCATTTGCTTTGACAAGGTGACGAATATAAGCGCGGCTATAATTTCGACATGTGTGACAATCGCAATTCTCATCGATTGGTCGGAAATCTCGTGCAAATTTAGCATTGCGAACAACCAGTCTCCCATTTGAGGTCATACACGTACCGTTCCTCGCTATACGAGTTGGCAGCACACAGTCAAACATGTCGATTCCTCTTAGACTCCCGTCGATGAGTGAGTCAGGAGAACCTACTCCCATCAAGTAACGCGGTTTATCTGTCGGAAGCAAAGGTGTGGTGAAATCCAATACTCTATTCATGACGTCTTTTGGTTCACCTACTGACAAGCCACCGACTGCATAACCAGGGAAGTCCAGGGAAGTTAAATCTCGCGCACTTTGACGGCGAAGGTCCTCATATTCCCCTCCCTGGATGATTCCAAACAACCCTTGGTCATGTGGTCGCTTATGTCCCTCTAAACATCTCTCAGCCCAACGACTTGTCCGTTCGACAGATTTCTTCATATAGTCATGCTCAGCAGGATACGGAGGGCATTCGTCGAAAGCCATCATAATATCCGCTCCTAGCGAATTTTGGATCTGCATGGCTTTTTCCGGGGAAAGAAATAGCTTTTCACCGCTTATATGGTTACGAAAATGAACCCCTTCCTCCTCGATTTGTCTTAAATCACTAAGACTGAAGACTTGGAATCCCCCAGAGTCAGTCAGAATTGAGCCATTCCAATTCATAAAGGAGTGAAGACCACCTGCTTCTTCGACGATGTCTTCACCAGGTCGAAGCCATAAATGGTACGTATTCGAGAGAATGATCTGGGCTCCCATCCGCTCTAATTCTTCAGGACTCATCGTTTTGACGGTGGCAAGCGTACCTACCGGCATAAACATGGGAGTTTCAAATGATCCATGCGGGGTATGAACTTTGCCGAGGCGAGCCCCTGTCTGTTTACACGTTTTAATTAATTCGTATGTGATCGCCATGTTACGTTCCTTTCTATCTGGAAAAATTCCGTTCTATTCATAAAATCAGCATAGCATCTCCGAAACTGAAAAACCGATACCTCTCTTGAACAGCACGGTTGTAGGCTTCTAATATGAAATCACGTCCAGCAAATGCACTAACAAGCATGATTAGCGTCGACTTCGGCAGATGGAAATTCGTAATCAATCCGTCGATCGCTTTTAATTTTTGTGGAGGGTAAATGAAAATATCTGTCCATCCGCTGGCAGCTGTAAATGTGCCATAATCTCTAATAATTGTTTCAAGGGTGCGAGTAGATGTCGTGCCGACTGATATGACCCTTCCGCCGTTTTCCTTTACACGGTTCAATTGCTCAGCTGTTTCTTCAGATAACTGATAAAATTCTGCATGCATGTCATGATCTTCAATTTGATCCACGCTGACTGGACGGAAAGTCCCTAAGCCTACGTGAAGAGTTAAATAAGCAATCTCCACTCCTTTTTCTTCAAGAGACTGAAGTAACTCAGTCGTAAAGTGGAGCCCAGCTGTAGGGGCTGCTGCTGAACCTTCTTCTTTTGCATAGACTGTCTGATACCGTTCTCTGTCAGGCAATTGCTCTTTAATGTATGGAGGCAAAGGCATTTCCCCAAGCGACTCAAGTACTTCTAGAAAAATTCCTTCATAAGAAAAGCGGACTTTACGGCCTCCATGTTCTTGAATTTCCGTACATTCTGCGACTAGCTGTCCATTGCCAAAGCTGATTTTCGTGCCAACTTTTACTTTCTTAGCAGGCTTCACTAGCACCTCCCATTCATCCCCTTCTGATTGATGAAGAAGAAGAACCTCTACTTTTCCTCCCGAATCTTGTTTAGCTCCGTAAAGACGGGCTGGCAACACCCTTGTATCGTTTAAAACTAAACAATCACCAGGTTGAATGAATTGACTGATATCTGAAAAATAGTGATGTTCAATTCTTTCTTGCGCACGGTCCAAAACCATCAATCTAGAAGATGAGCGGTCTTGCAAGGGGACCTGTGCAATTAATTCTTCAGGCAAATCAAAATCGTACTGCTTAATATCCATATGAATCCCCTATTCTTCCTTAACGTATTTTTCCGATAAAATAAAATATTAATGAGAGAACAATACTCACAATTATCGAAGTCATGATTGGAAAGTAGAAGGTCACGTTACCTTTCTTAAAGGTAAGGTCACCTGGCAACTTCCCGATAAAACTCCACAATAGTCCAATTACGATAAACACAATCCCTATTACAATAAAGATTTTACCAAACCCCGTCAAGAGCCAGGCACCTCCCGGTTAAAATGAGCATAGGCTTTCGGAGTAACGACCCTTCCGCGTGGCGTCCTTTGAATAAATCCGATTTGCAAAAGAAAAGGCTCATAAACGTCTTCAATCGTCTGAGGCTCTTCTCCAATCGTAGCGGATATTGTATCAAGTCCCACCGGTCCGCCTCTAAACCCATCCATGATCCCTTTTAAAAGTTTATGATCGATAAAATCTAAGCCTTCCGCATCCACCTGAAGCATTTCTAAGGCTTCCTGAGCGGTTTCTTTTGATATGACCTTTTCTCCTTTAACCTGCGCAATATCTCGGACCCTTTTGAACAGGCGGTTTGCGATCCTTGGTGTTCCCCTTGATCTTCTCGCTATTTCTACTGCAGCATTTGCATTAATTTCTTCATTAAAAATCTCAGCTGTTCGCTCAACAATTGAACACAAAGCTTTTGTATCATAATAGTCGAGGCGACAGTGAACACCGAAACGATCTCTCAGCGGAGCGGATAAAAGTCCTGCCCTCGTCGTTGCTCCTACAAGTGTAAATGGAGGAAGATCCAGGCGTACTGACCGTGCACTAGGGCCTGTACCTACAACGATATCCAAACAAAAGTCTTCCATCGCTGGATAGAGAACTTCTTCCACCGATCTCGGCAAACGGTGTATCTCATCTATGAATAATACATCCCCTGGTTCCAGCGAGGATAAAATCGCAGCGAGATCCCCCGCCCTTTCGATCGCCGGCCCCGCTGTTGTACGGAACTGGACACCCATCTCATTTGCAATGATGGAAGCCAACGTTGTTTTACCCAGCCCGGGCGGTCCATATAACAGGGCATGATCAAGCGGCTCTTCCCGCATCTTTGCAGCTTCGATGAAAATACTCAGGTTCTTTTTTGTTAAATCCTGACCAATGTATTGCTTGAGTGTTTCTGGTCGTAAACTTAACTCGATCTCTTGATCTGTTTCTTGCATTTCCCCAGAGATCATCCGATCCTCCATGTATTATCTTCCTTTCCCTCATGATTTCATTAATAACTGAAGACCTTGTCTCACATAATCGTCTACGGTACCTCGTTTCGCTTTTTGCAATTCAGTACGTACCTGTTTGACTTCCTTGTCTGTATAGCCAAGAGCTTTAAGTGCTTCAATGGCATCATCAATGTGGGCTCTTACTTCTTTTGATGTTAAGTCTTCCTGATAGAAAATGGTACTCTCATTTTGTTCATCTGGAAGCCAGACCACTAATTTACCCTTCAGATCCAAGATCATTTGTCTTGCCGTCTTTTTCCCTACCCCTGGAAACTTGGTCAAATATTTTTCATCTTCCTGTTCAATGGCTGAGACAAATTCTGGTACACTCACTGTTCCAAGAATAGCAAGCGCTCCTTTAGGACCAATTCCAGAAACATTGAGCAGCTGAGCGAAAAGCTGCTTGTCCTCTTTTTTCTTAAACCCATATAAATTTTGTTGATCTTCTCTTATATAATGGTATGTATGAACTTTGACTTCTTTATTGATTTGTTCCTGAAAATGAAAAGGATTGGCGCATAATATTTCGTAGCCAATTCCCCCTGTTTCTATTACAACCGAATCATTATCTATGGTTGTTACTTGACCTTTTACATATGTGATCATAATATTGAAATCCTCTCTACCCTTTATTGCTTAGCACTCTTTATTGTATCACACAAGCACATGTTCGCCTATGTCAGAAATGCCAGCAATCCATACAAAACAGCCCCCTGCATAACAAGGGACTGTCTCTTATACTTCTCCTTGAGTAGAATATTGCTTGAGGACTTGTTCAAAATGATCGTAATCTTTTATTTTAATCCCGCTTTTCAACTCCGTTTTTCTTCTAGATTCAAGCGGTTTAACTGGAATCGGTTTGAACGCTTCAATCACTTTACCATCCTCAGGATCTCCTTGAAAGACCGCAAGCTCTCCATCCTCAGTCAAACCGAAGTATCCTTGTTGTTTAGTCAAGGGAGAGATATCTTTCACTTCTCGTTTAAAGACGACTTGATCCAATTGCTGATTTTCAACTGTCCATCCTTCATATTGAGCCCAAAAATCCACCATAGACCAGATGGTTTCTTCTTTCTTTGTGGTTTCTATTACCCCGTCCATATAGTGTTCTTTTAAAATAACAGTTAGTTTCAATGGTTCAGGCTTTACGAGTGTTGAGACTGTATCTTGATTCTTTACCTCTACGGCTCGCTGGTAAGAGAGATCGCTGGCTGTAAGCGGTCGTTCCTCTTCGAAATGAATTGCCTGCCAACCTGCAAAGATTACGACTATCCCTATGATGAACAGCCATCGTATCATAATAGACTCCCCCTAATTAAGTAAATTCTGTTCCTATTGTGTCCAGAAACAGAACATATTATGAGTATTAGGGGAGTATTTCTGTCAGTCATTGACAACTTAATAAAAGACTGAAAAAAAATAACCCACGAGCTCTGTATATAGAACTCATGGAACACTTTTTATGAAAGCCTATCTAGTACTTCTTCGTCGGCATCAAGATTATGATAAACTTCCTGAACATCATCGTTATCCTCAAGCATGTCAATTAGCTTAAGCATCTTCTCAACGCCTTCTTCTTCAAGAAACGTATAAGTTTCAGGAATCATTGTAACTTCAGCCGTCTTGAATGCATAGCCGCTTTCTTCAAGATCAGCTTTAACATCTGAAAAAGCTTCAGTCTCAGTATAGATTTCAAACTGTTCGTCTGTGGTTTCCATTTCTTCCGCGCCTGCTTCAATGGCTTCAAGCATGAGTGACTCTTCATCTATATCCGCGGAATTACGGTCAATGACAAGGTACCCTTGGCGGTTGAACATGAAAGATACACAACCATTCTCACCCAGGTTCCCATCGTTTTTATTAAAAGCATGTCGAACATCAGCAGCTGTACGATTTTTGTTATCAGTTAAGACTTTCACCATTACAGCAACACCACCGGGACCATAACCTTCATACGTGTATTCCTCGTAGTTAACGCCTTCCAAATCTCCTGTCGCTTTCTTTATAGCACGGTCGACATTGTCATTAGGCATATTATTGGATCTTGCTTTATCAATAGCTAATCTAAGTGTTGGGTTCGTATCAGGATCCCCTCCACCTTCTTTGGCCGCCATGAATATTTCCCGTGCCAGCTTCATAAAAAGCTTTCCACGTTTTGCATCCTGCGCCCCTTTTCGGTGCTTAATATTACTCCATTTTGAATGACCAGCCATGGACATTCTCCTCTCCAAAGCAAATCTTTTCCTATATCAATATACCATAATTTCAACCATTCATAAAAGCCTAAGGCTACACATAAAAAAGCGCACGGAAGGTATTCCGTAGCGCTTTTATTCGTTTATCATCATCTATTTTGGTTAAAAAAGTCTTTGATCCTTTTTTTCAGATCATCAGGTGCTTGCGAGGCTTTTAAACGGGCATTAACATCTTTCATATGATCCCAATTATTATTATTGGTGTAAATAGATATAGGTTTGTCTGTAATTTCCTTAACTTTTGCCTGCACCTTTTCAGGAACAGACTGATCGCGCCGGTCGTACGGATTTACCATTATTGCTACGTAAACATGATCATCTGTTGAATAAGCTTGTGTCAACGTGACCTCTTCCAGCTCATTCACTTTTTCCATAATTGCCATCGCTTCTTCATCGTTAAATACGTTATCATGAGAACGGTTCGTTTGCCCGTACTTAGAATTACGAAATTCATCTTCTGCAGTGCGCTTAAAGTAACTGTCTTTACCGGTAGGGATATTTCCTCTGCGTTCTATGGCTTTATCTGAGGAATATTCTAAAGGCTCGTAAAACGATTCTTCCTCTGATTCCTTTTGATCTTTATTCTGGTCAGCTGCTTCTTGTTCACTATTACAAGCCACTAAAGGCCCCATAAGGACCATAATCAGCAAAATTCGCCACATAAAAAACATTCTCCTTTTACCATTACTATGGTTCAAGGAGAATGTTTTAGTCTGTTAATTTTCGCCAGTTTATTGTGGTGGAGAAGGTGGGAGCTTTCGCTTGTGAGCAGATCTTTTATGCAATGCTTTAATGATTTTTTTATCTTCTTCAGGGATTTCTTCCCCTTTCAAATATTTATCAATCATCGCGTAGCTTGTGCCCATTTCATTTTCATCTGTCTGTCCTTCCCAAAGCCCAGCACTTGGCTGTTTATGGACGACTTCATCAGGTACTCCTAAATACTCAGCCATTTCACGTACTTCGCCTTTAGTTAAATGAACGAGAGGGACAAGATCAACGCCTCCATCACCAAATTTCGTAAAGTAGCCTGTGTACCATTCGGCAGCGTTGTCTGTACCAACAACTAAGTATTTATGGTTGGTTGCGACGGTGTACAATGTACTCATTCTTAAACGTGCACGTAAATTAGCATCTGCCAGTTTCGCTTGTTCCGGATTGTAGATGTCTTGATTCTTTAATTGCTGTTGTATCGTTCCGAACATAACTTCATGTGTCTCTGTCAAGTCAACCGTAATCGACTCAATACCACAAGCTTCTATAACTTTCTGAGCATGTTCCTGATCACTGGAATGGCTTTTACAAGGCATAATAACCCCTAAAGAACGATCAGGGCATGCTCGCTTTATCAAGTTCGCAACAACAGCTGAATCAATGCCGCCGCTTACCCCTACAAGCAGCCCGTCAACATTCGCTTGTTCTACTTGGTTTTGTAACCATGATACGATTTTCTCGACTTTTTGCTCCACCGGATTGTTCATCCTTTCACACATATGATATCTAACTATAGCATATTTTCTGTGTAACGGACAAACATCTTCCGGCTTTCCCAAGATTTCTCCAGCTTCTTAATATGTCGCATATATGAAGCTTCACCCCTGACGCATCTCCGATATCCGTACAGCCACTCTCTAAGAAGGTCAGCAGGTACGAGTACGCCTTTTAGCCAGAGATCCTGATCTTTGACATGTTGAAAGTAGTGTAATACAGAAGCCTTTCGCCCTTCAATATATGGAAGAAACCTTTGGGCGAGCTGAATCTCATCATACACTCTCGGACCCGTATGCAATAGGTCGAAATCAATCAACTTAATGTTTGTCTTGCGATGAATGATAAAGTTATGGTGAGCCAAATCTCCATGAAGCCATTCATGGTTCTCCCACGCCTTCTCTTCCACTTCACCCCATGGGTGATTTGCGAACCTTTCTAAGTGTCTTAACATACTCTCGCGAATTTCATCGTAAACGACATTTTTTCGATAATCGAAAAAGACATCTCGAGTACCCTCAAATTGCTCTAGACGTCTTTCCCATTTTATATATAACGGATCTTTTGGTATGGCTAGAACAGCAATGCCTTTCGTAGTGCGGTGGAACTGCTGTAAAACTTTGATAGCAAGCTCCCTCTCCGTGTGCTTTTCAAAATCGGCATGCTTCCCTTTTAACCACTCAAAGAGACCCCACTCACAACCAAGCTTGCTCTTAGTATAGACGTTCTCTTCAAATGGTAACGGACGAGCAGCCGTTTGATGGGCGTAATTCCAATGTTTAAAAAAATCGATCTGTTGATGTAGCGTTTGCGCTCTCCGATACCCTTTTAAAATCATAGGCTCACCGTTGTAACGCACTTTATACACTTTCGGCTTGATCATCTTTTCATAGGAAATTGGAATATGTTCTACATGCTGAAGCCAGTGAAAAAGGCGATCCGTGTATGAATCGCCTTCTCTACGTTCAGTCTTCATCTAACTCATCGTCCCTCCAAGGTTGTGGATACCATTGACCTTGTGGCTGCTGTAGATTCCAATCCCCCATAGATTGCGGCATATACGGATTTCCCATCGATGGCTGCCCGGCATATGGAGGCCATCCTCCCATTGGCTGCTGCATCGGTTCACAATATTGAGGCATATGATGACTTTGTGGTCCATATCCCATCATTGGGCCCTGCCCATACCCCATCATTGGGCCGTACGCTTGAGGATTCTGTCCATACCCCATCATCGGACCGTAGGCTTGAGGGCTTTGTCCGTATCCATCCCCATCCCCGCATCCACAGTCTGAACCAGCCTGCATGCCGCCCATCATGGAAGAGGATTCGCTTTCATATTCTGCTCCGCCTACCTGGGACGGGTACATTTGCTGAGGATACATGGGCATAGGCTGTTGGTACATAGGCATTTGTACAGGCATCATATAGGGCTGTGGCGGACAGCAATAAAAATCAGAATGTACGAGCTGCGGCTGACTAGGTTGGTAGTAAGGCTGTTGTTGAGGCATATAAGGCATATATTGTGCGCCCTGTACTTCTGGTTCCATGTTCATGTCTTCAGCAGGCATTTGCTTTTCTTTAGGCTGCTCCTGCATTGGCATTTCTTCTTTTGGCATTTCCTGCTTTGGCATCATTTTCTCTTCCTGTTTAGGTGCCTGGGGCATTGGCATTTGTGGAAGGTGGAATGTCGTGTAATAATTTTGCATTTGTTGATCAATGCTAGGCATAGAAATTGGCATATTCATATTGATCGGCTGCATCGGCATCATCGGTTTTTCCATGACACCTTTGGTCACCGGCTTTTTCTCGTCCTCTTTGATGATAGGAATCGGTTTCGGTACATTTTCTTTATAAGGAGGCATGGATGGCATTTCTTTTTTCGGCATCTCTTTCTTTGGCATTTCTTTCTTCGGCATTTCTTTCTTCGGCATTTCTTTCTTTGGCATCTCTTTCTTAGGAGCCGGTGCCTCTTTCTTCACTTGCTTTTTACCTTGAGGAACTTTGATTTTCATACCCGGCATAATCATATCAGGATTGGAAAGCTGGGTATTCACCGATTTCAACTCTTCAAAATCAACCCCATACTTTTTCGCAATCTTCCAGAGTGTATCGCCTTTTTGTACAATGTGAATTCTCACCATTGCAACTCCCTTCCTGAAAATCTAGAAAAACAATAAGACAATAATAGCTTCATAACACTCTATGCAGCACAAGCCCAAAGATTGATGAAAAAGCCCATAATTTCTTTCAACAAATATAAACAAACCCCCGAGAACCTGTTTAAATAAAGGTTCTCGGGGGTTTCTAAAATTTATGCTTTCTGTATAGGTGCGGGAATATCAATTTGATAAGCGGGATAAGTGCCAAGGACTTTCAATTGGCAGCCTAAAGCTTCTAATTCTGCTTGAACTCCAGGAAATAACACTTGATCATAGGGTTGGTCTACGTCTATCAGGAAGAAGTAGTTGCCCAGCCCCGTTTTCATTGGTCTAGACTCAATTTTTGACAAGTTCATCTTTCTCCATGAAAAAGCAGCTAACACTTGGTGCAGGGCTCCTGCGTAATCTTTAGGAAGAGTAACCATCACCGTTGTTTTATGTTTCGAAACTGTATGATCTTTGACCTTCAAGGTTTTGGGGTTTTTTTGAACAACAGCAAATCGAGTGTGGTTATTATCATAATCATGAATGTTAGTATCTAGCAATTTCAATCCATTTTCTTCAGCTGCCAGGTGATTTCCTATAGCTGCTGTTTCACAACCGGTCGAAGCAACAATCTCAGCTGCCCTGCCTGTCGATGCAGTGTATTCGATCTCTGCATCAGGATAATGCTTGTGCAAATATTGATGACATTGAGCAATGGCATGGCTATGGGAATAAATCTTCTTAATTATCTCCCCCTGATAGTCTGGGTGTACAAGAAGATGCTGCTTAATAGGTACCGTCATCTCTGCAATAATGGACTGATTCACTTGATGAACCAAATAATCAATGGTCAAGTGAACAGAGCCTTCAATTGCATTCTCAAGCGGTACGACACCTGTCTCAATATCTCCACGCTCAACGGCATCTAAGCAAGCGGGAATACTTTCGTAGCTGATGAATGATCCTCCTTCAAATAGAGCGTCGACAGCCATTTTTGTAAATGTTCCTTTTGGTCCTAAATATCCGATCCTTTGGTTTTCCATTCCTTCCCCTCCAATTAAGCTCCTGAACTCAATATTTCTACACGATCAACGAAATCGAGCTTGTGCAGTTGTTGTAAAAGGTATTCGATCGTATGGACCATTCCTGTTGTATTCAAGGACAACGTTACGTTCGCTTTTCCTTGTAAAGGAATGGTCTGGTGTATGGTTAGAACATTGCATCCCGAATCCGCTACCGTCTGCAAAAGGTTAGACAGTGTCCCTGCCCGGTCTTCTAAATGGAAGAAAAGGGTAATCATTTGCTCTTTCACCATAGCCTGAAAAGGAAATACAGCGTCCCTGTATTTATAAAAAGCACTTCTTGAAAGTCCGACTGCCTGAACAGCTTCAAAAATGGATTCCACTTTTCCTCGTTCAAGAAGAGCCTTTGCTTCAATTGTTTTTTTCATAGCCTCTGGGAGGATGTCACTACGGACTAAATAAAATTTCTCTGTATAATCCGCCAATTCAACCGCTCCCTTCTCTAATCTACAAACTCAAATTCGTAGTCCAGAATACGAACTGTATCCCCATCACTAGCTCCACGCTTACGAAGAGCTTCATCTACACCCATGCTACGCATTTGTCTAGCAAATCGATTGATGGATTGATCCCTCGTAAAGTCGGTCCTTTTGAATAAAGACTCGATCTTTTCTCCATAAAGAACATAGGCTCCATCATCTGCCCGAGTAATTTTGAACGGGGCTTCTTCTTTTTTAAACTTGTAAACCACTCGCTCATCGACCTCTTCAATCGGTTCTTCCTGTTTCGGAATGCTATCAAGAAGATCCGCGACAGCATAAAGCAGCTCATCGATTCCTTCACGTGTCACCGTGGAGATCGGATAGATTATAACGTCTTCTCCGACTTGTTCTTTAAACATTTCTAAGTGGTCTTCCGCATCAGGCATATCCATTTTATTAGCTACAATGATCTGCGGACGTTTTTCCAACCGTTTATCATAGGAAGACAACTCTTTATTAATCGTCACATAATCTTCATATGGGTCGCGTCCTTCCCCACCTGACATGTCAATCACATGAAGCAAAAGACGTGTACGGTCAACGTGTCGTAAAAATTGATGCCCGAGCCCGACTCCCTCATGCGCACCTTCAATAAGTCCCGGTAAGTCAGCCAGCACAAAACTACGGTGGTCTTGACTCTCGACAACTCCTAGATTAGGCGCAAGAGTCGTGAAATGATAATCGGCAATTTTAGGCTTTGCAGCTGTTACTACAGAAAGGAACGTAGATTTCCCAACACTCGGAAATCCTACTAGGCCTACATCAGCGAGTAACTTCAGCTCCACCACCACTTCTAACTCTTCACCCGGTTCACCATTCTCTGCAATTTCTGGTGCAGGGTTTCTTGCAGTAGCAAAGCGAGCGTTTCCTCTTCCGCCACGTCCCCCTTTAGCAATCACAGCTCTTTGTTTATGATCCGTTAAGTCGGCTATGACTTTTTCTGTGTCTGCATCCTTTACGGTCGTTCCGGGTGGGACACTTATCACTAAAGGGTCTGAATTCTTACCGTGCTGTTTTTGGTTCATCCCATTTTCTCCGCGCTTGGCTTTAAAATGGTGCTGGTACCGAAAATCCATCAGGGTATTCAATCCTTCGTCGACTTCAAAAACGACATCACCGCCGTTACCGCCATCTCCTCCAGCAGGTCCACCCCTCGGAACATATTTTTCACGTCGATAAGCAACTAAGCCGTTACCCCCGTCGCCACCTTTAACAAAAATTTTAACCTGATCGACAAACATACTCTTCACCTCTTCATCCTATCATCATCTCAATGGATAGTTCTTGGTCATCGAAGACTGTAGCAATGAAACCTTCATTGTTCAGTCTTTGCTTTAAGGACTCTCCATTATGTAATTGTCCTTCCCATTCCCAGCTTAAACCGATGGAGTTGGAATCATACCCTTGGTACAAGTGAACCGTTCCTTCATACAGCTCACCCTCAACTTTATGTTCACCTATCCATTTAACCATACGCTTGGCCAATGCCGTAAGCTCTTCATCATGACGGGATAAATCAAGTTCGTCTTTGACAATGTACTTCAACCTGAACTGTTCATGATTCCAATTGAACGAAAGCAGCCATAATGGAAATTTAACAGCATCACTGTTCAAGATTCTTCTTTCGTACTCGGACTCAGTTCTCAAATCTTCCAGTTGATTCATCAAACGGTCGTATTTACCTAATGAAGCATACCCATGAATCAGCTGGATTTGATTCATCCAGTCATGACGCTTATGCCTGAGCAGCATGATCATGTCTTTTTCAACCAACAGCCTCAGCTCCTCGTTCATCCATAATAATAAAAAGTATAGCAAAGATAGAAAGGAAACTAAAACGATGTTTCAATAATCCGTTTACCTCGTACTCTTTCCAGGCTGAATATAGAGCTCTAATTATAGTTGCGATTTTAGGTTGGGAGGCTGTGTGTTCCCTTATCCATACAGCTATAACACTGCTCCTATACTTTCAACAACTCTCCTGTTTAGCGTAACTAAATACAAAAAAGCCACGCTTATGCAATAAGCACAGCGCGGCTTCATTTGAAACCTTATACTATTCGTTTACGCTTCCTGTGCTACAGGATAAACGCTAACTTTTTTGCGGTCACGTCCGTAACGTTCGAACTTAACGACACCGTCGACTTTAGCGAACAATGTGTCATCACCGCCGCGGCCAACGTTTGCACCAGGGTATACCTTAGTACCGCGTTGACGGTAAAGGATAGAACCACCGGTTACTTGTTGTCCGTCTGCACGTTTAGCTCCAAGACGCTTGGACTCAGAGTCACGGCCGTTTTTCGTACTACCTACACCCTTTTTCTGGGCGAAAAACTGCAAATCAAGACGTAGCATGAGTCTCCACCTCCTTATCGGTGTGTTATTTTTATATATTGCTGATAATCATGTTCAATGGTTTCTAGCGATACCAGCATCCCCTCAAGCAAAATGCGAGCTTTCTCAGTCGCATCTTCTGTCAGATCAGCAGGGAGAATGACTTTCAGATAACCGCCTTCTCCTCCTTGCTCGACATGAGGTTCTGTATGGCATAGCCTCTCGATCGCATTGACTGTACCGATTGATACAGCTGAAACTGCAGCACATACGAGATCATGTCCATAAGGGCCACTTTCGGCATGTCCTGAAATTTCAAAACCGTTAACCGCTCCATTTGAGCGAATCATTTTTACCTCAATCATCCGAACGAACCTTACGCGTTGATTTCTTCAACGACTAGCTTCGTGTACGGCTGACGGTGACCTTGTTTACGCTTGTAGTTCTTTTTAGGCTTATATTTGAAGACAGTCAATTTCTTCTGACGACCTTGTTTTTCAACTTTAGCCGTTACTTTAGCACCCTCAACGAATGGAGCGCCAACTTTTGTGTCTTCTCCACCTACGAATAGAACTTTGTCAAACGTTACAGTTTCACCAGCTTCTGCGTTGACTTTCTCAACGTAGATCTCCTGGCCTTTTTCAACTTTAACTTGTTTACCACCAGTTTCAATAATTGCGTACATACTTGCACCTCCTCGATTTACTCAGACTCGCCATTCAGGTACCGGAATCGGTTTAAAACCTGTTCTGTGCGGTTGTAGCATCGGAGTGCTACTAGAATAACAAAACAATGTTACCACAGTTCAAAACAAGTTGTCAACAGGTGCTTTGCGGCGATGAATGGCTTCAAGCACCATGTTTTCGGACCCTTCAAGCTCAATTTGATAGTCGGATACATCTGCATCCTGCCTAACAAATAGCTCCTGTGGAATTTTACTAGAAATTAAAGAAGAAAGCAATCGTTTTTTCATTTCATACAGTTGTGGGTTTATAGCGATCAGAATGGCTTCAGCAGGATGAGAGGAATAAGCTAACAGCTCTCTTTCCATCCTGTACACCATGGCCTCTGAATCAAACGCAGGCAGACACGGTTTAGAAAGAACTTGAACAGAACTAAGTGCATCACGTTTTCTTGTCAATTCCATCAACCCGAGCCTGGTCATTCCCATGACATTTGATTTCGTCAAGTCCTCCCTTGTTTGTTTTCTCATAAAATCAACAAGCTTTTTTTCCAAAGAAGGGTTTTTCATATTTAGGAAATCGACCAAAATGATTCCTGAATGGTTTCTTAAGCGAATTTGTTTGCTTATCGCTTTTGCTGCTTGAGTATTGACTTCAAATGCTTGAGAATCGGATAAGGATTTTCCTTTAAAGCGATGGCTGTTCACATCAATAACCGTCATGGCCTCTGTCGGTTCGATGACAAGCTCTACGCCATTTTCCAATTTAACCACTGGTTGAATCAGTGCTTCCTGCAATTCATTAATTCCAGATGGCAGTATAGATTCGACTTCTTTAACCCAACTTATTTTATTAGCTACAGAAGGATATCTTTCCTTTATATAACGCCCCATTTCAACTTCATCTACAATAATATCCGTTAAAGATGAGATAGGAAATTTTCTTATTAACTGATCTGGAATAATATGATCTCTCCAGACTGGTTGAGGGCTCTTCTTCCTAATAGGCTGCATCTGCTCCCTCCACAGTTTACGTAAAAGTCTGAACTCTTCTATAACTACCTCTGTCTTTTCATTTCCTGCAGCTGTACGGACAATTCCTCCTTCTTCCCCGTTAACAATGGCTTCAAGTTCCGCTTTTACAAATTCAGATAGATCATCCCCTAATTTTTTTGAAACCGATATTTTTCTCCCTAAAGGCTGGTATATACAGTAAAGGCCTGGGAGGGTAAGGTCTGTAGTCACTTGTGCACCCTTTTCTCCGACAGCTTCTCTAATAACCTGTACCAGTAATGTTTGCCCTTCCTGTACCGTTTGCTCAATCTTTTCCTTCGCCCAGGGAATTTGGTCGCGCTTAAGAAAAGCGTTCTTCTCTTCACCTATATCTATAAATGCCGCCTGCATTCCTCGATGAATGTTTTCAACTTTTCCAACAAAAATAGAACCCGAAAGTAACTCTCTTCCGGGCCTGTCCACCATGTATTCACAAATCTGCTGATTTTCCAATACGAGCCCAGTTTTTTCCGTAGACTTTGTATGTATAATAATTTTCCTCATCTTATACCTCACAGTGCCAGTTTAGGAACGTCCCTCAAGCGCAGATTGGCTTGCTTCTTATCAAAGTAGGCTTGGAGACATTCTTGCTCATCTACTATATAGAAACTTGGTGACTGTTTCAATACATACAAATGTTTACGGTTACACCGAATGTTTTTTAAAACGTCTCTTACAAGCAAGTCTTGTTCAACCTTGATAAACTTGGGCTTTAATTTACTGCAATCTCTATACGTACAGAACAGTAAATATCTCATCAAGGTGTAAGTCCTTCTCTTCCACTCCATTCCATTTTCAATGAGCAAAAAAGCAGCAAGTAAAAGGCCCGCTAAAGTCCAGCGGCCTTCCAGGTAAAACCAAAGAGACACAAGGACCATGGAGGTCACTGATATAAATAATGTAAAATAGAGACTCCTTTGAAAAGAGAATAATTGAGTAGTTATATAAAAGAGAAGCTTCCCTCCATCCAAAGGCCAAATGGGCATAAGGTTGAAAACAAGAATAAGAGTGTTGTAAAAGAAAGCCACTGATAAGAGGGAATGAGGACCATAGAATCCTTGAAGGATACTTAACAAACCGAAGATCCATATATGTTGGAGAGGGCCAGCTAATACGACGCTCACTTGCTCGCGGAAAGGCCGTGTATTATGCTCTTCGCTCACAACAGCCCCTCCGAACAACCAGAGTTCTATTCTTGAAACTCTCCAGCCATAATATTTAGCTGTCAAATAATGACCAAGTTCGTGAATGACGACTAGCGTCATTAATATAACAAATTCATAAAAAGCACCTGTTAAAATAGCGGATAATGCTAATAAAAAGAAGAGGGGGTGGATGTGAATGGTCTTTGTAAGACTAAGAGCTTTCATCCACTTTGATAACCTCTACAGGATCTAAATACTGCTCATCTTTTTCGATGGCAAAAAAGAATTCAGCGGATGGCCCCTCTTCTGATGTCACCGACCCCAGACTGTTTTGAGCTTTAACATATTCATATAAATGAACATCAATGGATGATAGATACCCATAAATGGTCTTACTTCCATCCTCGTGTTGGAGAATGACGGTTTTTTTCGTTTCTTCATTGTTGCCTGCGAATACTACGGTACCTTCCCTTACCGCTTTAACCTTAGAGTTATTCTCTGTGGTTAAGATAATTCCTTTCCCGTCATTTTGAAAAGGAGTTGTGACTGTTCCATTTACAGGCATTGCGAGCTCGCCGGATTCTTCATTTTCTTTAGGCTGGACAACTTGAAGTGGCTCTCCAAACCTTTCACTGTACCAAGCTGTTACTTTAGCAAAAGGAAAGTCTTCTTGCATTTGACTTGTCACCCATTCCTCTGGCCCATTCAGCAAAGCGAAGTCCGTATTCTTACCGATAGCCACTGTTGCAAAAAGTAAAGCGGCAAGCAACACTTGTATACCTAAATAGCTTGTCCGATTTTTAGAACGTGCTGGATCCGTTTTTTTACCATATCCTGAGACGATTGGGGGGTATCCATGCAACTCTTCATCCTGCGGAGGGAGGTACGGCTTTTGAGGAGGCGCATTTTGCTGCACTCGTTTTCTTTTGCGCTCTGCTATATTTTTTCGTACGTGATGTATATTCTTTTTCACAGGAATCCCCTCTCTTTTAATACCATTGTTTCTATCATTCTATGGAGAGAACAGAAGGGATATGTATAAAACTTGTCCACGAACAACCGGCTGAACATTCTTCTTATTTCCTAAGGAATTATATAAAGTAATACCTCTCAAACGATCTTCCTTATCCATTATAGTCTCCAATTCCTCAATTCCGAGACTTTCTCCGGTCCGTTGCGTGATAAGTGTTAGGGTTGGCCGGAAAACAACTATTCTGTGATGAACGGACCTATTCAAAAGAAATTAGAAGACTCTTATTTAAATTTAGAGCCCATTAAGTATATCGAATAGAAATGGGGACACGCGTGTTCAGGTAAGTACACTACTGGACTATATATCGGCAACTGACGTTATTTATACCGATTCCACTGATATCCAGGCAACATGCTGACTTATAGATTGATTCTGACCTATTGAGCTCTTTAAAATATGTGTCTTCTTGCTGGCGGGTAAGCTTTTCCGCTATAACTTCTTCATTTTTTGTATTTCCGTTGCTAAAACTATCGGAAGGAGGTCCTTGAAATGGCGAGACTTCTGTGGGATGAGCATGACAGGTGAGACCCCGGAGAGCGTTAGCTCGAGGAGCCTCAGCGCATGCCCACGGAAAGCGAGCCATTTCACGGACCTCCTACTACTGTTTATCGTAACGGAAATATTCAAATTTAAATTATCCAGAATTTGATTTTTATACTTCCCCGCTGCTGAATAACCTTATACCAAGGATTTAGTGATATTAAAAACCCTGCTATATTGACCATAGCAGGGTTGGTTTGACTCAAGAGCGGATTCCGAAGAAACGTTTAATCTTGGCCATGACACCATTATTTTGATGGAGATTCTGAAGAGGAACAGCTTCGCCCAATATACGTCTTGCAATATTTCTATAAGAAATTGAAGCTTTCGAATTCGGCTTCATCGCCACTGGCTCTCCACTGTTAGAAGCTGTAATAACCGCATCGTCATCTATGACAATTCCAAGCAGATCAACGGATAAGACAGAAACAATTTCGTCCACATCCATCATCTCACCATTTTTCATCATATGAGCTCGTATTCGGTTGATAACAAGCTTTGGTGCTTCTAAATCTTCCTGTTCAAGAAGCCCAATAATACGGTCAGCATCTCGTACACTCGACTTTTCAGGGGTCGTAACAACAATCGCTTTATCTGCGCCTGCAACGGCATTTTTATACCCCTGTTCAATTCCCGCAGGACAATCAATAACGACATAGTCGTATTCTTCTTTCAACTCTTCAATAATCGCTTTAATTCCCTCAGGAGTAACGTCTGATTTGTCAGAAGTTTGAGCTGCTGGAAGTAGGTGTAGACAGTCGAATCGTTTATCAGTAATTAACGCTTGCTTTGTTTTGCAGCGCCCATTTACCACGTCCACAATATCGTAGATTATTCGATTCTCAAGCCCCATAACTACATCCAGATTTCTTAAGCCGATATCTGTATCGATCAGGCAAACTTTCTTATTCTGCAGGGCTAAAGCGGTCCCCAGATTAGCAGTAGTTGTTGTTTTGCCAACCCCTCCCTTTCCAGAGGTTATTACAATCGCTTCACCCATTATCCATTCTCCTTTCAAAGCTTACAAGATCCGGTCTCTTCTTAACAACTTCCTGGAGCTTATCGATCCGGATTTGTCCTTCTTCTTCGTCAATAAAGCCACTTTCCATATAGACGCCCTCTGACTCATAGTCTGGTGCACGACTCAACTGGTCGGCAATCCGCAACTGGCTTGGCTGCATATAAGATGCAGCAATTACAGCGTTCGTGTCACCTTCCGTACCAGCATGAGCAATTCCACGGAGACTACCCATTACAAAAATGTTTCCCGTTGCCTTTAACAGCCCTCCCGGGTTCACGTCACCGATTACCAAGAGATCACCACGAGCCTCTACCACTTGTCCAGATCTTATTGTTCTGGCAACAGATGTGATTTCTGTATTTTCCTTCCATTTCAATGCTTCTTTTCTAGTAATTAATTCTGATTCAATGTTTTCAACAACGAGATTCTGTTTCTCACGAATCACCTTCGTAAGTTCTTCCTTTTGTTCTTCACTTAAGTATCGCTTTCCAAGCTGGACGGTTACTCGAATCATCGGGTCATCATCAGATAGACCATTCAACGAAAGCTTGTCTTCGAGCTCATCCAAAATAGATTCAAACGTGCATTGATCATCAAACTTCAATGTCAACCCGTCTCTTGTTCCTTTAATCATTATCTTCTGAACATTCGTTGTCACAGACCTCTCACCTCAAAACCTTAGACCTTCACGAAGAACTAAGTATTATTTATTTCCTCTCCCAGCTTAAAGACTCGTTCTTTCACTAGAGGATATAAAATGATAAAAAAGATCATATTTGCAGCCAATGTAGGAAGTAGCCTGAGTACTACATAATCCCACCATGCCATGGCTGTAATCTGAACAAATGAATAAACGACGTAAAGAATAGTATCAGCTAAAGCTACACCAATAACCGCTAAGATCGATGCTGTTACGAAATTCGCATGAAGAAGTTTATTTATCCCATGGATGATATAAATTACAACCGCATAGGTTGCCATATAAACACCTAATACACCCGTATAGACAACGTCTAGTAATAAACCGAAAAACAATGCATGCCAGACGGCGTAGTAAGTGTTGTCGTTGTCATAGAAAATGGTGACGATTAACAGAAAGATTAAAATCCAGTGCGGTGTCATTAATAAGTCTGAATAAACAAGGCTTGATGGAAGTAAGCTCATCGCCATCCCTTGCATGACTAACAAAAAAAGACAAAGGAGACCGATAAAATACCGTCTCATGATTCATCGCCCTCGCTTTGACTTTGATTCTCTATACTTTCCATCGTACGATCCACAACAATAACATGATTAATATCAAACAAGTCAGCAAATGGCTCAACGTAAGCTGTTTTCGTTAAACCAAACTGGTCGTTGACTACCTCTTCCACTGTCCCAATTCGAAGGTCACTAGGAAACACACCGCCAAGACCGGAAGAGATAACTGTGTCGCCTTCTTTCAATTCTTCATCCAGCTTAATGCCTTCGAGAAGGAGACGCCCCGTTTCATCGTCATATCCTTCAATTAGACCGAAAGCTTCATCTTGACCTTCCCGGATCACCCAGGAAGAGATTTTATTAGATCTGTCAAAGCCGCTGAGTAGCTGGACGGTCGAATGAAAGGCACCGGCAGATTTGATTTTCCCTACTAAGCCATCACTAGTCATAACGGCCATATCTTTTTCTACTCCATGCTCTTCCCCTTTGTTAATCGTCATCTGCTCGAACCAGCGATCTGAGCTTCTGGCGATGACAGTTGCCTGAATAGGGGAATAATCATTGAGAGCTTCTGTTTTCTCTATTGTGTTCCGAAGCTCTTCATTGTCGTTCTTAAGTCTCTGGTTATCCTTTATGACACCTTTGTATTCTGATAAACGCGCTTTTAACACTTGATTCTGCTCATATACTTCGAGCATGTTTTGTACGTTTTCGACCGTATTATCTACAATACTCACAGGCTTATGGATAATTGTCTGCATCCACCCTACTGTGTCTTGGAGAAATTTCTCAGGAGTACTTAACGAATCACGGTCCCGAATCGAAAACCCGATTAACGCTACAAGTACGATAAAGCCAATTAATACAACCATTAGTCTTTTTCTACGAAATAAAGAAGGCATATCTGAACCGCCTAATCCATATTAGCCCGGCTTGCCACATTCGGTTGTGACCTAAAATGGTGAATGTATTCCAATGATTTACCTGTTCCGACTGCTACACAATCGAGAGGTTCATCTGCTATAAAGACTGGCATGTTTGTTTCTTCACTAATGACTGTATCAAGGTTCCTGAGTAATGCTCCACCACCAGTAAGAACAATACCACGCTCCATAATATCTGCGGCTAATTCCGGTGGTGTTTTTTCCAAAGTGTTTTTAACGGTTTCGATAATGGTATCAACCGTGTCTTTTAAAGCCTCGACGATTTCTTTCGATTGAATGGTTATCGTTTTCGGTAATCCACTCAACAAATCTCGACCTCGGATATCCATTTCATCATTCGTATCCACGTTTCCAGCTCCGCCAAGTTCCATCTTGACTTCCTCTGAAGTTCTCTCACCAACCATGAGGTTGTACTTCTTCCTTACATGTTGAATAATAGCATCGTCCATTTCATCCCCTGCCACTCGGATCGACTGACTGGTTACGATTCCACCTAAAGAAATAATGGCGACTTCCGTCGTGCCGCCTCCGATGTCGACGACCATACTTCCAGTAGGTTCCCAAACAGGTAACCCTGCACCTATTGCCGCTGCAAAAGGTTCCGCTATTGGATAAGCTTCTTTTGCTCCTGCCTGTTTCGTTGCATCAATGACAGCACGTTCCTCTACCATCGTGATGCCTGAGGGTACACAAACCATAACATTAGGTTTGCTCGCAAAAGATGATCTTGTTTTTAGTGCCTTTTTGATATAATA
>NZ_JBPCEO010000006.1:0-293852 GCF_050971765.1 Halobacillus sp. A1-3 | reverse complement strand
GCTTCTTTCGACCCGCCCTGATCATCTGAAGAGTTTTCTTCTTTGCTTTCAGGTGACTTTTGGTTCGTTTGCTCTTTCTTGTCGCTCTCATCATTTTGATTGTCTTCTTCAGAGGAAGCGGCTGCTTCTTTTGAGCCGTCCTGGGCATCTGAAGATTTTTCTCCTTTGCTTTCAGGGGACGTTTGCTTCGTTTGCTCGTCCTTGTCGCTCTGGTCATTTTGATTGTCTTCTTCCCTAGAAGGAGCTGTTTCTGGCTGTTCTTCTTTTACTTTAGAAGCGCCTTCATTCTTAGAAGCTTCTTCCTCATCATCCTTGGATTTCTTAAATTTACCTGTTAACTGCTTGGATTTTTCTTTAGACTTGTCTTTTAAATTCTTGGTTTTTTCTTTAGACTTGTCTTTCAAATCCTTAAATGTTTCACCAGCTTTACTTGCTTTCTCTTTGAAACTAGAAGAGTCTTTTTCATCGGTCTGATCTTCCTCTTCCTTTTTCTTAGGGTTCAATAGAATCCCAGCGGCAGTTCCAATCACGCCACCGATAATCGCCCGCTGTAATTTATGATTCTTCTCATCATTTTCCTTATTTTTTTCGGGCTGATTGGAAGAATGGCTCAATCCTGTTTTGCGTTTCTTCGCCATGTAACCCACACTCCTTATTTTTTATAATCGGTTTGAATGCATATTTTTCTCAAGCCGCTCAAGTCGCTTTTGTAATTCTTCGTTTTCTTTCTCTAATGCTTTTGTATCTTGTTCAGCTGCTTTTGAGCTAAGATAAGGATCGTTTTCCCACCAGTCCATACCGATCTCCTTCGCTTTATCAACAGAAGCGACAATTAACCTTATTTTGATCGATAACAGTTCGACGTCTGCTATACCGACACGTATATCACCGGCGATTACGACCCCTTTGTCCAATACTGTCTCCAATACGTCAACGAGGCTGTTTGATTGTGTAGATTGTTCGATAGCCATGTTTCACCCTCCTTCTTACAATAAATTTCCAAGAGGACCGAGGTCGATATTTAAATCTTCATCGTCCAGTTCGAATATTTCCTTCAGCTCATCCATTTTCACTTCAAGATTCATAAGAGCTAGGCCTAGATTTTCAATTTCTTCCTCCGACAGTGTTCCGCCGTCTACTCGTCTAAGTGCTTGGCGCTCAACAAGCTGCCTCAACAGTTCAATAACTGTTAACACAAGCTGCGCCAGCCCTTGCTCTGCTCCTTCAGGATCCAACTCTATCCGACCGCTTTTTGCAGGTCTTTGTTCAAGATCGCTCGGTGGCATGCTCTAACGCCTCCTTTTCTTTATCCATACGTTCCGATGATAGGGATTCTGCCGCCTTCTGGTGGTGCTGCACCAGTGTTTCCACTGAAGAGATCAAAATCCGCAAATCAAGATAGACGAGATCGATCCCTGCAATGGATATGACAATGTCCCCTTTAATTGCCACTCCTTTATCCAATACCGTATCCAAAATATCAATGAGGGCAATATCTTTATTTTCATATTGGTCTCGATAAGACATTTATCAGACCTCACTTTTTGAGAGATTCACAAAATGATAGGCTGGCCAAGGACCTGTAATTTCAAACTTCCACCCTGCTGATGCATGTTCTTCATTAGCTAACGTCACTTTCTCCAGAAAAGATTCAACATGCTCCAAAGGGAGTAAATAAGCACTGTTCCAGCACATCTCTTCGTCTTTTCCTGTCACATCCTTGTTCCACACTTTTTTTACGGCATCCTGGGCAGCGAGACTTTTCCATTTTTCGTGGTAACCTTTGGAAAAGTCTCGCTGCTCCTGTTCGACTTCCTGGTCGATTATTTGGTCAAGTTTTTTTCGTTCAAGAAATTGTCTTCCTTTAGACATCTCTGCTATCTCAGCTTTCTTGTTCTCTATAGTTAAATTGTTTTCTGCAACCTCTTCTCTCAAAAGGCTGCGATCACAATAAATTTTCACATTCCATTCTTCTTTATTTTCAAGTTCGGAAAGAAGCTTTTCCCACTCTTCTTCACGGCTTTGAATCATTTCAGCTAAGCTCTTTTTATTTTGGAAGATGGTACAAAACTTCATCGGTATAATGGTAGTTCGTTCTCTCAGACTGATCAGCGCCTCATGATGATGAAACGCCTTTTCTTGCAACCAGTCCATTTGTTGTGTTTTCTCTTCAAGCACTTCTTCTCCATATTCCTCTTCACGGACCAGACAAACGACGGCTGCACAACGCTCGAAATTAATAATGGATAAACTGTGCTCTTCATCGATTCCTTTTATATCTGCAAAACTATTTGTCTCTTCGTCTTGTAATGGTATGATTCCGTATAAATATAAAAGTTCATTCATTTGTATGTTGCCCCCTGCTACCGTTTCGTCAGCTCTTCCCATTGCTCCATTTCCATCCTTTTTGCAACTTCATAACGCTCAAGTAAAACTTCTTCTTGAGCTTGGTAGGTTTCTTCAGAAATTTCCTCAAGCTCATACATCATTTGCAACTGGATGAGTTTTTTCTGGATGTGTTCCAAATCATACAATTCCTTATCCACTTCTTCTTTGACATGTTCGCCTACTTTTACAATCAAGTTAATCGGGGAAGTGAATAACTTATGAATCATGTTGGTTCCTCCACCTTTAATTTGATGTTGATGAAATTATAAGCTGGCCATGGACCCGTATATTTAAAATCAACTTTATCCTTCCAACGCTCATGCAATTCATTAACTCTCTTATCAAAGTCTTCTTCCTTATCGCGATCGATCAGATAAGCGCCATTCAATAACATTTTCTCTCCCAATGTTTCATTGGACTTAGCAGAAACGGCCAGTTTAGAGAGAGAATCGTGTATATCATCTTCTACATCCTGCTTCAATGAATTGAAAAAGTTTTCAGCCATTTCCCCTAGTTTGATCCGATCAAAATACCCGGCAGCTTCCGTTTTATTCGCAACCGTTTCTTTCTGTTTCATCACTTTTTTATTTTGTTGCACTTCTCTTTCCAGCCAATCTTTCTTCCCGACAACCTTTAAGCCGACCTCAAACTTGTTCCTCACTTCAGGAAACAACTTAGCGAGTTGAGGGTACAGGTTTTTCAAAAGGACTTCAGTATCCTCTCTACTTTGAAAAACGTTTCCGAAACTGATTGGAACTACAGCACTCTCACTCTCCATAACTTTGGAGATGACTTGCTGATGAGTCATCAAATTATCTTTTTTCGGGTGATAGATTTTGATAGGCGCCTCTATGGCTACCATTGCTGCATCTTCATAAGGAACCGTAAAGATCGGTCGGTCTTCCCCTTCAAAATTTACAACACCAAAGTCTTTATCCTCTTTTGTTTGGATACAGCAAAAAACGTACACTCCATTTTCTTCTGCCATTTTCTAATCCTCCTAAACATTTCTGCACAAACCAAGAATTCTTTCTCGTAAATCCTCAGTGTCTTCATTACACAAATTCAATGTAAAAAATGTTGTGTCGAGTAACAGGTTTTCAAAATCTTCATTGTTTCCATCAATCGGGAGCTGATACTTCTCTGCAATGTCCGCAATCATAATGGACGCCCTTAGACTTAACCCGTCTTGAGTGTCTTCGCATAATTCGTTCACTTTTTCCATCAAATTAACGATCTTCTCTGCTTTTGAAGTTTCGATCGATGTACGTTCTCGGACAACAGCTATCTGGGCTTCTTTGTCCATCATATGGAACGGAATCGTAATCATACGATCAAGTAAGGCGTCCTGCGTTTCATAGATGCCCACGTACTCGGTCGGATTACTCGTAAAAATAAGCGAAAAATCTGGATGAACTTTTACATGCGATTCCTTACTCTTTGCTCCATATAGAGGCAAAAGTTTCTCTTCAATTACAGATAAGAAAAGGTTATTGGTATCAGGCCGGGACCTTGTGAATTCATCGTAGACAACGGTGTAACCATTTTTCACTGCTTCATAAAGACGACCTTCAACCCAGCTTTCTGTCACTTCTTCTTCAATTTTCCTGACCGTTCTAATAAAATTGTCGTCGGATTTCTTCCGCCTGTACCCTTTATAAGCACCGATTAAATCTTCATTGGATAAGTCTTCATTTCCGCTGATCATTACTACTGGACGCTTTCTTTTCTTCGCTAAGTGCAGGGCAAGAGTTGTCTTACCAACTCCTGAGGGTCCTGTAAAGTGGACCGGATACCCAGCTGATAAATAACGAAGCGACCGTTTTATTAAGCTTTTAAAAAAGGGATGGGTATACACACCTTCCTCTCCCTCGGGTACAGATTTTGTTTTAATTAGTCTCGACACTTTCCATCCCTCTCTTTCTATTCAGCTTGTTCGTCCAGATCACTGCGGTAGCGCAGACTTAATCTGGAGAATCCAGTTACTTCATGGTCTTGATCAAGAAACACTTCATAAAGACCAATCATTTCATCTTGAGCATACTTCTTCATATAATCTTTTTCCTCGACGATTTCTACGAGAGCTCGCCAGCCTTCTTCATTCTTTTTTACAGAGATGATTTTATGTGGGGGCGCAATATTATCATTGAAAAAATTATTGATTTTATCTAATATTTTCATAAATCTCACAATCACCTTCCTCATAGGAATGAGAGGGTTGGAATACCCAACCCTCTTTTAGTCTATTAAATACTGAATTCTCTGTTTCGGTCACCGGACTGGTTGGACTGAGAAGCCTCTTGCTCCTCTAAACGTCCGCCTATGCCTTCTTCAAGGACTTCGTCTCTTAGTAAACCGACAGCTTCTGCGTAACGCATCCATGTTTCCACACTGGCGATTACGACTCTAGCTTCAATGGTAATCAATTCTATTCCTACAACGGAAACGCGGGCGAAAGCATCAATGACAATTCCTTTATCCAGAATACGGTCAATAACCTCAGCAAGACTTGAACTATCTGTTGATTTTTGTATAGCCATGTTCATTCTCCTTTCAATAATTAACTATGATAAGTTTTAATGTCAGCTAAACCTTTTACTTCTTTCGGTCCTTTAATATCTGAACTACTTTTAATCTCGGAAACACTTTTGATATCCTGAACACCCTTCACTCTTCGATTAGAGTCACCGCTGATTTTTTCTTGCAGCTCTTCTCCAGATTCCTTAACTGAAGCAATTTGCTCTTTTAATTTAAGAAGCTTTTCCTGCATTGTTTCTTTCGCCTCTTCAGCTTTTTTATGAACCTTTTCCGCATTTGCGGAAGTCTTCTCTTGAAGATAGTTTTGAAATTGGTTTTGGAAATAATCCCCTGCTGAATCTTGCATTTCATCGGTTGCATGTTCATGTGCTTCCTTAGGATTATCCGACTTCCTAATAATTTTGGAGAAGGTAGGCGCTTTCTTTCTTATAGCTGAAGCTGTTTCTTTAACACCCCCTTCAACTTTATCTTTGATGGATTCCTCATCAGTGGCTGATTCCTGATTGTTTTCTTCTACTTGATTAGTCATATACACCACCCTTTTAGAGGTTATTATAGTGGGAAAACTTTTTGTAATTTTATTACTCTTACTTCCCACACATTTGAATGTAAAACCTTCCTTTTGTAAGATGTCATCAAAAATGGTATTTTTTTACTTGATTGTTACATGCAAACACAACCTTTCCCCTATCTAAATCTTGGTAAAAGCTCTCCTTATTCCCTATAAGTTACAAATATTACAAAAGAATTATTTTTGATATTTTTGTTAACTCTTAGACAGAAAAATGGGTTTTAGTTTTTAAATACCAAAAAATCTTTTCTTATTAAATGAACTGGTAACTTCTTTATGTATTCATTTCTTTCTATTTTGTACTCCCAACTTTTTTACCTCTGATAGCTCCTCTCGCTAATATAGACTCCAGTGACGTACAGCTAAATTCCTCCCTGCTAATAAAATGACTCTATTATTCTCATAGAACTCCTTCCTTATTTACCAAAAATTTGTCGAACCTCCACTAAAAAAATGAAGCATTCATGCAATAACGGAAGTAAATCATAAGAAATCGAGGTTTTCTCTTAACAAACGCCGGAATCCTATCGTTTTTTCCCAAATTAAGAATAATTATGAATTTTCAAATTAATAACACAATTTGAGATAATAGAACTGCAAAAGACTAAAGGGGGAGAAGATAAGATGAGAAAGTTTTACTTAATGGTGGCAAGTATCCTATTGGTACTTGTTCTAGCCGCATGCGGAAGCTCAGAAGAGACTTCTGGTTCCGGGGATGAAGGGTCTGATTCTGGCAGCGACGGCGGAAAGACATATACAGTCGCTACCGATAACAACTTTGTTCCTTTCGAATTTCTAAACGAAGATACTGGAAAAATGGAAGGGTTTGATATGGACTTGATCCGTGCTATCGCAGAAGAAGCAGGTTTTCAAGTTGATATTGAATCTATGAAGTTTGATGGAGTTGTCACTGGGATGCAATCTTCTAGATATGATATTGGTATTGCCGGCATGACAATTACAGAAGAACGTGAAAAGACCATCGATTTCTCTGATCCATATTACGATGCAGGTCTTATTCTTGCCGTTCGAGCAGATAATGAAGAAATAAAATCCGAAGATGATTTAGCTGGTAAAAAAGTAGCCACTCGTTCAGGTACAACAAGTGAAACGTACTTGAAAGATAACCACCCTGATGCGGAAGTCGTGACGTTCCCAGGGATTGTTGAAGCCTACATGGACCTTCAAGCTGGTCGTGTGGATGCCGTCATGTATGACGTACCTAACGTTAAATACTATGTGAATAATGATGCTAAAGGAGAACTGAAAACCGTTGGAGATGTTCTTCAAGGGGAGCAATACGGAATCGCTTTTCCTAAAGGATCTGAACTTGTGGGTGACGTAAACGAAGCCCTTCAAACCTTAATTGATAATGGAACGTATGATGATATTTATGAAGAATGGTTTGGAGAGCGTAAATACGGTACGGAATCATCTGAATAAAAAATTCCGGGAAAGCGTGGCAGGTTGGACACTTGTTACGCTTTTCCATTCTATTTACTTAACACCACTGAACTAAATACATTAAGAGATAAGGGGCGTCTTTTCACATGGAAGCAATATTAGATTCGCACTTTGTGCGGGTCCTACCCTTTTTATGGCAAGGGTTAGGTTATACCCTTCTCATAACTGCGGTAGGATTACTTTTTGGCTTCATTTTAGGAGCAATCGTTGGACTAGCACGACTATCAAAGAACAAACTTATTTATGTACTTTCTTCAATATATGTGGAAGTATTACGTGGAACACCAATTCTTGCTCAAATTCTATTTATCTACTTTGGACTTCCGGACTTACTAGGCTTTAATATTGATAAAATCACAGCATCCATCATCGCGATTGCCGTCAACGCCGGTGCCTATATCGCAGAAATCGTACGTGGTGCCGTCTACTCTATTGATAAAGGGCAGAACGAAGCTGGGCGTTCTCTTGGGTTAACAAGAGGTCAAACGATGAGATACATCATCTGGCCTCAAGCTTTCAGGAGAATGATCCCGCCGCTTGGTAACCAATTTGTGATTAGTTTGAAGGATACCTCACTATTCTCCGTTATTGCTGTCGGTGAATTGCTGTACATGGGTCAGCAATATTATGGGATAACTTTTGCAGCTTTTGAAGCTTTGACAATGGTTTGTCTCATGTATCTTGCCATCACTGTACCAACAGCGCTTTATTTACGTAGAGTAGAGAGGAGACTAGACGTATGATGATCACCGTAAAAGACTTGCATAAATCGTTTGGAAAGAATGAAGTATTAAAAGGCATTAACCTTGAAGTTGAGGAAAAAGAAGTGGTCTGTGTCATCGGCCCTTCAGGATCTGGAAAAAGTACTTTACTCCGTTGTTTAAATTTACTAGAAGAAGTAACCTCAGGCGACGTCTTTATCGAAGGAGATAATCTCACAAATCCTAAAATTAATATTAATGAAGTTCGTTCTCGTGTGGGGATGGTATTTCAGCACTTCAACCTTTTCCCGCACATGACCGTACTTGATAATATCACCCTCGGTCCTAGAAAGATTAAAGGTGTCAGCAAAGATCAGGCAGAAAAAGACGCTTACCCGCTGCTCGAAAAGGTAGGGCTATCAGATAAAGCAGATGTCTATCCGGAAAGCTTATCTGGCGGGCAAAAACAAAGGGTCGCCATTGCCCGTTCCTTAGCGATGGAACCAAAGATTATGCTTTTTGATGAACCGACATCTGCCCTTGACCCTGAGCTTGTTGGTGATGTATTAAATGTCATGAAGAATCTTGCAAAAGAAGGAATGACCATGGTGGTGGTAACCCACGAAATGGGCTTTGCCCGTGAAATGGGAGACCGTGTTATCTTCATGGACGAAGGCATCATAATGGAAGAAGACAAACCAGAAAAAATCTTTGGCAATCCTAGTAATCCACGGACACAGGAATTCTTAAGCAAAGTATTGTAACTTCATCCCCATTTCGAAACGTAAATCGTTTTGGAATGGGGTTTTTTGTCACAAATTCACTCTCCACACCCAAGTTTATTAGCCTATTTTTCTAGAACTTGGGAAAGTTGTCTTTTTTAAAGGGTCTTAGTCATAGGAACTTTGCTTAACTATCCCAAGTCCGTTTTCGCAGGAATTCACCCTAAATGTGCGAATTTATAGAGTATATATTTGATAGGAGGAATGTGTAATGAAGTTAAGAAAACTCGCTACATTAGGTCTAGCAGCCTCACTCGCTTTTTTGCCATCAGCAGGTGATGTGTTTGCTGCCAAGTCAGACACCCTGGAAAAGAAAAACTCTGTAAACGTGCAGGAAGAAAAAGGTGAGTATGTAAAAGGTGAAGTTGTCGTCAAGTTTAAAGAAGGAAAGGCATTAAAATCGAACCAACTTGAAAGCTTTGGTGCTAAAACGATTGATCAAGAAGTAGCTGAAGATGAGAATGTGAAAGTATTGAAAGTCGGAAATGTGGAAGCGGCTGTCAAAGCGCTTAATAAAAATCCAAACGTCGAGTATGCTGAACCCAATTACATATTCGAAGCGAGCTGGACTCCAAACGATACTTATTATAGCGGATACCAATACGGACCGCAAAATACAGATACAGAAGCTGCCTGGAATGTGACCCGCGGTTCCAGCAGCCAGGAGATCGCTGTAATCGATAGCGGCGTTGACTACAATCACCCTGATTTAAACGGGAAGACGATCAAAGGCTATGATTTTGTCGATAACGATTACGACCCGATGGACTTGAACAACCACGGTACACACGTTGCTGGAACAGCTGCTGCAGAAACAAATAATGCACGAGGAGTTGCGGGTATGGCTCCAAACACGAAAATTCTTGCTGTTCGCGCATTAGATGCGAATGGAAGTGGATCATTAAACGATATCGCGGATGCGATCCGTTATTCTGCTGATGCAGGCGCTGAAGTCATCAACTTGTCCCTTGGTTGTAACTGTGATACCCAAACGCTTGAAAATGCTGTTAACTATGCATGGAGCAAAGGTTCTGTCATTATTGCAGCAGCTGGTAATGACGGTGTTTCTACAACATTCGAACCTGCTTCGTATGCCAATGTCATCGCTGTAGGAGCTGTGGATCAATACAATAGAAAAGCATCTTTCTCCAACTACGGAACATGGGTAGATGTAACTGCACCAGGTGTATCAATCGCTTCTACAACACCTAATAACGGATACATGTATATGTCAGGCACATCCATGGCTTCTCCACACGTAGCCGGGCTTGCAGGTCTATTAGCTTCGCAAGGACGCTCGAACTCGAACATCCGCGCTGCCATTGAACAAACAGCAGATCCGATCAGTGGAACAGGCTACTACTTCGAGCATGGCTTGATCAACTCATATGATGCCGTAACCTATTAATCTATTTGTTGAACGACCTCCCCCCTAATATAGACGCCTGACATTGCTCAGGCGTCTTTTTAATGGAATAATCTGTCACATCAGGTCATCCATATTCTGGATGACCTGATGTGACAGGTTATGGAAATTCACTTCCATCCCCTCTCCTACATAAAAAACGCAGTAGAAGAAATTCTTCTACCGCGCCTATTTCCAGAATTTATTTAGTTATTGGCGGCACCCTTAGAGACTTCACGTACAATATCAGCTGCGGCTTCAGCGACTCCCTGGGAAGCGACATCACCTAGAGAAACTACCCCTTGGATGGATTCATTTTCTACAACTAATAAGCGCTTAATTTGATGCTCCTGCATTAAACGCGCCGCTTCTGATACGTCCATGTCAGGATAACCGGTAATGATGTTTTCTGTCATAACATCAGAAGCTTTCACATTATCAGCCGTCCCTTTTGCAAGTCCCTTCACGACAATATCACGGTCTGTGACTACCCCTACATATTTGTCCTTCTCTACTAAAGGAACAAATCCAACGTCTTCTTCTTTCATACGCTGCGCCACTGTTACCAAATCATCCGAAGAGTTACAAGTTGCAAGATTCGTTGTCATCAAATCTTTTACTACGCTCATGTTTCCATCCACCTTTCTTTTTGAGATTTAATTATTACTATATTATTCCAATTACCAAGGGTCAGGGGATGGTAAACGCTAAATTAGAAAATGCATCAATAGACTTAATACATTGTAAGCAGTTGATTCTTCAGTTTATCTAACAGATTTGTAACCACATCCATTATTAAGGTACCATTATGATAAGGGATATACCTCCGCTCAATGGCGTATTTTTAACAATGATCTATATAACAATAGAGACTTTAAAAAGAGATGTCACTATTGTTACACTCGGGTTCAAGACACAGTTGTTTTTGGACGTTCTTTAAATATCCAATACCTTCCAACTTTTTACTCTCGTCTACTACATGTGACCCTATTCGAATTTTCAGTTATTATTGTGATAGAATAAAAGAATTAGGTATAGCTTCCATTAGGAGGGCTTCTATGTCAAAAGGCTACAATTTGGATACCTCTCAATTCCATTCTTTGAGAACAGCTTCCAAAAAATTGTTCAAGACGATCAGCAACCGGTTGAACGTAAATACCGCTTATGTGACAAAGCGGGGAGAATATGAAATGACGGTGCTAAGCTCTTATAACGATAAAGAAGAAATTATTCCTGAAGGTTATTCAGTTGAGTATGGTGGGACTTACTGCCGTATTATCATTTCGAACGAAGACAGCCACATGACAACGACTGATTTAACCAGTGACGTTTTAACTAGAGACTTAGACGTGACGCCACAACTGAATGTCAAAGGATTCTTAGGGGTTACTTTGAGAGATACCAATGGCGAAGTGTTCGGTACATTATGTGTAATGGATAGAGAAGAGAAAGAATTTAGCGATGATGATATTATGTTTTTGAAGTCCATGTCCGATGTCCTTTCTCATCTGATTGAACTTGATGAAACCAAATATAATATGGGCCTTTTAAATGTTCCTATTATCCCAATTACTGAAGGAGTATCCGTTCTTACCGTTCAAGGGTTTATTGATGATTACAGGGCTAAAAAGATCCTAGAAGACGTATTAGATTATGGTGCACAGTATGAAATTGATTATTTTATTGTTGATGTATCTGGATTATCGATTATTGATAACGACTTTCCTCAAGTATTAATTGATCTCGTACAGTCATTGGAATTGATGGGTATTGAAACCATTATCACAGGCATCACCCCTGGTCTTGCAAAAAATGAAGTGAATAATACGCAACTCCATAGGTTGAATACAAAAACTGTTTTTAATTTAGAAGCAGCTATGAAATATATTGGTTTTTCATTAATTGAAAATGGCAAATAACAATAAAGCACAGGAGGCCATCGCCTCCTGTGCTTTTAACATTTAATGCCTATATTTGTCTCCTTTTGTCTCCTCAGGTCATCCAGAATTTGGATGACCTGAGGAGACAAATATATGAAAGTTATCTCAAACTAAACAAAAGAGTCTTACACTAAGCAAGACTCTTCTTTAAATCAATCTAGTTTACCAAAATCGATACGGTGTTTGTATCGTTCCATTAACTTCTGGTTGTGCTCTAAAGACCCTGCAACGTTGCCACTTAAGAACACAGGCGGTTCCTCCCCTTTATTAGCCAATAAGCCAATGGCCTCAGCAAACATCGCATTCATAAGAGTTGCACCAACAACCGTCGAAGTTGAAGAAAATCGGACACTTATAGCTTCGTGTTTTAACACAGCATCACCGATCGGGCTTCCATTATCTATTGCTAAATCAGCAACGTCACTAAGATACCTCCCACTTTTATGGCGGGAAGACTGCTGTTCCGTATAGCGGTGTGAGGAAAGAGAAATAACAAATGCTCCCTTTTCTTTTCCCCATAAAGCAACATCCACAGGTACAGGGTTTTTCCCAGAAGTAGAAATGACAATAAGCACATCTTCTGGACGTATATCTTCACCTTCCATAAAAGTTTCAGCAAGACCTTCGCGACGCTCTAAATTCGAGCTGCGTAATGCTCCTTCATGAAGCATCAAACTCTCGATAAATATCGGACGTATCGCTGCTAGTCCACCAGCGCGATAGAAGCCTTCTTCAGCGAGCATATGAGAGTGACCTGTGCCGAATAAGTGTACGACCCCGCCTTGCTCGATAGTTTTAACGATACGTTTAGCGGCATCTTCCAACATACGATATTGAGAGTCGGCTGCTCTTTCCAATAAGGCTTGCACTTCATCAAAATACTGGTGTATCAAATCGCTCTTCCTTTCTAACGCTTCATCTCAGCGACGAATTTATATCGATCACCTCTATACGTGGATTTGACGTGTTCAAAAGGTGAACCATCGCTCAAGTAAGTAGTCCGGCGCAATAACAATACCGGAGAACCGACTTCAATATTCAGCATTTCACTCTCGAGCTCCGTAGCCAAAGAAGGTTCAAAGGACTGGACGGCCCGCTCAATCGATAGCCCCATCTCTTTTTCTATATAGTTATAGAACGACCCTTTGACAATTTCCTCGGAAATAAGTGGAAGCTTTTCCTTTGGTAAACTTAGAATTTCATAAGCCATCGGTTCCCCGTCCCCTAGTCGAAGACGATTCAATTGATAGATCTCTTCTCCTTCAGGAAGCTGCAGTTCGTCACTAACTTTTGCAGAAGCTTTTACAATTTGAAACTCTTTCACAAGTGTTCCGGGTTCGATGCCCCTTCTCCGCATATCTTCTGAAAAGCTTGTCAGCTGCATAAGCGGCTGTTCTATTTTTTGCTCGGCAACAAAGCTTCCTTTTCCTTTTTCACGGACAAGCAGTCCTTCATTCGCCAGGTTTGTAATCGCCTGGCGCACCGTCATTCGGCTGATATCATACTTTTCAGCTAACTCCCTTTCTGAAGGGATGGCCTCTCCGGGGTTCAATTCTTTGTTCTCAATCATCGATCGTAAATGTTCTTGAATTTGATAATAAATCGGGATTGGGGATTGCTTATCTATCATATCTACTCACTCCGTTTAGTATTCAGTTCACAACTTAGAAGCTGCATCTTCATCTACAAAAAGAGTTACATCCGGATGATTTTTAAGTGCAGTAATTGGCCACTCCTCACTCACTTCACCGTTTACAAACTGGTAAATCGCCTCTGCTTTTCTTTCACCACTTGCAAGCAGCACAACTTTTTTTGCATCTAGAATGGTCCCTATCCCCATCGTAATCGCATGCGTTGGAACATCTTCTTTAGAGTCAAAAAAGCGCGCATTTGCTTCTCTTGTAGATTCCTTCAATCTTACTTCGTGTGTCCTCTGAGCGAAAGGAGTCCCGGGCTCATTAAATCCGATATGACCGTTTGTACCTACACCGAGGAGCTGCACATCTATTCCTCCAGCCTCGCGAATGTACTGTTCGTAACGCTTACTCTCCTCACCAGGATCATCCACACTTCCGTTGGGAATAAACGTTTGGGCCTCATTTAAACCAAGGGGCTGGTAAAAATGCTCCTTCATAAAAGTATAGAAGCTTTGTGGAGACTGTGGATCAAGCCCAATATACTCATCCAAATTAAACGATAAAAGCTTAGAAACATCCGTTTCTTCTGTTTGTATAAACTCGGTCAAATGTGTATAAAAACCGATCGGCGTGCTTCCTGTTGCTAATCCTAAGCGTAGGTTTGGATGTTGATCGATCATGTGATAGAACATTTCCGCACTCTTACGGCTCATTTCTTCATAGTCCGATACTTTAATGATTTTCATTCTATTCACCCCATTTTATCATGATTGACTTTATTCCCTCTACAGAAGGTCTGTTTTACACTAAGTTCGGAGTCTAAAACCACTAAGTCCGCGTCTTTGCCTTTTTCGATACTTCCCTTACGATCATCGACGCCTAACGATTTGGCAGCATTCCAGGAAGCCATTTTCATTACATCTAGTTTGGAGCTCTCTTCAAAAGAACTTAAGTGGCGGACGGCATCGCTCATTTTCAGCACACTTCCTGCAAGTGTCCCGTTGGCAAGACGAGCTTCTCCTTCGTTAATCGTTACCTCTTGTCCACCCAGGTCATAGGTTCCTTCTCGAAGGCACTTCCCACGCATGGAATCCGTAATCAGCATCATTCGGTCACTACCTAACGTGCGAAAAGCAAGCCGAACCATTTCATCTGTTACATGAACACGGTCAAATATGATTTCCGCAAGTAAGGATGGGTTTAGAAAAACCGCCCCAACAACTCCTGGTTCCCTGTGGTGCATCGGTCTCATAGCATTGAACAGGTGAGTCGCATGTTTGAGACCGTGGTTCACGGCTTCGCTTACTTCATCAAAAGTCGCATGACTATGCCCAATGGAAGGAATAACACCGTTATCTCTCAAGTAACGGACTAGTGCCATCCCATTTTCTTCTTCAGGAGCGAGAGTGACAACACGGATCAGCCCTTCAGCTGCTTTTTGCCACTTTTCAAAGATTTCTATAGAAGATGGAATGATGCAGGATTCAGGCTGAGCTCCAGCGTGTTGCAGGCTAATAAACGGGCCTTCTAAATGAACTCCAAGCATTTCCGCTCCATCATAATCCGTCTTGCTAAACTTTGCTGCATTTCGTAAAGCCCCTGTTATATGTTCATCTGTATCAGTTATCGTCGTCGCAAGAAAACTCGTTGTTCCCTCTTTTGGAAGAGTTTCAGCCATTACTCGTAGCGCATCCTCTGTCGCATCCATCGTGTCATGCCCAGCCGCTCCATGAATGTGAATATCGATGAACCCTGGCATGACGATATCTGTTTCATCTAATTCGATAGCTTCCCCTTCATCTTTTTGCAAGTTTCCTTTCTGACCATAGTCGACAATCTGCCCGTCTTCGATCAGGACATAACCGTTTTCAATCATTCCTGTTTCGGTAACTACTGTTCCACCAGTCAGTATCTTTCGCATCACAATCACCTGTTTTCCGTCTATTTGTTTATAGCATAGCAGGATGAACCAAAGTTGTCTATACCACTTAAACTTTTGTATAACATTATACCTATAAAAGCTGGGTAAAAGATGATCTAATAGTGATTTAATGGTATAGACAACTATAATTTTATATGATACATTTTGTTTGGAAGCGTTAACAGATTAAAAAATCACCATTAAAGAAAGGGGTACAAAAATGTTTAACTTTATTCAACGAATTGGTAAAGCATTCATGCTGCCTGTTGCTGCCTTGCCAGCGGCTGCTCTTTTGCTTCGTCTTGGACAAGATGACTTGCTTGGGATCCCATTTATGGCTGCTGCCGGAGACGCGATTTTTGCTAATCTTGCACTTATATTTGCTATCGGTGTCGCGATCGGTTTAGCTAAGGATGGAAATGGCGCAGCAGGTTTAGCAGGGGCTATTGGGTATCTGGTTCTCACAGAAGGGGCTATGGCAATAAATGAAGACATCAACATGTCAGTTTTAGGAGGAATCCTAGCAGGGGTTATTGCAGGGTTATTGTATAACCGTTTCTACGATATTAAATTACCAGAATGGTTAGGTTTCTTCGGTGGACGTCGCTTCGTCCCAATTGTTACAGGTGCCGTCATGGTTGTCCTTGCCGGACTATTTGGTTTTATATGGCCGCCAATACAAGAAGGAATCAACGCGCTAGGGGAATGGATCCTAGGAGCGGGTGCCGCAGGAGTCGGTGTGTATGGTTTCTTAAACCGTATCTTAATTCCGGTTGGATTACACCACGTCCTTAATACACTGATTTGGTTTGTGTTTGGAGAATATGAAGGAGCTACAGGGGAAATTGGACGATTCTTCGCTGGAGACCCAACGGCCGGATACTTCATGGCTGGTTTCTTCCCAATCATGATGTTCGGACTACCAGCAGCTGCCTTTGCAATGATCGCTGCAGCTAAAAAAGAAAAACGAAAAGCGATCTCAGGTGGTATGATCGGTATCGCTCTAACTTCATTTTTAACAGGGATCACAGAGCCCCTCGAATTCTCATTCATGTTCTTGTCACCACTGTTGTATTTTGTACACGCAGTACTGACAGGACTTTCTATGATTGTCGCATTCTGGCTCGATATACGTCACGGTTTCGGATTCTCAGCAGGTTTTCTTGATTATGCATTGAATTATGGAATTGCTGAAAAACCAGCCCTTCTCCTTGTACAAGGACTGGCCTTTGGGGCGATCTATTTTATCATCTTCTACTTCTTGATCGTTAAACTGAATTTGAAAACACCGGGTCGTGAAGATGAGGATACAATCGTCGAGGACAGTACTCAGCAAGGCGGAGATAAATATCAACATATGGCCGACCAATTTATCACAGATTTAGGCGGAAAAGATAATATCAGCTCTGTTGACAGTTGTGCAACGCGCCTGCGTTTACAAATTAAAGATATGAGCCGAGTGAATGAAACTGCACTGAAACAACACGGGGCTAAAGGCATTATGAAGCCTGGCGGTAATAATCTACAGGTCATTGTAGGCACGCAAGTAGAGTTTGTGGCAGATGCTATGCGCCGGTCTCATGAAAGCTAATTTGGATTATATGTAAAATATCAAACACCTCAGGTCATCCATATTCTGGATGACCTGAGGTGTTAATTATTTCCAAACTTAACTCTCATTAATGCATGTCGTAGATTAGCCACTTTCCGCTAACTCTCTCCAGTTCAGCAATGACATTGACAGGGTTATCTTCATAATAAGGTTCAGGATAAATATTCACCATGACATCAAGGGTTGCGAAGTCTCCGCTTTGCTCCTTTTGTATATCAACAATTCTTACGGAGGCGTTAGGTGGGACAAAACCTTCTGCTCCATACATGAAATCTCTTTTTACATCTGAATGAAGATAATCACTCGCATCTTCCAGTTCTCCATCAGCAAATTCATTGAAGAAATTTTTCACGGTTTGTTCAGGGGTCATAAGTGATTGAAAGACGTTTGTATTTGAGTAAAAGAGCTGAAGAATAATGGCCGCAATGGCAATTGCCCCAATTACCCACACAAAAGTGGGCACTTTTCTAAACCCTGCTTCACGTATGACTTGGTCCTCCCGAGTCAAAATTGCCACACCACATTCGGGACAAAAATGAGCCTCTACTTTTAAAGAGTACCCGCAATCGAGACACTCCTGCTGGGCACCGCATCGATTGCAGAACTTCTTTTTCTCTTCAAATTCCTCTCCACATGCCACACAAGGTTTCATAAGAGGCCTCCTTTTATGAAAAAAGAAACACACCCTTGAATGAGTAGCCCTCCACCTTTATTCAAAAAGTATTAGAACATACCAAATGGTACATTTCTTACTTCATCTACAATTCTCTCAAAAATACTCATCCATACTAAAAAGTAAATAACTGCCATAGTTAGGTTTGAAATGAACAACCCGTAAAATACATCAAGTCCTTCTTTACTCGATTTTTCTGCATTAAGGGAGAATAATAGAACAACTGTCGATATACCGAACAAACTCAATCCAATAAAAAACAAGAACGTACTAAAAGTGTTTAAAGATATTAGTCCGAACAAACTGGATAAAAAGAAGAATGTTACGGATATTGCATTTAAGGAGCCGAATTTAGCAATCACACCCGGGAATGTAACATCCGACTTCATCATTTTTGCGATTCCGAAATTAACGGCTATAAATACAGTTAGAAAAATCAGGATATAGAAGAATGGTTGAAAAACGGTAGAAAAGAAGGGAACGTCCACAAACCCACTGCTCATATCTCTCATCATTAAATAAAAAATAAAAGAGATAAAGAAAGCCAGCAAAACATTTGCAATGATTCCACTGGTCACATCACGTTCATTTACCTGCCGACTCACGCTGAATGGTGCTTTGAAGGTTTGTGCGGTAAATTGGAAAAACTGTTTACTAATAACTTTCGCTTTACCCACAAAATCACTATTCCTTTTCTTATGCTCTGTCCTCATTGGTAATCTTTGCTGAGCTTGTTGCGCTTCTTGAACATTCGCAACTGGGATCTCACGGGTTTCTTCTTGTGTCAAGGACGCTCCGCATCCCCCACAAAAGTTGGATTCTTTTTCTACCTCAGCACCACAATCTGAACAATACATAGAATCACTTTCCTTTCTAATTGATGGTGGTCAGCCTTATAAGTCACTACGCTTCGTTTCATTTATATCAATTCTATTGATTTTTAGTTCATCGGAGACTTCTTGCAAATAATAGTCTTTCTTACGGTCATAATGAGTTTGAGCGCCCTCATCATTGGTAAAGACGAAGGTTTCCTTCGTTTTGACAACTACTCCATTTCCACTTGTAGATTCGACTGAGAGAATCTCGTTATCGACAAACTCATAAGTAAATTCATTATTTACAAGTCCTTCGATGTACTCCTTCAATTCTTCCTCCGCTTTACTTCCAGATAATAAGTAAGGAGAAATAACGCTAAAATCAGTAGCATTTAACGCACTTTCATAAGCGGCACGGAAATCCAAAACAAGCATTTCAGCTTCTTCATCAAAATCTTCGTTTAAAGCAACCTCTTCTTCCTCTGGAGGGTCATTGTTTTCCTCATAAGCGTCTTCAAAGACAAAATTCAATTCACCCCAAAAAGCGCTGTTTTGGGTAACAGGCTCCGTTTTCAACATGTCTCCGTCTTTGTTTTTCCATTCTGCGTGCAGCTTCACTTCTTTATCGTCCGGAAAAGGACCTATTGTCTTGAATTCAGATAGTTTTTTCTTTGTACTCTTTCCATTCACGAAAAGAGTGGCTTCAGGATGATTTGTGAAAATGGTGAATGTTTCTTCAGGAAAAGCCGCAGTAATAGAAAAATCTCCTGCTCCAGTGGTGTCCACTACAACCTCTTGAGAAATTGTAAACTCCCCGAACTCATTAGACGCTTCCCCCTTAAGCTCATATGTTCCTGGATAAAGCTTAAGGAATTTATGATGATCTTTCGTCTTCCTCACTTCCAAGTTTTCTTTTTCAATAGTAAAAGAGGAGGGGCTGACATTCGTGGATAGGAGTAATTGATTAGGAACGGATTCTATTTCGTATGTATGGTAGAGCCCCGGCATTACCGCCACCTTTTTCATGACGAACAAATCATTTCCGTAGGAGTCATAAATTTTTCTATCAAAATCTGAGGCGTCTTTATCCTCAATGACTTGAGTCATCTGCTCGCGAACCTCTTCCCAGCCAGCCTCATCAATAAAGCGCATAAACTCTTCCTTATGAATAAGGGCTGATTCGTCCAAAGTCACATCTTCAAAAAAAGAGTTAGCATCACCTTCAGTCATTGCCCGGTCCATCATTTGGATACTTTTCACAGGATTGATTATGGACGTGATTATGAAGTGAGCTATAATCATTAATCCTATAAGCGAGCCAGTGGATATCCATACGACCTTAGCCCTTCTAGACATCGGCTTTTTTGAGAGAGTGGATGTCACTTGCTCCGGAGAAGCATTACTTTCCCCATCGTGATTACCTTGTTTCATTCCACACTCGGTGCAGAAAGCTTGGTCATCATCCAACCGATAGCCACAACCCGTACAAAATTTCAATACACAACTCTCCTCTCTAATTGGATGGAGTGCATCTAATACCCCCTTCTCTTAACAATACGACGCGTTTATATGTATGATTACTTATACTCCTTTCATAACCAATTCTCCAAATTAACTCTCCACTTTTTCCAATTCATGTAAAAACCCGGACTTAGATTTACTCAGTCCGGGGTTTTGTTACTCTACAGGTATTAATTTTACTTTGCCATGTGTCTCAATCTGATCACCATCATCTGTGAAAAACACGTAGTCCCCATAAAAATCTTCCCCAAGTATTGTATTTACTGTTGGGTAGCCACTGCTGTCGTAAACAAAAAAGTTTGTACCATCGCCTATGTTCGTTACCTGATAACGACCTGCAGGCAGGTCTTCACCGACAATATATTGACCAGCAATCAACGTTTTAGGCTCCTCCTTCGCTTTTTCCAGCTCTCCTGTCAAACGATCGATTTCTTTCTTTTTCTCGTCTACCTTGGATTGTAGTTTCTTTACTTCGTTTTCTAAACTGGCAAGCTTATCATTTTCCTTTTTCAGCTTACCTTCAATTTCCTCTTTACCCGCTTTTAACTCTTCATCTAATGTGGACTGTTTATCATCTAATTCCTTTTGCAAAGCCGCAACTTCATTAACTAATCCTTCTTTCTGATCAATTAACGCAAGAGTCTCTCTTTTATCGGTTTGTAAAGTCTTTAATTCCTCATCAAGTTGATCAATTTGTTCGTTAGCCGTTATCGCTTCTTCTTCCATTTCTTTTATATCCAGTTTCATATTATTCAGCGTCGTCTCTGCTCCAGTTTTACCAATCATGATTCCAACAAGAAAAATAACAAGAACACCAAGGATGTACCCTGAAATCTTTACGTATTTCATCCATTCCTCTCCCTGCTATTCAGTTTTGATACATCATTATACAGCTCCCCACGAAGAAACATTCTTTGAATTTAAAGATGGAATCCCTTAAATAAATTACCTCCTCAGGTCATCCAGAATCTGGATGACCTGAGGAGGTATATATTTCCAACAAAAATAGACTGTCTTCAATGAAGACAGTCTACGCATCGACCGGAGCCGATTCCTTTTTCTCTTTAAAATGATAGTAGTGGACAAAAAACCAAGTAAGCGATACTCCAAACCAATCCTTTACTAAGTCTATGAAAGTAAAAGATCTGTCGACTACATAGAGTTGATGGATTTCATCTACTAACCCATATACCATAGCAATAATTGCGGCAAATAAATTAGTAGTTTTAGAAAACCTCCGATTTACAACTAGAGCAATCACAATTAATAAATAAAGAAACGCAAATTCCACCACATGAAGGCTTTCAAGCAGCATATTTAAACTCATGGTTGAACACCTATGAACCTCTTGATTTCATCAATCGAATGACTCGACTGTATCCAAATGAGGATCATATAAACGATTGGTAAAAGTGTAAACATAATACGCTTCATTATAAAACCTTCTCTCCTCTAACATTACTATTTATTATGGAGAGAGTGAGCCTGATGTATACCCGTCTAGTATTAGTACTATGAAACTAAATATATGACAACAGGCATAGTTGCAATACTAGTCAGGGTGGTGACAAGGGTAGAACTCGTCACTGTCTGTGGATCGGTTTTAAATTGAATCGCGTACATCGTTGTGTTAGCTGCCGTAGGTGTAGCCGCCATGATAATCATGATTTGCTTCATTAGGGGATCCACCGGCATCCACCAGACAATTAGAGCAGCTATCATGGGAGCTAAAACCAATTTTAGTATAAGCGCTGTAGATACTTTTTTGAAATCCAAGGAACCCAGTTGAATATTTGCAAGCTGCATTCCTAAAGTAAGCATGATGAGAGGAATCGCTGCATCGGCTATGATAGTGACGCCGTCTTGTAAGCGTCCAATTGGAAGGTCGAAGCTATTAAACACTAATCCAATAATAGCTCCATAAACCATAGGCATTTTACGCACGGATTGAAGCGCACTTCGAATTCCATCAGCGTTCTCACTTCCTTTGGCAGCATAATAGACGCCAAGAGTACTCATTAGCAACTGTTGTAAAACCATTAGCACAATCGCCGTATCCATACTTGCTGTACCGAAAAGAAACAATATTAAGGGTGTGCCATAATTCCCGTTATTGGTAAATGCGCAGGAAAGGACGAGGGCACACCGTTCTTGTTCACTATAGGACCTAAACCTAGAAAGCACCGTGACAATTAAAATAATAATTAAACATAGTCCTACCATGTAAATGGCTATATACATATAAGATAAATTTATAGATTCCTGATAAAATGTACGAAAGACAAGGAAAGGAACTAAAACATACAAAGCAAGTTTTGAAAAAACCCCTGTGTCAAATCTGAAGAATTTCTGAACGGCATATCCAACTCCAAAAACAAAAAATATGGGTAGTAATATAGTGATAAAGGTCATCTTTCTTCTCCCTATGAAAATTTGAAAAAGGGAGCTGCAATAAAGCTCCCTTTTCACGTGTTATAGATTAAACACGACGATTTTTTCTTCGGTCATTTCTTCAATCGCGTACCTCGGACCTTCTTTACCTGTGCCACTTTTCTTCACTCCGCCATATGGCATGTGATCTACACGATAGCCTGAAGTATCGTTGATGATTAACCCCCCGACGTGTATTTCGTCAGCAGCCTTCATAGCAAAAGCTAGATCGTTCGTGAATAAACCAGCTTGTAATCCGTATTCTGAATCGTTGACTCTACGAATAACGTGATCTTCATCTTCATATTTATCAACCGCAACAACTGGCCCAAATACTTCCTGGCGGCAAACCTTCATATCATCTTCTACATGGGTTAGAATAGTTGGTTCGAAAAAGACGCCTTTCCTTTTTCCACCTGTTTCCACAACCGCCCCTTGCTGAACAGCTTCGTCTACCCACTGTTCAACTCGTATCGCTTCTTTTTCTGCGATCATCGGTCCCATTTGAGTGTTAGGGTCTTTGGGATCACCTAGCTTTATTGCTGCTGTATTTTCTTTTACTTTTTGTAAGAATTCATCATATCGATCCGTATGCACGTAAACCCTTTGAACAGAAATGCAGACTTGTCCTGCGTTATTAAAACTCTTTTGAGCCACCAGTTGTGCTGCTTTATCGATATCTGAATCGTGGTGGACAATCGTAGCGGAATTATTTCCTAACTCTAGAGCCACATCACGCAGACCAGCTTGTTCTCTGAGAAGTTGACCTACCTTTGGGCTTCCCGTAAAGGTGAACATATGAATGGATTTATTCGAAGTAAGCATTGGGCCCAATTCTTCGCCTGGACCAGTCAAAACATTTAATCGTCCTTCAGGTAAACCTGCTTCTTCAAATAATCGAGTCAATAATAATGCCGTGACAGGGGTTTGTTCAGCAGGTTTTAAAATGACACTGTTTCCTGCAGCAATTGCAGGACCTATCTTGTGGCAAACTAAATTCAGAGGCACATTAAAAGGCGTGATGGCTGCAACAACCCCGATAGGATAACGTCGGGTGAAGGCTTTTCTATTTTCCGATCCAGGGGCTGCCTCGACAGGAATGCCTTCCCCATGAATTCTCTTCGCTTCTTCAGCAGAGTTTTCAAGCGTAAGCGCCGATCGTCCGACCTCTCCTCTAGCTTCTGTAATTGGCTTTCCAACTTCTTCAGCAATAACTTCAGCAAACTCTTCCTCATGTTCTCTTAAGAGCTGAGCTACCTTTAATAAGACCGTGTAACGATCATACATGGAAAAAGGAGTTTGAAAAGCAACATTCGCACTAGTTACCGCATTTTCAACATCGACTGCATTGGCGCGTGCGGTTTCGGCTATGACTTCCTGATTGTACTTATTCAGTACCTGGTCTTTTTGGTCTTTTTCTATCCACTCTCCATCAATAAACAACCCATAATACTGATCAGTAGAGACTACATTCATCATGACAACCTCCTCAATTTATTATAACGTTACGACCTTTTTACCTTTTAACAAATCAAGAGCTTTCTCTTGACTGCCAAATACATGAATCTTTTCTTTCACTTTTTCTTTCATTTCTTTTCGGCCAGCACCTAACGAATCAGCAAGGACAATATCATCTGGATGGCTAGCATAGTGGGCATGTACTCCTCGTGTAAAGGCCTGGCGGAGTTCTGTATCTACATTAATCTTGGAAATCCCTAATTTAATTGCCCGTTGTACTTGTTCATCAGGGACATCTGACCCCCCGTGAAGAACGACAGGACGCTGAACAGCTTTCGATATTTCTTCTAAACGCTCAAAGCGGAGATTAGGGGTTTCTTTGTAAATGCCGTGAGCTGTGCCGATAGAAACGGCTAAGTAATCTACATCTGTTTCGTTCACAAAATCAACAGCTTCCTGAGTGGTTGTTATTAATGCATCCTTTTCGTCCACAGTAATATCATCTTCTGTACCGCCTATTTTACCAATTTCTCCTTCAGTCCCAATACCAAGGGCACGAGCTGCGGCAACGACCCGCCTTGTAATTAATGTGTTTTCTTCGAACGAAAGAGCGGACCCATCAAACATGACCGATTGAAATCCAAGCTGAATGGCATTCATCGTCTGCTCAAACTGCCGGCTGTGATCCAAATGGATCGATATCGGGACAGTGAAACTTTCAGCAAAGCTATCGACCATCTCTTTCATTGGTTTTAACCCTAGTGTTTGAATTACTTTCTGACCAATTTGAATCATGACAGGGGATTGTTCTTCTTCAGCCGCTTCCAAAATCGCCAAAATCGTTTCTGCATTATGTGCACTGAAAGCCCCTACTCCGTATTGGTTATTATAAGCGTGCTCCAACATCGTTTTACCGTCTATAAATGGCATGAACTAACTCTCCCTTTAACGTTTTAATTCCAGGCTATAATGATATTGATCATTTCGGTACTTGGTCTTCGTGTACTCTATCGGACGATCATTAATGCCAAAGCTTAACCTTGTCATTTCTAGTAAAGCTTCGCCAGCCCTGATTCCAAGGGCATCAGCTTCATCAATGGTTGAATTAATAGCAGCAATTTTCTCCGTTGCTCTGTTCAAATAAACATCATAATTTTCAAGAATCTCATAATACCTGGCTTCATTTAAATCATATTTCATTAAAATATCTCCGATGTCTTTTGGCCAGCACGTTCGCTCTAAGGCAACAGGTGTCTCATCAGCTAGACGTATTCTTTCAATTAATAGAATAGGCTGATCATCTTTGATATCCAGCATTGATTTTTCATGAAAAAGGTTATCTTTAAATTCAGCGCGAATCAGTTTACTTCGAGGAGTCTGGCCTCGTTCAAGGACTTCTTCTGCAAAACCCTTTAATTGAGACAGATTCCCGCTTAGTTTACGAGGTTTTACAATGGTCCCGCGTCCCTGTTTCTTTTCGACCAATCCATCTTGAACTAGGATGGATATTGCCTGACGGATGGTTGTTCGGCTGACATCGAATTCTTTCATTAATTCTTGTTCGGTTGGAATGAGTTTATCCGGTTCCCAATGCCCTTTTTGAATTCGATCAATAAAAACTTCTTTCAGCTGCAGATATAGAGCAAGATCCTTGTTAGTGTTAATTTGAGTTTTCACAGTATACGACTCTCCTTTTTGAAAGCGGAGGATAAGAAGGTTTGTCACCCCCTAGTAACGGCATTAACCATGTGTAGTAGGCATCCTTATTCTTGATAAATGTTTGAGGCATGCACCGTTCTCCCTCTTTGATGACATCTTTTAGATTTACAGGCGTCATACTTATTGTATAACAATTTGAGGGTTTACGCTTAACAGCAACCATTACATTGTTCTGGTCTTCCTGGACCCATCGACCGCCTGTTTTTCCAATTTGATAAGCTTCAAGTGCGTCTACTGGGGAGACACTCGACGATGATGAACGCTGATTCATTCCAAGCAGTTCTGCTCTCGTGTTGACATTAAGTTCTCTATTTAGAAATTCACCGATGACCTTTGAAATACCTCCAAGAATTTTTCTTCCACCTACTTGGTTGATTTCCACCTGTGATTCTTCCTTCCACTTCACACCCTCGCTGACGACAACAATCGCATAACCATAGAGATGGAGAGCTTGGCGAACTGATGCCAAAAGCTCCTCTTTATTCAAAGATACTTCAGGTACTGCGATAAAGTGAGGACCTTCCTCGGGGTATTCCTTGAAAACACCTGAAGCAGCCGCTAACCATCCTGCGTTTCTTCCCATCGTTTCCAACACACGCACTTGTTCAAAATTCTTCATTGAATATAAGTCACGACTCATGTTTTTTGTCGTTTCAGCAATATATTTAGCGGCACTTGAAAAGCCCGGGGCATGATCGGTGGCTCCTAAATCGTTGTCTACCGTTTTTGGCAAACCTAACACTTGAAGCTTGAACCCTTGTCGATCAGCTTCCTTACTTACTTTACTCAAGGCTTCCATAGTTCCATTTCCGCCAATGAATACCAGCGTATCAACGCTATGTTTTCTCAGATTGTAAACGGCTGTTTCAATTGCTTGTTGATCAAACGGAAAACGACCTGACTCCAGGCAGGCTCCTGGTACGTTACGATGCTTTAAGACCCAATCATTGATTGAATAGTCTCCTTGGAGAAATCTTTCTTTCACAAGACCTTCATACCCGCCTTCTACAAACAAAAGTTCACACGATTCCATCACCTGATCAACAAACCCTGCGAGTGTGGCATTTATAACAGCGGTTGGTCCTCCTGCTTGCCCAATCGCAATCTTTTTCATCTAGTAACCCCCTTTTATTCATTCTTATAGACAATGGTCTCAAGCCCCAATTGTCGGCCAAGTTCAACTAATTCATCAGCGACGTCTTCATAAACAAGAGCATAGTGCGGTTCGAAACCTTCTTCCATTAAGCTATATAACGTTTCATTTATTTCTGTTTCTAATTCAACTTCCACGGATGTACCGTTAAAACGCTTCGGGGTATCTAGGGCATTTCCTCTCATTACTAAGAGACGGAATCCTTCGGGGGTGTAACCTACTCGGAACATAGTCACTTGCCCAGGCTTTAATCCAAATTCCATTGTGAATCCTAACTTCCTATTAGGATGTACCCCTGGCTTCGCTCCTTGGTCCGGATGTGCTAGGGAATAAGCCCCAGCTCCACAATGCCAGAAAACGACCGAGTTGCTCGCTTCATTTACATGGACCATATCTCCAAGGTAAGGTGCTTTTCCACCACTTAATTGCTGTAAAATAAACATGGAAACTGAGCCGTGTATATCAGACTCACACGCAGAGACGATTCCGTCTTCGGTAAATTGAGATAACGTTGAACACGCGGCCGCTCCAAGTTCATTGAAAAATTCCGGCCAGCATCTAATAGCAAGACCTGTTAAACTTTCTTTTTTAATAATAGATTCAACATAAGTGGTGAACTGCGCAAAACGCTGTACCGTTTCATCATTGCGATTTAGTCCAATAACTTGCTTCTCCGCACGATCAACAGCATGTTCCCATTCTTCCTCTGTAAGTTTTTTTGATTCTTCAAAAGCTTTCATGAGGTCGACTTCTTTTACTTCAACCCCAAGCTGCTTATGTAGGAGATCATCATTCGTTCCCGAGAAAAAGAAACCAGGAGGATGCTCGCCTATTACTCCAACTTTAAATTGTTTTAGATCGTTTATCACTTTCTGTACTTTCAAATGCTTCGTCAAGCGGCCCCGAATTTGAGCTTCTTCTGGGTTTCCAAACAAGAAGGAAAACGGGTGGTTTGCGCACTTCAACACGTGACTCGTACTATTCCCTCCAGTAAGTGAATTCAAGCGCAGCCGCCCGTTAATACTTGGTTCTCGAATGGACCAAACCACAACTGGGGCATCCACTTCTTTAATTAAAGTTTCTACGAATTCGCCATCAGCAAACGTTACACTTTGATAAATAGTTGTAACAACCTTTTCTTTTTGGACCGTTTTCAAAAAATCTTTTAATTCATCAGGTGAAGTAAGGATCCCTTCCGGTTCAATCAATGATACCTCTAACTCTTTTAACATCTCAGAGCTCTTTTGTCTTTGAACTTCTCCAGCCTCTAAATCGAATGTCTTCCTTCCAATTGGTACGTACAAAACACTCATACTCATTATCCGGTCCCACCTTTAACTTAATTTCTTTCACTATACCATACATTACTACCTTTTGTTAAAGGTTATTACCTTTTGGTGATGTTATTTTTTATTGGATGATTATGTCGGATGTTACTGAATAAGTCGTAATACTTGGACGCTTTACGGTAAAATACCGGTGGCTCTCCAATTGGTGCTTCCACTTCTACTGTTCCACCTTGATACTCTGCTCCGCTCCATAAATGAACCCAATCATCTTCTGGAAGATAAACGGTCCATGCCTCTTTAGCTTCTTCGTATACAGGTGCAACAAGCAAATCTTCCCCTAACATATACTGATACTGAATATCATAAGTTTTGGAGTCGTCTTTGTATTCCATAAATAACGGTCGTTGGACAGGAATTCCTTTTTCAGCATTCACTTTAACTAATTCCTTCAGATATGGTGACAATTCAACATGGATGTTTGTCATTCTTGCAAAACTTTCGATAGTTTCATCGTCATGATCATACTGAAAACTATCCGTTGGACGATTCCCTTCATGGCTTCGCATAACAGGTGTGAACGCAGATAACTCTACCCAGCGAAGCAGCAATTCTTTTGTACGCTTATTCCCGTGAAGATTTGTATAACCACCAATATCACTATGATGAAGTCCATTGCCTGTAAGCCCTGCGGAAAGTGCGGCTGGAATAACAGAAGCTATTCCATCATCAAGGTCCCAATTTACACTTTGATCACCTGCCCATAAAAGACGGCAATACTTCTGGCTACCAGTGTATCCTGCCCTCATAAAATAGATGATGTCATCAAGTTTTCCTGCTTCTTCGATCGCTTCATAATTCACTTTAGCCCATAACATCGGCCAAGCATTGTGCATGAGCATCGCAGGCTCTCCATTGTACAGCTTTGCATCCGTAGGCAAATATTCACCGAAGTCAGCCATCCACCCGTCTAGGCCAAAATCAATTAGGTTTTTCTGGATTACCTCTTTATACCATGCGAACGCAGCAGGGTTTGTTAAATCAACAATTCCGCAATCAAACTCACCAAAGTCAACCAAGTAAACTTCATCTGCTTGATTATGAACAAGGTAATCCTGTTCAATAGCTTCTTTATAAAGAGCCCCATCTAAAATGACATAAGGATTAATATAACCTAGAAATTGGATTCCTTGAGCTTTCCATTCTTTTAGTTTCTCATCCAGTTGGGGGTACTCATTTTCATCCCATTTCCAGTCCCAGTTTAACCTTCTGCCAAACGAAGTCACCCTTTTCCCTTGCCAGTCTTGAACCCAGACAGCCCCTAACTTGATTCCTTTTTCTATAGCTCGATCAATTTTAGTTTGTACGGCCTCTGTTCCTCCCTGCATTCCTAGCCAAATGCCATCATACACCCATTCTGGTAATTCTGGCTGACGTCCCAGGTGCTTTGTCAAACGAGAAACAAGGTCTTTAAAGTCGTTTCCGCACTCGAACATAAGTTGTTGAGGCACTTCCCAAACTTGAAGTTCATGGAAAAGGTCATTACGAAAATCAAAATCCGCATAGGCTGTTGTATTTATGTGGCAAAAATACAATTGTGTAGAAAGATAAGTTGGCTGCGGATAATTAGTGTGGTAGTAATCTCCGCCCGCTTTATCATGGAGGTCGGCCTGCCAAGTTGTATAAGTTTTCTTATTACGTCCCACCCCAGGTTCAGATGTCCAGAGCGGAAAGTTCTTTCCTCTCAAATTCAAATGAGACATTTGTTCTCCGCATCCATACACCTTTTCTTCCTGTTCTGCAACAATACGGATCCAAAAACGATTATAATGATCATAATTTCCAGAAAAATCAATCTTAAGATTTTGATTTTCATAGTTTACATGCATGGTTAAATGATCAGTATCCTCTGGTGAGCGTTTTAGCTGAATGGTAAATCCAGTCTCTTCTTCTTCAACTTTAGCGTATCTAAGACCAAAACGTTCTTCCACGTAATCTTCAATATCATAATTGCCCCGATACATCTCTACCTTTTCTTTCCCTAAACCTACATAAATGCAAGGAGAGGATTGAGTATGATGAAGCAGTGTACGACCTTCCACTTCTATTTTAAATTCATTCTCTTTAACATGGACATTCAGTCCTTCTTGAACATTTGTGCTCATATAGGAACCCTCCTAAAATTTTCAAAAGTTAGTTAGCAGCTCTTTTCAGCTGAGTTTGCAAGACATTTGAATACTTCTTCTCCCACCTCTTAATCGCGTAGACAAGGGAGATGGCTGTAAATCCTAACCAAACACCAGAAGCTGCCCAGAACCAGTTAGAAACAACTGCATCAGGATAAGCCAGTCCAATTGGAGAGAATACGATATAGGTGAATACAATTAAACTTAAAAGCCCTATAGCTGTAGGAATGGCATATTTCCACGGAACCATATCCACTTTAGGATTATGGGCAAACGAATATGGTTTAGACAGCGGGCGAATATAGCCTACTATCAACATGATTGCAACTTCAATGACAAATAATATAGCTGAGATGTGAATAAAATTCATGGTGATTTCAATACCGAATAATTGATTTAATCCCCAAACCAGCATGTAATAGGTAACGACGTGGAAAATGACAGCAATCTTTGCACCAAGTGGTGGAACAAACTTAGAAGCAATTCCTACAAGGACAATAGCTATAATTGGAATGTTAAAAAACCCTGTGAACTTACGAATAATATCCCATAGTCCATCAGGCGCACTCATGAGCATAGGGGATATAAAAAAGGAAACGAGTGCTAAAATTGTTCCAAAGAATTTACTTACGCGAATCAGCTGTTCATCGGAAGCATCTGGTTTGAAACCAGGTTTATAAACATCTAAGGCAAACATCGTTGCTGCACTATTTAATAGAGAGTTAAAGCTTGAGAATACCGCTCCAAGCAGTACAGCTAAAAACAACCCAGAGAAAATGGTAGGCATTAAATTCGTGACCATTGAAGGATAAGCTAAATCAACGGTTTGCATGCCAGAACCATATAGATGAAATGCAATAACACCAGGAATCATCATAAGAATTGGAACAACCAGTTTGTAGAAACCTGAAAATAGCACCCCTTTTTGACCTTCAGCCAGGTTCTTAGCTCCAAGCGCTCTTTGAATTACGTACTGGTTAGTCCCCCAATAGAACATATTCATAAAGATCATTCCAGTGAATATGGCGGAGAAAGGAACAGAGTCTTTGCTGCTTCCAATGGCATTTAATTTATCTGCATTTTCTGTTGCCATCGTTTTAAATCCTTGAAAGAAGTTGCCATCCCCTAGAACGAACAAACCAATAACAGGAATCATTAAGCCAATAGCTAACAATCCAATACCGTTTAAAGTATCCGAAACCGCAACCGCTTTCAAACCACCGAATATGGCATAAATGGCCCCGATAATTCCAATCACCCAAATAACCAGCCAAACCGAGGATTCAAAAGAAATACCGAGTAAACCAGGAACATCAAACAATTTCAGTACAGCTAAAGCTCCGGAATACAATACAGAGGGAATGGTTACAAACGCATACCCAAGCATGAATAAAACAACAATGTATCTTCTGACGCCATCGTCAAAACGTGTACTTAAAAATTCAGGAAGTGTAGAAAAGGCGCCACCGAGATATTTCGGCAAAAGGATGAGAGCCATAACGATTACTGCGATCGGTGCAGTAACTTCCCAGGCCATATTTGATAGATTCGTACGATAAGCTTGTCCGTTCAACCCAATCAACTGCTCAGCTGATAGGTTCGTCAGTAATAAACTTCCTGCAATAAACCCACCCGTTAATCCACGTCCCGCTAAGAAATATCCGTCTGAGTCATTCACTTGTCCTTTAGCTTTACGATAAGAGATCCAACCTACTAGTGCCATAAAGAGTACGCATGTAATCAGTGTAAAAGCAATGCTCATTATTCTTACTCCTCCAAATTTTTTATTTTAGGTATTGAACAAAAACGTTAGGACCTTTTATGCCTATATGGGCTCCCTGTGAGACGAAACGTTCGTGTTCTTCGTGAGCAAGAAGCCATTTATTTTTCATGAACAATAATGGGTCTTCTTGTTTTTCTTGATGATCTATGGTTGTATTCGTTCCTTTCGGTAAAATCACAAGACATTTAAATCCATTCTCAGCTACTTTACATGGGGCAAGATGGAGCGTCGTCTGGAATATTTCGAGGGCAGTTCCTTTAGGTATATAAAACGCTTCCAAAAACTTAGTTTCAAAGATATTCTTATAGAGGTGATTGTAATGGCCTAACAATAAGATCATATCGGTTAAAGCTACGTTGATTTCACTCCCTTTGTGAAACTCCAAACCTCCTAAGTTGGAATTGGTACCATTACAGTAACCGATTTGGATATCCATGGCTCCGTAATATTTACGTTCAACTATTTTTTTGAACGCTTCAATTTCTAAACACTCTACTGAAGGCTGGTATTGGTTCCCCTCCTCCGGAATTGGAATCGATCTCATCACATCTTCCAGTGCTTTATAGGAAGGAAAATCCTCAAGCACTCGACCATATTTAGTGAAGGATTCTTCTTGAACATGTCGAATAAACAAATTGGTGTTCTGTTTCCTCAATTTCTCTAACATATGTACCTCCCAACAAAAGGTATCGACCTTTAATTAAACATCACTATCTTTCGTTGTTCTCTATTCTAATGGAAACGCATTCATAATAGCAAGTGGAATTTTCAAAAAAGTTAAAATAAACGAATGTTCCTACTTAATCTGTCGCACATTCAGAAGATCTACCAAAGCTAAATCTCTCACCAAATGTTTTTGATTTCCCCATATCATTTCTACACAGCTAATTGTTCTATGGCTGTTTATTTTCATAATTTTCAAAAAAACATCGCAAAAACTGTTAGATGATATATATAATGAGAAACAATGAAAGCGTTATTAATATTTTAAAGAGTGATTACGACGTTAAAGATCACAACGTTATTAACTAACGCAGGAATGTTGTTATGCTAATTAATAAGGGGGATATTAAAATGAATGGGTGGCTTTCTATTCGGGTTGTTTACCCTAGGCATGATGGATCCCGCGCAGGTAAATATGATCCTCCTTTATTCATTGATTTACGATTTAAATCTACCCAATACGTTAAGCGGATTAATGATTGTGAACATATCTGTTACTCTCCCTGTTGCAGTGTCCATCTTAACAGGATTCATGAAAACAATTCCTAAAGAGTTGTTTGAGGCCTGTACCATTGATGGAGCGAACAACTGGCAAGTGTACAGGAGAATCGCTCTTCCCCTATCGCTGCCTTCATTGTCTGCTACAGCCATTTTATTATTTGTCATGCACTGGAAGATTTATTGTATCCACTTCTGTTTATTACAAAACATGAGTACAAAACCTTACCGCTTGCTTTACTAGAATTTCAGGGGCAATACATGACTAATTTCCCTATGTTATTTATAGGAGTTATGATTGCTTCTGCTCCAATGATCATTGCCTATGTTTTCTTGCAAAGGTACTTTATCGGGTGGTATGACGGCTGGTTCTGTCAAAGGGTAAGAGAATTTTTATCAGATTAGAAGAATGCTTAATGTCGAATCAAATTTTATTTTTTATTAACGAGGACATATAAACACGACGAATTTTTGACTAAAAAAACTGCTGAAAAATTTCAGCAGCTTCTCTATTTGCAGAATATGAACTGTAGAGATCTTATTAGTTGGTTCAAACAAAGATAGATTAAATAATACCAATGACTTGTTTCACCGCTTCAGTTAAATCCGCCTGGGACCAGCTTGGCAAGTCCCTGTGTTCCACAGCTAATTCATGAGACGCAGGCGTGTGGATGAACCCACAGGGAATCTCCGTCTCTTGCTGCTGAAAGTAATACAGCCCCTGATACATCACATGGTTACACAAATAGGTTCCTGCAGTATTCGATATCTCTGCAGGCAATCCGGCTGTATTTAAGTCATCCACAATTCGTTTAATAGGTAACGTTGAAAAAATGCCATCAGGTCCATTCTCAATAATGGATTTACCAGAAGGAGTGTTTCCCCGATTATCTCTTTCTTTGCTTTCGTCACAATTGATCGCAATGCGCTCAGGAGTGATTTTGTGACGATCTGCGGCTAAACCGAGTGAAAGCACGGCATCAGGCTGCACTTCTTCAATATGTCGAAGAAGCTCATCCCCTGACTTTTCATAATCAACACTTAAGACTCTTCCGCTAATACGAAAGCCATTGATCATTTCGCCGTCTAGATCTCGGATTATTTTCTGTGTAGGATTAATGGAAAAGTCGAGAAAGGGTTCAAACCCTGTCAACAAAAGTTTCTTCATCAAATCCCCCTTTAGAAAACGATCGTTTTATTCTCATTCACAATGACCCTGTCCTCAAGGTGCCACTTCACTCCGCGGGCAAGTACACTACGTTCAATTAAGCGGCCTTTCTTTTTCAGATCAGACACGTTATTCCGATGATCTACTCGAATGACGTCTTGTTCGATAATTGGACCTTCATCCAAATCATCGGTCACGTAGTGAGAGGTTGCACCGATCAGTTTCACACCGCGATCATAGGCTCGCTTGTGAGGGCTTGCTCCGACAAATGCGGGCAAGAACGAGTGGTGAATATTAATAATGCTTGAAGGATAGGTCGCAACAAACTTCGGTGTAAGGATCTGCATGTACCGGGCAAGAACAATAAGATCGATGGCGTATTCCTCCATCAGCTCAAGCTGTTTGGCCTCCACTTCTTTACGGATATCTTTATTCGCTGGTATGTAGTAAAAAGGAATGCCGAAGGATTCAACCAGCTCACGACCTGTCTCATGGTTACTAATAACGAGAGAAATATCTGTGACAAGATCGCCACTTTCCCACTCATATAATAACTCACGAAGACAAGTGGTGTCTTTGGAGGCAAAGATCGCGGTTTTCTTTAATTCGTGTAAAAAATTCAAGCGCCACTGCATGGAGAATTCCTCCCCAACGGTAGTGATCGCATCTCTAATTTCATTCTCTTTTGCCTTCATATCATCTGCTTCAAAAACGATACGCAAGAAAAAGGTGCCTTCTACAGGATGAGTAGTGTACTGGCTTGATTCTACAATATTGGCTCCATGATCTCTCAACAGTGTAGAGATAGCTGAAACAATCCCCGGCTGGTCCGGGCAGCTGACAAGGAGTCGTGCTCTATTTTGGTTAGTGGTCAGGTATTGCTGTATTTGTTGGTTATTCATAAAACATCACCTTTCCTCAGTGTTGTCCCAATTATAGAGCAGTGTAACCCAATTATAAAGAAAAACCATATCCTGGATCCTCAGGTCATCCAGATTCTGGATGACCTGAGGAGAGGGCGTTTTTACACTAAACCACATAAAAAAGCCGGAGCCACCACGAGATAGGTTACTCCGGCTATCTTTTTATTTTTGAACGTGATTTGTTAATTTACCGATTCCTTCAATCTCTACTTCTACCTGATCACCTGGTGACAACGGGCCTACGCCAGACGGAGTCCCTGTCAAAATGACGTCGCCAGGTTTAAGCGTCATCACTTCTGTAATTTCCACGAGTACATCTTCAACCTTATGAATTAAATCAGACGTCCTTGATTCCTGCTTCGTTTCTCCATTCAACGTTAGGCTGATACCCACGTCATTTGGATTCAAATTCGTCTCAATGACAGGACCAAGTGGCTTAAATGTAGCGTAGGATTTTGCTCTCGTATACTGTCCATCTTTTTTCTGCAGATGACGATCAGACACGTCATTTCCACATGTGTAGCCGAAAACATAAGATAGTGCATTTTCTCTAGATAGGTCTTTGGCTTCTTTACCAATAACGATACCAAGTTCAGCTTCATAATCAATTCGGTGGTCTAATGTCGGCAGGACAATCTTTTCGCCTTCCCCAATCACTGAGCTCGGAGAGACCATAAACATCATTGGCTCTTCAGGGAGGGGCTTTCCTTGTTCTTCTGCGTGGAGAGCATAGTTCAAACCAATACCGATCACCTGACCTGCATCCACAGGCGGCAAAATCGTCACCTCGTCCACACTTAACGTAATAGAAGTCTGCTCTGCCGTTCCTTCTATGTAATTTCCATCTAATTCTGTAATCCTATCGTCTTCCAATACACCAAAACAAACTTCCCCATCTTTTTTATATCGGAGGTACTTCACCTGTCTTTCCCCTTTCCTTATGCTTTTACTTGAAGATAATTATGGCAATATTCAGCATTCTTATCAAGCAAAAAGAGGGATGCCCCTTTTCCGTAAACAATGATAAAATAAGGCTAACTTGAACTTGAAGGAGCGACAGCTATGAGTCATTCCCTACATCCAAACAACTCTTTCAAAGACTTATTCGACTCCCCGGAAGGATTAGCGGATCGCATCGCCGAAAACTTAGGCTGTCCGGTAACAATTGAGGATGCCAACCATCGGATCGTGTCTTACAGCAAACACGAAACCAATGTGGATGATGCACGTACCGCTACTATCATGCGCAGGAAGGTGCCTGAACACGTTGTAAATGGACTGTGGAAACAGGGCATCATGTCTCATCTTTTTGAAAGTAGTGAACCGATCGTTATTAATAAAATTAGTGAGATCGGGCTTGGAAACCGTGTGGCCATTTCCGTTCGTAAAAATAAAGAAATCCTGGGCTTCATCTGGGCCCAAACAAACGATATTCAAATAGACGCTCACCACTTGCAGCAAATGAAAGATGCATCACAGCTCGTCAGCCACCACTTACTCCGCCAGCAAGCTAAGAAAAGAAAAACCGAAGAGAATCAAAAAGAATTTTTCTGGCAGCTTTTAACAGGCACGTTACGTCACAAAGGGGAAATTAACCGGCACGCAAAACGATTTAACCTCTCCCTTCAAGAGCAGCTTTGTGTGGCTGTATTTGAATTTACTGAAGAGATGAGCCAATCAGTTGAGCGTCATGCCTACTACCTCACAGAAACGCTGCATCAAACACGTGTCGTCACACGCCTTTTTGATGATAATCAGCTGATCTTATTAGTACGCACAGACAACAAGGTCGATGCGGCAGAAGTAAGCCAGGCTTTCATTCGTGATTTTACTCAAAAAATGAAAGAGCGCCTCGGATTTGAAAATATGCGGGCGGCTTTTGGTCTCATCTACGACAGCCCTGAAGCCATAAGTGCAAGCTACAAACAGGCTTTAAAAGTACTTGAGCTGAAAGAAGAATACCCTGAGCCTCTTGCCGATGTCGACAGTTACAAGGATCTTGGTGTTTATCAATTCATCAACGAATTGTCTGCTCTTCAAAAACGGGAAAACTATCGAAATGACACGATTGAGAAAATCCGTGACTATGATGACAAGCATAACTCCATGCTTCTCGAAACATTAAGAGTATTTTTACAACAAAACAGCAATGTTCACAAAGCCGCTGCACATATGCACATTCATACAAATACATTAAATTACCGATTAAAGCGAATTAGGGAAATCGGAAACGTTGATTTTAAGGACGCCAACCAGAAAACCATGCTCTACTTAGATCTATTAATAGAAGAAAACGAGCGGGAGGGTTTGTGATTTTACACAAACCCTCCCGTTTATTTTTTCATATTTCACTAAACAAAAATAAAAAGAGGCAGGCTATACTTTCGTTACAAACAACAAAACGAAAGGTGGACCTTTTCCATGATTATCGGAATCCCAAAAGAGATTAAAAACAACGAAAACCGTGTAGCGATCACTCCATCAGGCGTCGTGAACTTGATAAAAGCTGGCCACACCATCCTTATCGAGTCGAACGCAGGAGAGGGCAGTAATTTTACCAATGAGGAATATAAAGAAGCTGGTGCCACAATTATTGAAAACGCTTCCGATGTATGGGCGCAAGCAGAGATGGTCATGAAAGTGAAGGAGCCGCTTCCAGCTGAGTACGGCTACTTCCGAAAAGGACTAATCCTATTCACATACCTTCACTTGGCAGCTGAACCTGAGCTAACAGAAGCACTGTTAGAGAACGAAGTGACAGCAATTGCCTACGAAACGGTAACAGCAAACAATAAGCTACCTCTGCTTACACCAATGAGTGAAGTCGCTGGGCGCATGGCGACACAAGTCGGAGCACAATATCTTGAAAAATCCTACGGCGGAAAAGGAATCCTTTTAAGCGGTGTACCTGGTGTTTCCCGTGGGAAAGTGGTCATCATCGGCGGCGGAATCGTCGGCACGAATGCAGCTAAAATTGCGATCGGACTTGGTGCCCACGTAACAATTCTTGACTTAAACCCGGATCGCCTTCGTGAGCTTGATGACCAATTCGGATCTGATATTCAGACGCTTATGTCGAATCCGTTTAATATCGCAGAAGCTGTAAAAGAAGCAGACCTCGTGATCGGTGCCGTTTTAATCCCAGGAGCAAAAGCACCGAAACTCGTAACTGAAGACATGGTTAAATCGATGAAGGAGGGCTCTGTAATTGTTGATGTCGCGATCGACCAGGGCGGCAACTTTGAGACGGTTGATCATATCACAACACACGACAACCCAATTTACGAAAAGCACGGCGTGTTGCACTATGCAGTCGCTAACATCCCAGGCGCAGTACCACGAACAGCAACCATTGCATTGACAAATGTGACGATTCCTTATGCGATCCAAATTGCATCAAAAGGTGTAACAAAAGCGATTGAAAATCCAGCAATCGAGCAAGGTGTCAATACGGCGAACGGCAAATTGACATACGAAGCAGTAGCTCGTGACCTTGGTTATGAATATGTCCCAGTTCGTGAAGCATTCAAGCAGCTTGCTCATGCGTAATACTTTAGTCCCCTCCATTTAAGTGGAGGGGATTTTTTAGTTTGGAAGATAATACACCGGTGAAAATAGAGGCAGAGTCTATAAACTGAATTTCGATCATTAATGATAAAAAAACGGCGCGTGGCGAATTTTTCTTCCATTTGGCTGATAAACTGTTATATTTGGTTGATTCACTAGAAGAGTTAAGCGATTTCCCCTTCCCCATGCTGCTTCCATAAAAAGAGGACCTCCAGCACACGGAGGACCTCTTCAAATCTACTTATTTACTTTTCCTCCAAATTCATTCTCTAACTCCTCTAAAATTTCATCAACTGATTTCCCGACACTCGATTCAACAGCGGCTAAATACGCCCCTTCCACTATTGGTGCGTTGGACAAGTGGACATGCTGAAGCTCCTGCATTTCGATGGCCATCTCCGCATTCATCATCGAGCTTCCTAAATCGTAGAAAACCACTGCACCGGATTCGCCGACATTCTTGATGGCCTCATGAACTTTATCAAAACTTGTACCGATCCCACCATCTTCGTTTCCGCCAGCGGCCTGAACCGATACACCGCCAACCATTTCTTCTATCAAAAACCGTATTCCTTCAGCTATTTTTCCACTATGAGAGACGAGCACTATATCTACATTAGCCATGGATCCTCACCCTTTCTCCAATGTTTCTGCTAAGGCTTCAAATATATAATAGGAAGATACTGATCCTGGATCCAGGTGATCTTTTGAGCGTTCCTTCAAATACGCGGCCCGTCCTTTTGTGGCGACCATATCTTTGGTTGCTTCCATGGCGGAGTGGACAGCTTGTCTAATTTTTTCCCCATCAATTTCGGATGCTTCCTTCAAATCATCGAGCAAGGGAGACCAAACGTCGATCATCGTCTTTTCTCCTTCTTTTGACTTCCCGCGCTGTTTGAGGCCTTCAACAGCAGCTTCTACCATCTTTGCAAATGTCTCACCATCAACGTTGGATCCTTTACTCGCCATAGACATTTTTAGAAAAGCGGTACCATACAAGGGGCCGGATGCCCCTCCTACTTTGGACATAACAATCTTGGCCGTTTTCTTCAGAACATCGGACACCTCTTCAAACTCATCATTAGGAAGGGTGTTGGCGACCTCCTGGAAACCGCGTGCCATATTGATGCCGTGGTCTCCGTCGCCAATGGCACGGTCAAGCTGAGATAAATAATCTTTCTGCTCCTGAATTTTCTCGTTAACAGAAATCATCCAGTCTACCGCTTGCTGCACATTAAGTTCCATCAAAAAACCTCCTACTTTCGAAATGCTGGTGCTTTGGATGGCGCATCCAGCAGTTCCTTTAGTTCATCGTTTAATTTCAAAACAGTTAGCGAGCAGCCGGCCATTTCCAGCGATGTCATGTATTCACCGATGAATGTTTCATGCACCTTAACACCTTTTTCAGATAAGATCGCTTGAATTTTGCAATTAACAACGTATAACTCCATCTCAGGTGTCGCTCCCATACCATTTATCATAACAGCTACTTCATCTGAATGGTTCAACTCCAATTCCGGCAAAACTTTTTCAGTGAGTTCCATAGCGATTTCGTTCGCAGAAGCAAGTTTCTTCTTCTCCGTACCTGGTTCACCGTGAATACCTACTCCCATTTCCACTTCGTCATCTGCCAGTTCAAAACCAGGTTCACCTGACGTCGGCATAATACACGGACTTAATGCGACACCCATGGAGCGGACATTAGCAATCACTTTCTCAGCTAGCTCTTTGACTTCAGATAACGAACCGCCAGCCTGGGCTTTTGCTCCCGCTAATTTATGAACAAAGACAGTGCCTGCTACCCCTCTTCGTCCGGTTGTGAAGGAGCTGTCTTCCACAGCAACATCGTCATTAACGACGACTTTCTCTACATTGATCCCCTCTGCTTCCGCTAATTCAGCTGCCATTTCAAAATTCATCACATCACCTGTATAGTTTTTAATGACTAATAAGACACCTTTCCCGCCATCGACCGCTTTAATCCCTTCCAAAACCTGGTCTGGGGTAGGTGAAGTAAAGACTTCCCCTGCCACAGCCGCATCCAGCATTCCTTGCCCAACAAAACCAGCATGGGCAGGTTCGTGACCGCTTCCCCCTCCGCTGACAAGGGCCACTTTACCTTTTACCGGAGCATCTTTCCTAACAATGCTTGTCGTCCCCTCCACTCTTTTCATCAAATCAGGATAACCTGACACGATCCCTTCAAGCATTTCTGTGACGACATCATTAGGGTCATTGATTAGCTTCTTCATTGATTTCTCCTCCACCTTTTTTTAAGTATGAAAACAGGCACCCTTCCATCATTAAAGGTGCCTGTCATTGGTGTTAGCTGTTTACTTGAATTTTCTTGTCGCTTCAACCGCTTTCTGCCATCCGCTATACAATTCTTGCTGCTGGCTTTCATTCATCTCACCAGTGAACGTGCGATCATTTGTGGACTGTGCTTTGATTTCTTCTTTATCTTTCCAGTACCCGACAGCAAGTCCAGCTAAGAACGCTGCACCAAGAGCCGTCGTTTCCTGAACGACTGGCCGCTCCACCGGCACACCAAGGATGTCGCTTTGGAACTGCATCAAGAAATTATTCTTAACGGCTCCTCCATCGACACGCAAAGCTTTTAAATCAATGCCTGAGTCTGCAATCATGGCGTCCAGGACGTCCTTCGTTTGATAAGCAAGGGACTCCAGTGTCGCGCGGACAAAGTGAGCTTTCGTTGTTCCGCGGGTTAGTCCAAAGACCGCTCCACGTGCATCACTATCCCAATAAGGAGTTCCCAATCCAACAAAGGCAGGGACTAAATACACGCCATCGGTAGAATCAACAGACGTTGCATAGTCTTCCGTATCAGGAGCGTTTTCAATCATCTTCAGACCATCTCTTAGCCACTGTATAGCTGAACCCGCTACAAAAATACTTCCTTCCAAAGCATATTCAACTTTTCCATCAAGCCCCCAGGCAAGCGTAGTCAAAAGACCGTGTTCTGATGGTACACCTTCTTCCCCTGTATTCATCAGCATAAAGCAGCCAGTTCCGTACGTATTTTTTGCCATTCCTTTTTCAAAACAAGCCTGGCCAAATAACGCTGCCTGCTGGTCACCTGCGATCCCCGCAATTGGTACTTCATGACCGAAGAAGTGATAGTCAACAGTGTTTGCATATACTTCAGAGGAGGATTTTACTTCTGGAAGCATTGATTTTGGAACACCGAGGATATCAAGCAGCTCGTCATCCCACTTGAGGTCATAGATGTTGTACATCAATGTACGAGAAGCATTGGAGTAATCTGTGATGTGGGCTTTGCCTCCAGATAGCTTGTACACGAGCCATGTGTCAATGGTGCCAAACATAAGATCGCCGTTTTCCGCTTTTTCTCTTGCCCCATCCACATGGTCGAGCATCCATTTTACTTTCGTACCAGAGAAATATGGATCTAGTAGTAAGCCAGTTTTTTCTCTGAACAAGTCATTATGGCCGGCACTGCGCAATTCTTTACAAATATCCTCTGTTTGCCTGGACTGCCAGACTACCGCGTGATAGATCGGTTTTCCCGTATGTCTGTCCCAAACGACAGCTGTTTCCCGCTGGTTCGTAATACCAATACCAGCAACTTGAGAAGGATCCACATCTGCTTTTCTTAATACATCTGCTATACAAGCTAGAACAGATGTCCAGATCTCATTAGCGTCATGTTCTACCCAGCCCGGCTTAGGGAAAAATTGCTCGAATTCTTTCTGTCCTGTTTCTACAATCGTCCCAGACTGGTCGAAAAGAATAGCTCTTGAACTCGTCGTCCCCTGATCAATCGATAAAATGTACTGTTCTGTCATAAATAAATCCTCTCCTCTATATAAAATTTAATTTAGCTGATTTTTTGTTCTACTTTATCACTTACTGTGCTGCCTTTTTTCAGTTCTGATGTTGCAGCTCCTACCACAATCACGGCTACAAGAAGGGTCAGGATCCAGAACGCAGCGGAGTATTCTTGAACGAAAATAGCTTGATAGAAAACGGATCCATAAACACCACCTAAAATAGGTCCAACGACTGGTATCCACGCATATCCCCAATCTGAACCGCCTTTTCTAGGAATCGGCAAAAGAGCGTGAGCAATTCTCGGACCTAAGTCACGTGCTGGATTGATCGCATACCCTGTCGCACCACCTAGAGACATACCGATTGCAACAATTAATAGGCCGACAATCAGTGGATTTAACCCTTCGGTAAACTCATTCGCGCCGATAAATAGAATCCCCATTAGCAACACAAACGTCCCAATCATCTCACTTAAAAGGTTTGAAAAAGGACTACGTACAGCAGGATCTGTAGAATAGACAGCAAGCTTTGCACCTTGATCTTCTGTCTTGTCCCAATGTGGAAGATAATTAAGGAAAACGATACAAGCACCAATAAATGCACCAATCATCTGAGCCGAGATATAGAGCGGAACCTTATTCCATGGAAAATCACCAATGGATGCCAGACCAAGCGTTACCGCAGGATTGATATGAGCACCAGTAAAACTACCAACAGCATAGATCGCCATCGCAACAGCAAGTCCCCATCCAATCGTAATAACGACCCATCCGGCACCTTCAGCTTTGGAATTCTTCAAAACTACACCGCCAACAACGCCTCCACCAAAAATGATCAGAATCATTGTGCCAATAAGCTCTGCAACAAATTCCGACATGAGCCACACTCCTCTATAAGTTTTCCAAGTCACATGCATTTTTGAATAAAAAAGAGACCCACACGGAATAGCGTACTTTTGGTAAAAGTACTGATTCTGTGTGAGTCTCCTCATCTCCGTCACATGCTTAACTTGTTAATCATTACTATAAGTGCAAATGTAAGCGGTGTCAACAAAATTTGGAATATTCCTTCAATTAATGACAAAACAGGATATATTTCCTACTCAAAAAGAGGATTACTTTTAGGATTTTTTTCATATTTCGCGAGTTCGCTGATATAATCACAATTTCGCTGATATATTTCAGCAATTGATGATATATATCGTCATTCGCCGATATACTTTCCCTTTCGCTGATATCCTCATTTTCCAAAAGAACAGCAACTAATTCGCACGATATTGCTGTTCTTCTTCATCTACCACATGTTCTTCTTTTTTACCCTTACGAATGAATGGAACGATAAACGACAATAGACTGACTACAAACAAGGAGATCGAAATAGGATCCTTCACAAACACCATCATACTTCCCCCAGAAGCGGTAAGCGCCTGACGAAATGCCTGTTCCATCATTCCACCAAGGATAAACGCTAAAATAAAGGGCGCAGCAGGAAATGAGAACAACCGCATCAAGTATCCGACTAGACCAAATGCAAGAAGTAAATACAGGTCAAACGTACTGAAACTAATCGAATACACACCGATCAAGCTGAACGTGATGACTAATGAAATTAATAATGGACGTGATATTTTCAATATTTTCGCGATGTAAGGAATGAGCGGCAAGTTCAGAATCAATAAGAAAACATTTCCGATATACATGCTGGCAATGATTCCCCAGAAGACGTCCGGGTGATCTTGTACGAGCAACGGACCTGGTTGAATCCCAAGAACGAGAAAAGCACCTAGCATGACAGCTGTTGTTCCGGAACCTGGAATCCCTAAACTCAACAGAGGCACAAAGGCTCCGCTTGTCGCTGCATTGTTAGCCGTTTCCGGAGCGGCAAGACCTTTGATAGATCCTTTTCCAAATTCATCGGATTTCTTCGACAATCGCTTTTCCGTAATATAGCCAATAAAAGAAGCAATCGTGGCACCAGCACCAGGCAGTACGCCAAGCAGAAAACCAAGAAATGATTGTCGCGACATTGGTCCTTTCATTTCTTTGAAATCCTGTTTATTCAATCTTAGATTTCCAATGTCACTTTGTTTACTTAACGAACGGTCTTTCCTGTTCAGAATTAAAAAGCATACTTCTGCCAAGGCGAAAAGTCCGAGGGCTATAACTAAAAAGTCGATGCCTTCCATTAAATTCGGATTACCAAACGTGAATCGGTTGGTACCTGTCTGGGCATCAATCCCAATGGTCGCAACAATGAAGCCAATCGTCGCAGAAATCAATGCCTTGATGGTTGATCCATCTGACAAACTTGCGATAGCCGTCAGTCCTAAAAACATGAGGGCAAAGTACTGTGGTGGACCAAAGGAAACGGCCACTTGTGCGAGCGCTGGAGCAAAAAGCATGAGCAAAATGACAGAAATCGTTCCTCCAGTAAACGAAGAAATGGCTGCAATCGCCAACGCTTTTCCGGCTTCTCCTCGTTGAGCCATCGGATAACCGTCAAACGAAGTCGCCACCGTTCCTGATATCCCCGGCGCATTTAATAGAATGGAAGAAGTTGATCCTCCAAAGACGGCCCCATAATACACCCCTGCCATCATAACTAAGGCCGTTGACGGGTTCATTCCGTACGTGACAGGAATCATGATCGCAATCGCACTGATAGGACCTAATCCGGGCATCATTCCGATTAACGTACCAGTCACCACACCAATTAGCACAAACAGTATTCCTTGTAAACTAAACGCGACTTGAAATCCTTCTAATAGACCGTCTAGTGCCATAATTTATCCACACCCTTTAAAATGGTAATATTCCTTGAGGTAGACGAATTTGAAGTAAGTAATTAAAAAGATAATAAAGAGCTGAAGGAAAAATGATGGAAACAAGTACATTACTCACCCAATTTTTATAACCTAAGAACCACGAACAGAAAAATACAAATAGAGCAGTTGTTAACAAAAACCCGAGGATCTCAAATAAGAATATATAAGCGAAAATCATGCCTCCGACAGCAAGTAGAACGAGAATTTCTTTTTTCGGTACCGAACGTTTTTTCTTTTCTTCATCAGTTTCTGATGACTTGTCAAAAAACAAGAAAACCGCCAATCCGATTAAAATAAATCCTAGAGCTCTCGGAATAAAGTCAGAGTCAATCGGAACGTATGGATATTCCTTAAGGTTATAAGTCAGATACAAATAACCAGCGCCAAACAAAATAAGAAAGACGCTAATTTTTTGATTCATCGTTTTGATCACGTTCATCACCTTCTTATCTAGTTTTGAGAAAAGGCCTGCATCCAAGCAGGCCTTCCTCCTGTCCCAACCTTATTTTCCAAGACCAAGTTCCTCTAATAGACTGCCAAGCTCTTCCGTCTGTTCTTTCAAAAATTTCTTATATTCCTCACTGTTCATATACATTTCATCCCATCCGTACTTAGCACGGATGTCTGCGAAGGCTTCTGATTCGCTGACCGCTTTGAATTTTTCTTCATAATATTTAACGGCTGCCGGATCCATATCCTTCGGTCCAAAGAACCCTCTCCAGTTTACAAACGTCGCATCGATCCCTTGCTCTTTCGCTGTTTTGAATTCTGAGATAACATCTCCTTCAAGCCGCTCTTCTGATGTGACACCAAGAACTTTAATCTTACCTGCTTTCACTTGCTCAACTGTCTCCGCTACACCTGTTGAGAAGACGTCAGCACTTCCATTTAGAATCTGGGTCAACGCCCCACCATCTTGAGCAGAAACATATTTAATTTTTTTAATGTCCACACCAGCTTCTTTCGCTAAAGCTACAAACTGCATGTGATCCATAGAACCAGGCGAAGAGTACCCTACGACCGTTACGCTGCTCGGATCGTCTTTCATGTCTTCAAACAATTCATCAAGCCCGTCCCATTTAGCGTCTTTCGCTACCGCAAATGCCCCGTAGTCAGCAATAAGGTTAGATAGCGGAGTAAAGTCTTCATAAGATAAATCCGATTGACCATTCAACGGAACAAAGATCAGTGGCGGGGACGATACAAAAAGGTTGTGCGGGTTATTTGTACTGTTGATATATGACCATCCAACAGCACCTCCGCCACCTGGCTTATTGACGACACCGATATCTTCTTTAATGATCCCTTCGTCTTCCATAATTTTTGCGACACTTCTGGCGGTTGTATCCCATCCGCCACCTGCACCACTAGGAGCCACAATTTCGATCGGCTTCTGTGGTGTCCATTCTCCGTCACCGGAATTTTCTGAGCTTGCATTTTCACTTCCACAAGCCGTCATAAAAGCGAGAAAAAATAAAATAGCAAACAAATAAAGTTTCTTCATCAACGCTCTCTCCTTCTTAATTAATTTGATCTTGTATTTCATAGTAAAAGAGAGCAACAGAAATGTAACCGTTTTCAAAATATTCTGTTTTAAAAACATAAACGTGAATAAACCACATAAAAACCACGACTTATCTATGCATGTATATAAACGATAGCTATTTTTAAAGATTCAGAGTGAATGAATTTATTTGTTTAGATTTCTTTTTCCCACTGTTAAAAAAAATGGGCCATAATGAGTAAGGAAAAGTGACGAATTTGGATGAAATTTCTTTTATTTAACGGTTATTTTAATTCCAAGACCAGAACCTACTTCCATTACCCTAGTCCAAATCACCCAACCTTATTTCTCCTTTATTTACATCTATTTACAACAAATTCAAAAACACTCTCTATAGTATGGGTTGTTACATTCATTAAACGCTTTTCGAAAGGAGCATTCCAAATGACAAAGGAAAGGCAAATGGGAGATTGGATTCAAAAGCTTAATGAAGAGACCTTACATAAAGGTGTCGACCGTCGAAGCTTCCTTCAGGGAGCAGGAAAGGTGGCTAGCATTTCTTTAGGAATGGTGATTGCCCAATCAATGGGTGGAATCTCCATCTCTGCAGAAGAAGTCGAGTTTCAAGAATACCCGTTTTTGCTTGGGGTAGCTTCCGGAGATCCTCTATCGGATAGTGTGGTTTTATGGACACGACTGGCAACAGATCCTTTAAACGGAGGAGGGATGCAGGACCGGAAAATTCCTGTCAAATGGGAGATAGCCAAAGATGAACATTTCCGTCATATCGTACAGCGCGGTACAGAGGTTGCAAGCCCGGCGCTCGCACACTCTGTCCATGCAGAAGTAGAAAACCTCGAAGCGAATACGGCATACTACTACCGTTTCAAGGTCGGGAAGGATCTCAGTCCAATTGGAAAGACAAAAACCCTTCCAGCCAAAGGATCTGAGGTTACAAGCCTGTCTTTTGCTTTCGCTTCCTGCCAGCAATATGAGCATGGCTACTATACCGCTTATAAACATATGGCTAAGGAAGATCTTGATCTTGTCTTCCATCTTGGGGATTACATTTATGAATACGGCCCTAACGAATATGTCTCGCGCACAGGAAATGTAAGAACACATAAAGGACCGGAAATTAGATCACTGCAAGATTATCGTAACCGTCATGCCCAGTACCGTTCAGATAAAAACTTGCAGGCAGCTCATGCGGCTTTTCCTTGGGTCGTCACATGGGATGACCATGAAGTTGAAAACAACTATGCGGATATGATTCCCGAAAAAGGCCAGTCTATCGAAGCATTCGTCAAACGGCGAGTAGCAGCCTACCAAGCCTATTATGAACATATGCCATTACGTCAATCATCCATGCCTGATGGAGTTGACATGCAGTTATACCGGCAATTCTCTTATGGGAACTTAGCGAATTTTATGGTTCTTGATTCCCGTCAGTATCGTTCCGATCAGGCCAATGGAGATAAAAGCTCACCACAGACCGAGGAATCCCTGGATCCTACTCGTACACTGTTAGGAGACGAGCAGGAAAAGTGGGTCCTTAATCATCTGGATGACTCAAAAGCGTCCTGGAATATCCTTGCCCAACAAATCTTTTTTGCTAAAAGAAACTATGGTCCAAGCCCTGAGCAGCCGTTATACAGCATGGATGGCTGGGACGGCTATACACCTGCAAGAGAGCGCATTACTGATTTCGCCCGTAAAAAAGACATGGATAATTTTATTGTCTTAACTGGAGATGTTCACGCCAACTGGGCATCGAACATCCTTGCTGACTTTGATGATCCAGCTTCCCAGATGCTTGGTGCTGAATTTGTCGGAACATCGATCACTTCAGGCGGAAACGGTGCGGACAAACGAGCAGACACAGACCGGATCCTTGACCAGAACGATCATATTAAATTTTTCAATGATTTCAGGGGCTATGTTCGCTGCCATGTCACACCAAGTCAATGGAGAACGGATTACCGTGTAGTTCCATTTGTCACAACTCCTGGGGCAGATATTTCTACTAGAGCTTCTTTTGTTTACCAAAAAGACCCTGAAGGACTAAAAGAAGTAGCAACAACAACCGTTCCTCAAGGGAAACAGAAATCTTCTGAAGTGGAAGAAGATCGTCATAAAGCACATGACCGCGCCCATAAAAAACAAGAACATAAAGGTAAGCAGAAGCAAATGAATTAATAGCAAGTAGTGTAAATGGTCGACACCAAGGAGGAAAGTGCAATGGAAGATCGCAACCTGCAGATGATCAGCCATCTGGAAGAGTTACGCAGCAGGGCAATTAAAACAGTCCTCGCTTTTATCGGCTTCCTAATTGCTGGACTTGCCTTTATGAAGCCTATCTACCAATGGCTGATTCGAGACTTAGATATGAAGCTTGCGATTCTTGGACCGAGTGAAATTTTATGGGTTTATTTAATGATTGCCGCCGTATGCGCCCTAGCTGCAACCATCCCTGTAGCCGCCTATCAAATTTGGCGGTTTGTCGCTCCAGGTCTTAGTCAGACGGAAAGGAAAGTAACCTTACGTTTTATCCCAGCCTTATTCTTCCTATTCATCTTTGGCATAGCATTTGGTTATTTTCTTCTTTTCCCAATTGTTTTAAATTTTTTAACGGCTCTTTCGGAAGGACAGTTTGAAACCATGTTCACAGCGGAAAAGTACTTCCGGTTTATGCTGCACATGACTGTACCATTTGGATTATTGTTTGAAATGCCTTTAGTTATCGTTTTTCTTACTGTCCTGGGAATTTTAAATCCAGCTAAATTAAAAAAATCAAGAAGAGTTTCCTACTTTTTGCTGATTGTTATTTCCGTGCTGATTACACCACCTGATTTTCTATCAGATGTGCTTGTGATTCTACCCTTACTTCTTTTATATGAAATCAGCATTTCGTGCTCCACCATCGCCTATAAAAAACGTCTGGCTACTCAGTCAGCAGAATCTAATGTCGCCTAATGGAATCAATCAATAGGAGGTTATCGGTTTGAATAAACCCCATATGAATCGAAGAGATTTTCTCAAAGCAACTGGAATGAGCACCGCTGCACTGGCTTTAGGGACCACTGGTTTAATGTCTTTTGGTGAAAATAAAGTGTTTGCCGGCACAGCGAAGAATAGCAAGGCTACAGGCAAGTATGGTCCGCTCGTTAAAGATCCAGGCGGTGTTATGGATCTCCCACACGGTTTTCAGTATCGTATTATTTCAGAAGAAGGCGGAAAGCTCTCTGACGGCAGACCCATTCCTGCTAAATTCGATGGAATGGCTGCTTATGCTGGCCCTAATAACTCAACCGTATTAGTTCGGAACCATGAGTTAAGCGGAAACACTCAATACCCGGTCATTGGGAAAAACCCTTACCGCAGAGAAGAAACAGGGGGAACCACTTCATTAGTTGTTGGCCCGGACCGTAAAATAAGGAAAGAATATGTTTCCTCTTCAGGAACAATCCGTAACTGTGCGGGCGGACCAACACCCTGGGGGACATGGCTTACTTGTGAAGAAACATTGGAGGAAGGCCACGGCTATGTGTTTGAAGTAGATCCGCATAATCCAGAGAACAAACTTTCCAAAACTCCAATCCGAGATATGGGAGCTTTTTCTCATGAAGCCACAGCGATCGATCCTGCTACAGGAATTGTTTATCTGACAGAAGACGCTGGGCCAAGCTACTTGTATCGTTTCATTCCGAAAGATCGCAGCCAGCGGGCAGGCGCATTGCAAAAGGGAGGCCAGCTTCAAGCAGCAGCGATCGAAGAAATGAGTACAAATGAAACAAGCGAATTCTATACCGGTCGGAAATTCGATATTGTCTGGAAAGATGTAGATCCTGACAAACCGACACTTGATGCTGGAAAAAAAGGATGTATTGCTTTCAGTCGTTTAGAAGGAGCCTATTTCGAAGGCGGAGTCTTCTGGTTTGATGATACGTCTGCTGGAGAGAAAAGCTTAGGTCGCGTTTATCGCTATATCCCATCTACCAATACGCTGGAGCTATTCTATGAATCTACAGTCCAAAATGATTTGGAAATGCCGGATAATATCTGCATCACCCCATGGGGAGATTTGTGGATTGCCGAAGACGGTGGAGGGGTTGACCGTGTTATTGGTATAACACCAGAAGGGGAAAGTTACGTATTCGCTGAAAATAAAATGAATAACTCTGAGCTTGCTGGACCAACATTTTCCACTGATGGCCGAACATTCTTTATTAATGTCCAATCTCCTGGAATGACCTTTGCCATCTGGGGACCTTTTAAGAAAAAAAACGCAGCTCGCAGAAGATTGATGGGACATGCGGCACCACCATCAGCTTATGCACCAAAAGTATCGGACAACCTTTCTGCGTTTGCAGAGCTGCAAGGAATGTCAGACCTAGAAGCTGCCGCGTTCGAACGCAACGGCATGCCTATTCTATAACATTAACAGGAGGCGGATTTTATGTTAACAAATATTGGAATACCAGGGTTAATTCTAGTGTTAGTAATCGCTTTAATAATTTTTGGCCCTTCAAAACTGCCTGAAATCGGTCGCGCATTTGGAAGTACACTCAAAGAGTTTAAAAGTGCAACGAGTGATTTGGTAAACGGAAACAGTGACAAGGAAGATGAAACTACGAGTGAAAACCAGAAGCTGAGAGCCGTAGAAGAGAACAAGAAGCAGAATACAGGAAGTTGATTACCAAAAACCGTCCAGGGTGAATAACTCTGGACGGTTTTTAAAATGACTTTTTCAGTTAAGTAGACTATGAAAGTCTTAGGGTCATCAATCTATTTGTAAAAATCAAATACTCGATATTAAATTTTTCTCCTTACTTACGTATAGGTATTTTACTTGATTTAGGAAAGGATTTATTATTATTCGAATCAGTCCTTAGGTATGTATGAATCTTGGTAAGTTGATGGAAGATACCTAGTAATACACCCAAAATTGCACCTAACAACAATGTGGCGCCAAATCTTTCTGGAATGATTCCTAAAAAGAATGCAACACCTATACTTATTACCATATAGATCAAGACAACCATGGTAACCCTCCTTTTATATTACTAATGATCGCTCTTCATAACTCGAATTTCTAGCAAACTTTATCATTCACACTAGTGGGTCTTATGTATCTATTAATTCCGATCACCAACAAAATAGACAGTTCGAACTTTAGATCAATTGCTATAATCAAATTCCTCTTTAAGCTCTTCCGTTACTCTCTTAAAATAGGCTACGGAATTCCAAAAATCTTGATCCACTTCTTCCTTTTCAAGAGCACGACGAAATTCCCGCCAAAAACTCACCTGGGCGTGTTCAACCCTGTTGTTTAAAGATTCGTCATGGCGATATTCTTCTAGACCTTCAACCACCTGCATTGCTTGACCATCAAAAGCGATTTAAAAATCTTCATGTTTTTGGACTCACTCATTGTGAAACCCTCATTTTCTGCATTTTGAACAAAGCTTTCTAGCCTATCAAAAGAATTCTCAAGGAATATGATACTTTTGATCAACTCCTGTCTTTCCTATTATTGTTCCTCCGTATAGAAGCCTGGGATTGGTCGTGATCAATAAAACAAAGACGGTGCTGACGATTATTTTTTTTATTATTCAAGTAATTACCCCGTTTAAGAATTCTGTATTAAAACCTTATTTACGTTGGGATAACCTGCGAGAAATAACTTTGTTGAAGACCTTGAAAACAGATATGCTCAATTTTTTCCAAACCCAGCTATACATTAAGGAAAAGACAAATGTTCCTAACACAACCATACTATTAAAGTCCGATTTTATCGATGGTCCCAGTATCGAAAATTTAAACCCAAATAACAATATACTGATACCTAGTGTCAAACATAAAGCTGCAAATGGAATAATAAATAGGCTTCTCTTAAAATACTTGAGACCAATGCCTAAACTGAGCCCTAATATCCCTGTAGTAAATAGGAACACCAATAGCTCACTTGGCTGAAGAATGGCTAATAGAAATATGGTAACTAAATAAGTCATCACACCTATTCTAAGTGCCATTAAGCAGGCGAGTACAAGAGGACCAGTGCTCATCATGCTCAGTAAATAACCAACGCCAGTGAAAACCCCCGCCGATTGAAAAATAACGGCTATCGAACCTAATAAGGCACCAACTACTAGCCGCATTGTCTTAGAATAATTCTCTATAGTTGGGATTAACTCATCTCTCCAAACAATAGATGATACTTTTTGAAAAATGACCATATCTGACACCCCCCTATAGGTAAATGCAGTGGGAAAGAAGTTTATGCTTGGAATTACTTAAGACAACTTGACTCTTTTCTAGTCATTATCCTAATAATGCTTCTGTAACGAATGCCTTAAGATCCTCTAGTCCTAATTGGTACTAACAAAACAATTCTAACCATATTCTTATAAAAGAAAATAATTAGGAGGAGTGAAAAAACAGTTGAGAAAAGTAAAGGTTAGATTGCGCCCTATTGTTACTAAGATAAATTTACCAACTGTTTTGAAAACGGCTATACTTCCAGGGGACACAGTGGAAAGATTATTTATTGCAACCCAGGTAGGAGAAATCTTTTACATAGGAGACGGAGATATTAGGACTTTTTTAGATATTCGCCAGCGAATCATAAAACTAGGAGGTTCTGGTGGCGGGTATGATGAGCGTGCATTGCTGGGGTTAGCGTTTCATCCCGCATTTTTTTACAACGGTTTGTTTTATCTTCACTATTCAGCAGCAGGAACACAAGGTCCAGGAGCTCTTCCTAAATCTTTTAATCCTGACCCGTGTGAGCCCAATACTTTCAATCTAAGGTGGACAAATAGAGATACTCAATATGATCATATTGACACAGTGGAAGAATGGATTCTCACATCAAATGGTCAACCTCAAAAAAGACGGACACTACTTAATTTAAGAAGACCTTTTTCTAATCATAATGGTGTGAACAGCTTAAACTTTTCACCTGAAACAGGAAAACTTGTTTTAACAACTGGAGATGGCGGGTCAGGCTATGATCCCTTTAATTTAAGTCAGGACGAGATGGAAATCGCGGGTAAAATAATTGAAATAGATGTAGCTAAACCTACATCTATGAATAATCCCCCCGTAGTCTCACGCTTCAATGAACTACCCGTACCTATTCAGGAAACAATCACGGTTATTGCCAAAGGGGTTCGCAATATCCCCGGGATTTCATTTCAAAGAAATTACAATCAGTATATTAAATATGTAGGAAATGTCGGGCAGGATCTGGTTGAGTCGATATTTTCATTCGTCTATTATAAACCGATCCCTGTTACTCAGCTTGCTGAAGGTTCTTTAACGCAACCCGCGTCTGAGGAAGAAGGAGTTATTAATTTTGGCTGGAGGGGATGGGAAGGTTCTTTTCCTACTTCGATCATAAGGGGCTGTGCTGAAAATCCAAAATTGGATCAGAAAACTATGGCTTTTTACAATGAGGCAGTCGAAACTTCAGTAAAGAGAATTCAACCTTTAATTAGTTATTTCCATCAAGATTCCCGGCCTGATAAGTTCAAAGGCACTGCGCTTACAGGTGTACAACCATACATGGGAAATGGAATCCCTGCTCTAACTGGAAGTGTCGTATTTACGGACCTTCTCCGAAAGCAAGACTCTCAAATTCCGAATAGAGGGGCGCTAGCTTACACCAGAGTAAGACCAGAGTGTAAACTAAATGATTTTAGTGTTATTGAAACCGATCATAATTTTGGGACTCAACCTGCTTATTACGTTAGTTTGGGAACGAATCTTGACCAATCCAGATTGTATTTGGGGGCTTATGGATCTATGAGAGTGACTGATCTTAACCAAGGCAGTATTTTTGAGATTGTTCCGTGATTGGCATCAAATACAGATTGGGATTATTTTATTGAATTTCGCACATCTCGTCTGTTGATCCCCGTTTTAAAAGCTCCCTACTAGACCAGTGTGAATAAAAAGACCGACATCCATCTGTCGGTCTACTCCAAAAAATATTTCCGCTCAGGCCGGCCCACTTTCCCGTAACGCATCTTTGCTTTTCCTTCATCAATAGAAATCAAATACTCTAAATATCTTCTTGCCGTTGTCTTAGAAGCCCCCATTTTTTCACTCGTCTGCTCAGCCGTCATTCCCTCTGGCGTTTCAGCCAGCATGGTTCTCACTTTATCGAGCGTTAAGGGATCGATACCTTTCGGGACAGGCTCTTCTTTGTTTTTAGTAGTTTTCTTTCGTCCGATCAACTGATCCACCATCGCTTGATTGAAGGTTTCTGTAGAGCTCATCATCTGCCGTTTTTGCCTGTATTCTTCGATCGTCTTATGGAAACGCTCAATGGTAATCGGCTTGATGATGTAGTCGATCACACCGTAGTTTAATGCTTTTTCAATCATCGCTTTATCATTGGCGGCAGTGATCATAATAATATCTACACTTGAATGATGCTCTCTTATTTCGTGAAGCAAATCCGTTCCCAGAGAGTCAGGCATGTACACGTCCAACAGCAATAAATCAGGGTTTTGTTCCTTAAGAAGGGCTAAAGTCTCTTTCGCATTCAAGGCTTTGCCGGCCACTTGTACTTCATCAACAGTCGCTAAAAACTTCTCATGTAGCTCGGCCACACGAAAATCATCTTCAGCAATGACGACACGGATCATGAGGATCCTCCTTTCTCCTTAGGAATAAAAATTGAAAAAACCGTTCCTCCGCTTTCTGATTCTCCGACTTCTAATGAGCCGCCCAGATCGCTTACAATATCCTCTACGTTGGAAAGTCCAAAGCCGCGATGCTCTCCTTCTTTCGTGGAAAATCCTCTCATAAACAAGTACGGGATCATGCTTTCCCGAATCCCTGGTCCTGTATCCGATACTTCAAAAACAATTTCTTTACCAACGTCGGTCGCAAAGAATGTCACAGTCTTCTCATTTTCATCCGCAACCGCTTCAAACGCATTATCTATAATATTCCCGAGAATCGTAACCAATTTGGAACGGTTGATATGAGCAGGAATAACGTCCAGAAAAGATTCTTCATCAATGGTAAAATTGATTTTTTGTTCAGATGCTTTGCTAATTTTTCCTAACAAAATAGCTTGTATCGTATCATCTTTAACCTGGTCGAATAAGATCCTGTTCTGGTCCTGCGAAGTTTCAAATTCACTCTGAATCATTTGTGTCGCTTCGTCATAGTTTCCGAGCTGAAGCAAACCTAATATCACATACATTTTATTCGTATATTCATGCGTTTGGGCCCTAAGGTCTTCGGAATACCTTTTCACCTCAGACAAGGCATTCACCATTTCACGGACTTCCGTTTTATCTCTGAAACTAGCGACAACTCCGACGACTTCTCCATCTTCGTAGATCGGTTTTCGATTAACGATGACCACCCGATTATTAAGCGTCATCTCCTGATCACTTTCAGGGAGTCCCGATTCCAGCACACGAGGCATATGTGTGTTCGGAAATACCTCTTCTACCGACTTTCCTTTGGTGTCAAAATTAATATCAAGCATTGTCATGGCGGAGTGATTCATCATCGTTACAAGCCCGTTTTGATCAATCGAAATGATTCCCTCTTTGATTGAGGAAAGAATTGCTTCGCGGTCTCGATATAATGAGGAAATTTCAAAAGGTTCTAAACCTAACGTATCCTTTCGAATGCTCCTTGCTAACATAAAGCTCCCGAACGCTCCGAGCATCAAGACAGCTACAGCAACTCCTGCTATATCCGCCAGCTTAGAAACAAACGCAGAATTAATATCCTCAATTAAGAAGCCGACAGATACGATTCCGATGATTTCTCCGTCATCATTAAATATAGGTGCCTTCCCTCTTAATGAAGGACCAAGAGACCCTTTGGCTTTTGATATGTAATACTCCCCGTCCTTAAGAGCCTTTTCATTATCCCCCCCAACCATGCGCTTCCCGATCTTCCATGAATCAGGATGAGCATAGCGGATGCTGTCTTTATTGCCCACGACAACGAACTCCGCTCCTACCTCCTCTTGAATATGAATCGCGATTGGCTGAATGATCTTAGAAGGATTCTCTCGCTCAAACGCTTCTTTGATCGTAGGCATAAAGGAAACGGTCGTCGCCGCTTGCAACGCAAGCTGTCCCATCTTTTCTTCCGTTTCTTCCTTTTCCCAATAAGCGAAAATTCCAGCAAGTAAGATCGTGACAGAGACGATAATAATGAAAACTAAGCCTAGTATTTTAGTTTGTAAGGATACACGGAAGCCTTTTGACATGGTGAGAGCTCCTTTTATGTAAACGTTATCTTCCAAATATCATAACATATTGGTCTTATTATATATAAAAAAACCCGGCAGAAGCCGGGTTTATCAACTATTTATGCGGATAATCTTTCATGCTTTTTTTGCTCTGCTTTTAATCTAAATGGAGCACTAATTAACGCTACAATTAAAAACAATCCCAGGAATCCAATCAACGGATAGAAGATCGCCACTAGTTCAGTAAATCCTACAAAACTAAGGCCAAAGGCGATGATTCCAGTGATCAGCACAAATTTTTTGTGACTGCTCGTCCCTACTTTTGTAAAACGGGCAGCAAAGGAAAAGAACATGCTTACCGCTGTATTGAATACCATTCCAAATAGAATGATAGAGTAGAAGATTCCAAGTGCTGGAGAGATATCATCTACAAGTTTAAGCATCGGCATATCAAAGCTTGCGACTACATCTACTTTAGAGAAAATGGCGAGGTGACTTAAAACTATGAGAAGTCCTAAAGTCAATCCACCAAGCAGACCGCCAATCGCGGACGTCCGCTCATCCTCTTCATTTCCACCCATCAAAAGAGACATTGAGGCCCCAACAGCTACGTTAAAAGAAACATAGTTAAGTGCGGAAACAAACCAATTAGATAATGCTTTTGGCTGCTCAACAGCTGTAGATTGCAGACTCGAAAAAGATAAGTCCATAGTTGTCAGACTGTAAATAGAAACCATCACCACCATGACTATTAAAAAGGGTGTGATACTTCCAATAACGTTGACCACTTTCCCTACATTCATCATAATTGTGGCCATGACAATGACACTCATTAAGATAATCCCAAACACAGGCGGTAAACCAAACTGCTGACTTGGAATCGAACCTGCCCCAGCGATCATGACCACCCCGACTCCAAAGAGTGTAAATATGATGACATAATCGACAATGATTCCAAGATATCGTCCGCTTACTCTATAAACCGCTTCCTTGTGAGATTTCGCTTTCATTCTCGTGCCTAGCTTAGTAAGCATCATCCCCATATAGGCAAATAAAGCTGTTGCTATGATTGTTCCTATCGTACCTATGTAACCAAAGCTCGTAAAATACTGAAGAATTTCCTGACCAGATGCAAACCCTGCTCCTACAATAATTCCAACGAACGCACTTGCTATCTTTATGATCTTTTTCATAGTCTTCCTCCTTATTTATGTTCTTCTATGGGAGATGAAGCTTAAATATAGCGCTTTCATTTTGGAGGCGCTTCAACAGTGTACCATGAATGCGCTTTCTTTTGTTTCAGTTAAAAATACAAATTCCTCGTACCCTTTTTGTTATTTTTAACAAAAAGCAGAACGACCCTGTATATTTTATCAAAAATCGAAATGCATCCAATCTACCTTTTATCCTATTTAATTCTTAAACATGAAAGGGATATGTGTTTTTAAACAAATGACGGCGTCCAATTTTTAAGTTTCCTCTAAACGATTCCTTTTACAGACACGCTATACTGTTTTGAAAGCGCTCTATTCCATACTTACATTCGCTAAACACCTAGGAGGGATTTGCGATGGAACATTATCGTCCTACACGAGCTGAAATTTCTATAGAAAACTTTCAACACAACATCCTGTCATTTCTCGACCATCTATCTGAAGAATGCGAATTAATGTCTGTTGTGAAAGCAGATGCCTATGGTCACGGACTGATTCCAATGGCTCAAGCAGCTTTAAATGCAGGGGCCAGTCGTTTAGGAGTGGCGATTGTAGAGGAAGCCATTGAGCTACGCAATGCAGGAATCAAAGCCCCCATCCTTGTTTTTGGCTATACACCTCCAGAAGCCGTTCAAGCAGCGATTGAACGTGATATCACTCTCACCGTTTTTACTGAGGATGTAGTCAAGAACGTGATTGAAACAGCAGAAACATTGCAAAAACAAGCCCAATTACATATCAAAGTAGACAGCGGGATGCACCGAATCGGACTGAAACAAGTGGAAGATGTCCTGCACCTCTTACATCAAAACACATCTCCATTTATAAAATGGGAAGGGATTTTCACTCACTTTTCAGATGCGGATGGGGAAGATCCAACTTATACTGAACAGCAATTTGAGCACTTCTTACATGTGGTTGAAACGGTTGAATCTTCTTATGGACATATGCCTGTAAAGCACTGCTGTAACAGTGCAGCTACGATTGCTTATCCTAGCATGCATTTAGACATGGTGAGGGTCGGTGTCAGCCTTTACGGATTATATCCAAATGAACATATGGAAGAGATCATTAATTTAAAACAAGTCATGAGTTTGAAGACAGCACCAGTCATGATAAAGACGGTCCGTCCTGGTGAACCAATCAGTTATGGAAAATCATTCGAGCCTGAGACACCCTCTAAGATTGCGACTTTACCTGTCGGGTATGCAGATGGGTGGTCACGCTCTTTATCCAATCAAGGCGAGGTCACGATTGATGGACAGCGCGCTCCTATCGTTGGGAAGGTTTGTATGGATCAAACAATGATTGATGTGACTCACATAGAAGAAGTAAAAGAGGTTACATTATTTGGGGACAGGAATGAAGGCGCGATTTCAATGCAAGAAGTGGCTGAGCATATGAATACAATTCACTATGAAGTGGCCTGTCTGATTGGAAAACGCGTACCAAGGATTTATAAATGAGAAAAAACCCGGTCTTGGCCGGGTTTTAGTTATTGGAGTATCGTAATTTTCGGTGTTCGCCGATATATTTGATTTTTCGCTGATATAAATCAGCATTGGACGATATATATCAGCGTTCGCCGATATCAACCAAAAGTTCGCCGATAAACGCACTCAAAAATTATAGCGCCTTCACCAGGCCACCATCGACAACAAGCGCTTGGCCAGTCATGTACGTATTCGCACCAGACGCTAGAAAAACAACCGCTTTGGCGAACTCTTCAGGTTCACCGTACCTTCCCAACGGAATTGACTGCTCTGTTTTCTCCCTCAACTCAACTGGCGACAGACCTAACTGAGCCGCCCGCTTCTCATCTAGACTTGCGACACGGTCCGTAGCAATACGACCAGGTCCAACAGTGTTGATTAATATATTATCTTCCGCAAGCTCCTGGGATAGACTCTTCGAAAGTCCCACGATCCCTGAACGGAACGTGTTCGACAAAATTAAATTATCTAACGTTTGCTTAATAGAAGAAGAAGCGATATTTACAATTCTGCCACTCTGTTTAGCCCTCATTGACGGCAGCACTTCACGAATTGCTCTTGTAAAACTTAATAGATTTAGTTCGAACGCATTCTGCCAGTCTTCATCAGAAAAGTCATCAAACCCTCCCGCTTTCGGTCCTCCTGCATTGTTGATTAGAACATCAACGGTTCCATGGAGTTCGATCGCTTTCTGAACTAATTGAACAAGATCATCTATTTTCGTTACATCACAAACTTGATACTCAACGTATTTGTTTCCACTCACTTCCTGGATTTCAGCCTTTGCTTTTTCCAATTCTTCTTCACTTCTGCTTGAAATCAGCACCTTGGCTCCTTCTTTAGCGAATTCTGTACTGATCGCTTTTCCAAGTCCTTTACTTGAAGCGAGTACGATCACGGATTTATCTTGTAAATGTAGATCCATGTCATTTCCTTCCTTTCTATTATTTATTTTTTTGCCTAGACATAATTTCTTCATGAAGCTCACATTCTACATGGGAGAAGTGAAGTCTAATAGAGTATCAGGTTCGATCTCCCTACCTGCTATATTAACTTTAAGTGTATCACTTTAAAAAGGTCCTATGTTACACTATTGGAAGCGATTGCAAAGGATTTTTCCTTCGAATTATCACCAGAAAGTGATAAGGTATGTTCATCCTGTATCAGCTTGATCCTGAGGCTCACATTGCAATGAGTGATGCTATCATTCCATTGCAGCGTTCATTATGTAAGCAAAGAAAGCAGAAAAATAACCACTATTAATCTTTTAAGTAACTATTGAAATAGGATTTTCTATTCTAAATCAAATCATTCAGGAGGAAAGAACGATGAAAACAGTTTTTGTTGCAGGACACTCAAAGCTACCATCAGGAATGGCAGCCAACCATATCTCCGAATCTCTTACTCTCACTTTAGAAGTCGATAAAAAATACGGCGTCATTGTCGATGCCTCTTGTACACTAGCGACAGAGCACGGAAGGAAATTTGTTAAGTCCTTACTCAAAGGCTATAGCTTAAAAGATGGTACGGAGGAACCAATCGCAAGGCTCAAAGAGGGCTATTTAGGAAAAGCAGGTAATGCGTTAGAAGCCGCTTTGAAAGATTCATACAAACAATACCAGCTCTATCAATAATAGATTTATGTAAAAAGGACCAGAAATAAATCTGGTCCTTTGTTCTATCCTACTTTAATTCCAGCCACAAGTGGATCAGGAATTTGTTGAGCTATTTCTTTTCCGATTTCAAGCGAGGCTGTTGCCGCAGGAGAAGGCGCATTACATACGTGAATCGAACGCTTCCCGCGGATCAAATGAAAGTCATCGACCAGACGTCCGTCTTTCAGCATGGCCTGAGCCCTCACCCCGGCCTCTGTTGGAATGATATCATCGGCTTCAATTTCAGGTACAAGCCTCTGCAGACTCTTCACAAAGCTTTGTTTATGAAACGAGCGAACCATTTCCTTCATTCCCTCTTTCATGTTGGCACCGGCCATTTTCCAAAAACCTTGAAAAGCGAGAACCTCTGCCAAATCTTTAAGGTGGATATCTGTTTTCCTATATCCTTCCCGCTTTAGACTTAATACAGCGTTTGGTCCTGCATGCACCCCTCCATCCATCATCTTCGTCAAATGAACGCCTAAGAAAGGAAACGCAGTATTAGGAATCGGGTAAATCAGTCCTTTAACTAGATGTTTCTTTTCTTCTTTCAACTCAAAATACTCTCCTCGAAAGGGTACGATTTGTAACTCGGTATGAATTCCAGTCATACGTACAAGGCGATCACTATGAAGACCTGCACAATTGATTAAGTAACGTGAATGCAATGTCTGCCCACCTTTATCGACGACCACTTCGTCGTTGTATTCATTGATATCTACCACAGGAGAACCCAAGGAGATTTCAACTCCCGCCTCTCTAAGCAGCTCGGCAAGTTTCTCACTGACCGCTTTGTAGTTCACGATCCCTGTTTGAGGAACCTTTAGACCTGCAAGCCCAGCCGCATGCGGTTCAATTTCCTTCAGTTCTTCTCTAGTAATTTTTTGTACGTTTAGCCTATTCTGTTGAACCCGTTCATAAAGAGCTTCCATACGGGGCAGTTCTTCCGGTTCTGTTGCCACAAGAACTTTTCCGCAAACTTCATGAGGGACATCGTGTGTCCTACAAAACTCCACCATGGAATCTCGTCCCTGTATAGCCATTCGCGCTTTCAGACTACCCGGTTTATAGTACACACCTGAATGAATGACTCCACTATTTCGCCCTGTCTGGTGCGCGGAAAGCTCCTGTTCTTTTTCAACCACTACCACTTTAGCTCCTGGATTCTTTTGAATAAGAGCATACGCGGTAGACAGCCCTACGATGCCGCCTCCGATAATCACATAATCATACATTCCATTAACCTCCTGCTACTGAACGAAATGTCCTCTTTGACGAAGTAATTCTCTATGAAGCTCTGTATTTTTTTCAAACCCAGCTCTTCCATGTAACCAGAAACGATTATTTAACATGACAAGGTCTCCTACAGGAAGCTCTAGTTCAATCAAGCCTGAAGAGTTTTCCATTGAGTGAGATAAATCCTTCAAGTACTGAGCTTGCGCAATGGTCTCAGGATAAACAAATTGATCAATAAAGCAAATACATGGCTGGTTATTCCATTCATAAAACGTTTTGCGCTGAACGTCTTCTGATACATTCTTGCTCGCTGGAGCCTTGTAAGTAAAAGGGTAAGAAGCCATAGGGTGCTGATAGAATTGATCAAATTCTTCCCACTCATCAAGGTGCAGGAGTCTAGAACTTCCTCCTATCGCATTGCTTTCTTCCATTTTCATCATTAAAAGCCAATCGGTCGGTTCATCCACATAGGTCCCGTCCGTATGAAGCGTAAACCTTCTATATGCCTGACGCAGATAAGAGTCACTGTCGTCCGTATGCTTAACTGAAAAACGCGCATAATATTTTTTGGACATCGCATCAAAATTCGGAATTCCAGCGATATGAGTCAGCGCCGTTGAAAACTTGACGTAATCCTGGTCATCTGTCGTCCGCTGTCTTAAACCGACCGTAAAACCTCCAGAGTTTCGATCATGAAGAATATGACGCAGCGTTTCACCGAACTTATCATCCAACAATCTTAGTAAAGTATCGGAGGTCATTAAACGTTGGTACGGGATATATTCCAATTGTTCATCACTGATTTCTTTCACTTCTTCAAGAAATTGATCAATGACACGTTCCTCTATTTCAATATGGTAAAGTCTGGCGTGCTCAGGATGTGGCTGAATCTTATACCCTTTTCCTTTGATTGATGATAACTTTTCTTTCTTCATTTCAACTGTACTCATAATGATTCTCCTCCATAATAAAGTATTGGTTACATTTCTTTATGGGCCCATAAAAATCAAAAAAGCCAGTCTTCCCCTTAATGGGAAAACTGGCTTTAAGCTGCGTTAGGAGTTTCTGGCGCTCAGAAACGGGACAGCTTTACAGTTAAGATATTGAATTTTACTTAGTGTCGTTGTGCAACCGGATTTTAAAAGGGGATGCCTTTCTAAAGGGTTGCTTTCTAAAACTTATGTTATAACTTTTAAAATTTTCTGTCAATGCCTTTGTTAGTATTCTCACCCACTTACTTCTGACGATAAGAACATACATATAAAGAAATTATTTTCCTAAAACCATGAATTCACCTATTTTATGAGATTAATGTTTGGAATATTTTTCATTTATAGTGTATGTTTGTGAATAAGAAAGAAAATTCTGTCATTTCATGTTCGTTTCTTACTAATCAAAGGGGGATGTTGAGGTGCGTCAACGAATTTTTGTTAGTGTTGTGGTCTGTCTTCTAATAGTTATGATGGGTATCGGAACAATAGCTGCAGACAAGAAAAACGACTACTTTGTAAATGAGGCGAAGCTTCCGTTTAAAGCTCTTGATGGTATGGAAACTGAACGATTGTGGGGCGTACATAATGGAGCAGGCTATAGAATAGAAGTTCCAGAAAACTGGAACGGTGATTTAGTTCTCTATTCTCATGGATACCGTAATGAGGAAATTAAAGAACTAACCGTAGATAACCCTGCTAACCTACGAAAATACATTCTTGAAAAAGGGTATGCCTGGGCTGCCTCAAGTTATAGTAAGAATGGTTACGAGGTCAAACAAGGAGTGAAAGACACTCACGCACTTGGTGAATTTTTCAATGGAAAAGTGGGTAAGGCAGAAAACACCTATATTGTAGGGCATTCCATGGGAGGTCATATTACCGGAGTACTGGCTGAACAATATAAGAATACCTATGATGGGGCGATGCCTATGTGCGGGGTCATGGGTGATAATGAGTTGTTTGACTTTTTTACAGATTATAACCTTGCTGCGCAAGCACTCGCTGGAGTTTCCACCCAGTTCCCAGCTCCTGCTGATTACCAAACAACGATCGTTCCGCAAATAAAAGAAACACTTGGATTGAACACTGGATGGTTAACAAGTGAAGGAAAAAAACTTCGTGACCTTACTATGTATTTATCCGGAGGAGAACGGCCGCTTTTTGGTGCAGCATTTGCTAGTTGGAAAGATTTCCTTTTCACCCTCTATCGCGAGGATCCCTCGTATGGAACCCAGGGAAATCTAATTGATAATACGGACTCTATCTACCAATTGGATTCTCTTCCAGAGCTGTCAGAAGAAGAACGAGAGCTCGCTCGTCTGATTCCTGAAATTACAGCAGACCCTCAGGCAAGGAATGAAAATGGGCTGGCTAAAATTCCTCATCTCTCTGGGGAAATTAATGTCCCAGTCATGACACTGCATACGATTGGAGACTTATTTGTGCCATTCTCAATGGAGCAGCTTTACGCTCAAAGAGTTGCGGAAAACGGAAAGTCAGATATGCTAGTCAGTCGGGCTGTAAGAGCGGTCGGACACTGTGAATTTACACCTGCTGAAGAGACTGACGCATTCACTGCACTAGTCAAATGGGCTGAAGACGGTGATAAACCTCAAGGTGACCAAATTTTAAATCCTGATATTGTAAACAATGAAGACTTTGGTAGTGAATTCACTTCTCCATTAAGACGTTATGATCCCTTAAAAAATAGAAACTAGTGTATGGATATAAAATGGTCTGATTGAGAGCATAAATGTTTGAAAGTAATAAGAAGGACAAGTTTTCCGATTAGGAGGCTTGTTCTTTTTTATTTAATTTTTATAAAATCCACACTCTCTCTTTTTTGTTATGATTTAAAAAACCGATTCTCAAAGGAGCGTCACCTATGGAATTAACTGATCAACTAGGAAAAGAAATCATACGCAGACTATCTAAATACATCGACGTCACAATAAATCTCATGAATGCAAAAGGTAAAATTGTAGCAAGTACAGATCCTAACCGGATCGACCAATTACATGGTGGTGCACAGACAGTTATTGAAACGACGGAATCCCAGTTTATTACGAAAGAAAATATTGATTGTTATTCGAATGTTAAACCTGGAGCTAACCTGCCCATCTTTCATAGAGGAAAGCTAGCAGGAGTTGTTGGATTAACAGGAGATCCTGAGCACGTCGTGCAAGCGGCAGGGATGACCCAGGGATCTGTTGAGATTGCACTGGAACAAATCTTCATACAGAGGCAAGCGTTTTATCAGGAAAGACAATGGAGTCACTGGCTGCAGCGACTTCTTCAAGATGGAGAAATGGACCATGAGGATTTAGAAAGTGAAGCTAAATTCACATTACGGGTAGATGTACACCAAATATGGCAAGTAGGCATCTTTCAATCTGACAACCCTTTTGAGCTTGCTGAAAATCTTCGGAAAAATCTCCATCCGTATAATCCTCTTTTTGTGCTTCCTTTCCAAGAAAACAGGGTCATTGTTCCTTTTCCATACGATGATTTTCCTATTAAATTATCAGCAATAGATGGAGTAAAAATTGGGATTGGGGAACCTGGATATTCCGTAGCGGGGGTCAGGAGCTCCTACTATCAGGCAAAAGAAGCTATTGAACTATCGGGCGAATATGGAAAAATCGTTTACAGTAAAGAGCTTGAAATGGAGAGACTATTGAACTTTAAAGATTCATTAACTTATGACGAAGTAACAAAGGTCTATCGACAGCGATTCACTCAACTAGAACAAGCCTATATCGAAACTCTTACCTCATATTTTGATAACGACTTAAAAATGTCCAGAACGGCAGAGGCCTTGCATATTCACAGAAATACACTCATTTACCGGCTGGATCAAATCCATAAAAAAATAGATTTAGATCCCAGGAAGTTTAAAGACGCCATCCTATTACAGAGCATTCTTTTAAACACTTAATTTGTGCAATTGCACAAGTATCCGCTTACATTATTCAGAATTTTTGTATCTTTCATCAATTGTTTTGAAGAAGAATATTCGTTTCAATAGAACTAAGCTAATGTTGGGAGGTACCTAAATATGAAAATCGTTTTATCACCCGATTCATTTAAAGGAAGTCTATCATCAATAGAAGTATCAGAAATTATGAGACGTGCCTTTCTAAATGCTGAAGGAAACGTGGAAACAGTATTAAAGCCAATGGCCGATGGTGGTGAAGGTACGCTAGAGACGTTGGCAAAAGGTACAAATCACCAAAAGATTCATTTTCCATGTATCGGGCCCCTTGGGGAAGAGCGAGAAAGTTGGTATCTACAACTGAACCAGAAGCTGGTCGTTATCGAAGGGGCCAATATCGCAGGATTACCTCTTATTTCTGAAGAAAAAAGAAATCCTGATCATACAACAACTTTTGGTATTGGTCAGGCTATCCAACATGCGCTCGACAAAGGTCACCGCGATTTTATTGTGGCCATTGGAGGGAGTTCGACCAATGATGGCGGGATGGGCATGCTCCAGGCGTTGGGTATGAAGGCATTTACTAAAGTTGGAGAAGAAGTTGGTATATTTGGAAAGGATGTCTTAGACATTGAACGTGTTGATTTCTCTTCCATCGATTCTCGCCTGTTAGAATCCACAATCCGCATTGCTTCTGATGTTGATAATCCTTTAACAGGTCCCAGGGGGGCAAGCCATATTTATGGACCGCAAAAAGGTGCTACAGAAGAACAGGTCTTAACGTACGATCAAGCTCTCGAAAGGTATGGTCTTCTACTGGAAGAGGAATGTGGAAAACAGTTAAGGACAACCCCAGGTGCCGGCGCCGCGGGCGGGCTCGGTTTCGCTTTTCTTTCCATTGGAGCAAAGTTAGAATCTGGAGCTAAGCTTGTGGCAGAAGCGATACAGCTAGAAGATGAAATCAAGCAAGCCGATCTGATTATTACAGGGGAAGGTCAGAGTGATGAGCAAACGTTATTCGGAAAAGCTCCTGGTTATGTAGCTGAACTTGCCCGTAAGCACAAAAAACCCGTCGTTCTTTTATCTGGCAGCTTAGATGGTGATGTGGAAAAGTTAAATGAACTCTTCACAAGCTGTTTTTCGATTGTACCTGGACCTAGATCACTGAAGGATTGTATGGATCATGCAGAGGAATTTTTATATCATGCCTCTCAGCAAATTGCTCGGTTCACCTTAAGAAAGATACATTAGATAAAGGAGTGAAAGTATGGATGGACTCGGTCTTATCTTAGTTATTGTTTTAGGTGTTTTATTTGTCATTTTGGCTACAGCTAAGTTCAATCTCCACCCTTTTTTATCGTTGTTACTCGCTGCATTCGCCATAGGTATCCTCTCAGGTATGCCTCTAGCAGACGTTGTCGAAGCCGTGAATAGCGGATTTGGTGGGTTAATGGGTGGAATCGGACTCGTTATTGTCTTTGGTACCATCATTGGTGTCATTCTGGAAAAATCAGGGGCTGCTCTTCGTATGGCTGAAGTTGTCCTTCGAATTGTAGGCGAAAAACGACCTCAGCTTGCTATGAGTGCAATCGGAAGTATTGTCAGTATCCCTGTCTTTTGTGACTCTGGATACGTTATTTTATCATCGCTTAAGAAAGCGCTTGCGAATAAAGCGAAAGTTACCATTGCATCAATGGCGATTGCCTTGTCTACCGGTCTATTTGCTACACACACCCTTGTTCCTCCTACACCGGGACCCATAGCAGCTGCAGGAAATATCGGAGCTGAAAATTATCTGGGGACAGTCATTTTGTTCGGCGTCAATGTAGCTATTCCCGCCATTATCGTCGGGTATATTTGGGCCATGAAAGCAGGAACGAAGATTCACATTGAAAATGATGAAGACACCTCTGTTTATGATTATGATGAAGTCGTAAGCAGCTTCGGAGATATGCCTTCAGCTGCTAAATCATTCGCACCGATTCTAGTACCGATTCTGCTTATCGGATTCAGTTCAGTCATCACATTTGCCGGTTGGTCAGGAGCTCTTTTTTCCTTTTTCTTATTCTTAGGATCTCCAGTAGTTGCACTGCTTGTCGGTGTCCTGTTTGCTTTCGCATTACTTCCTAAATTTGATCAAGAAACGCTGACGGACTGGGTCGGGATCGGTATAAAAGAAGCAGCCCCTATTCTTTTGATTACAGGTTCAGGCGGGGCGTTTGGATCTGTAATCAGTTCAACCAGTGTTGCAGAATTGATTAAAGGAATTGCAGGGAACGATGTAGCCGTAGGAGCGTTGTTCATTTTCATTCCATTTGTGATAGCGGCCGCTTTGAAAAGTGCTCAAGGTTCTTCCACAGCAGCCATCGTTATCACTTCTACATTAATCGCACCGCTCCTTCCACAAGTCGGTATTGAAGGTGCTGTGCCACTGTCACTTGTTGTCATGTCTGTCGGGGCAGGCGCAATGGTTGTCTCCCACGTTAATGACAGCTACTTCTGGGTTGTAAAAGAATTCAGCGGTATGTCAATTACGCAAGCGTACAAGGCGCAGACGATGGGAACTTTGTTACAAGGGATAACAGCGATTATTGTAACATCTGTCCTGTGGTTTATTTTGGTATAAAACAGGAAACATCGCGCAAAAACTGCGCGATGTTTTTTCCTTTTCTATGATTATTCAAAATTACACTTAGTGAGCAATCAATCTTTTCCTAAATTAGAAGTTTACCAATATTATGAAGTTGGACGAGAGTTATGGCATGGGTTAATTTGCCCCTAATATACTGTACCTGTTCATCTAGCTTTTTAATTTAATACTTTCACGGTAAACCCACCCGCTTCCACTATCTTCTTCTCCCCACCCACCTCAACAGTATAAACACCAGTTTGGCTGGTAGGTGTAATCGAGTTAACTGTCTGGTTCCTCTCACAAAAATAGATCCTAATTTCATGTTCATCCTCTGGGTCAATCCCCGTTGAGTTAAACTCCATTACGCTCAAGCCGTCTTCAGTGACAAAAGAAGAGTCATTTTTCAGTGTGGTCCCTGCAAGGCTGCGGTCATAGATGCCTTGAAGTAGTTTGATAACTTCTGCAAAACCAAAAAAAAGAATCCCAGAAACAAGCCCACTTGCTAAGGCACTCAATCCTATTGCTGTTTGGAGACCTGGTATAGCGGATGCTAACTCTTCATCTCCAAAAAATATAAAACTAGATAGTATTCCAAGTGCAATAAAGAAAAGACCGCATATACTTAATAAGTTAGCTACTTTGTTCTGATTCCCGATCATAAAAGCCTACAACTCCTTCCCCCTTAAATGATTCGAAGCTATATTATGTTATAATTTTTCATCTTATGTATTGAGATATGTAGCCTTTAAATAAAAACTTTCACTAATTTTAGCGAAAAATAAAATCTTCGAATCAATCCCCCTCTCCATAAATATAAAAAATAAGGGAAGGGAGGAATCCTAAGATGAGATGGATCCTTATTGTGGGTTTCGTTTGCACTTTGCTCACAGCCTGTTCGACCGCAGACGGAAATGATACCAATGAAAGCGAAAAAGTGAAGAATGAATTTATGGATGAGGTTACGGATCAACTGAAACAAGGCGACCTTTCCAAGTATGTCTCCACGGAATTAGAAGTGGAAGATGTAGAGAGTATCTTGAGAGGAGATACGACGCATTATGGATTTAAACTGACAGGAAAGTTGAACCGGGAGTTTGAATCATTGACGGAAAGAGAACAGTACGAACTCTTAAAAGAATTTGACTCTAAAGCTTTTACAAAAACCTTTGATGAAGATCATATCGATTACTCCTGTGAAGTGGACTCCATCGCACTCTCTGATTCTTCCGATACGTTTGAGGTCTCACGGGCTACTTCCTTTATCATTCAGAAAAATGATCAATACTTCAGTCCAACTCCGACCGTTACGGCTTACAAAACTTTAGACGAGGTGGATGATTCAGAGATTTACAGCTATATGAAAGACCAGTACGACAAACTCACTGATTCCGGTGAGAATTATGATCCTGATTACCATGACCCGTTAGTTGCGGAAAAAGCGGCAGATAAATTTAGTATTACCGCAGAAGAAGCGGCTGAAATTTATGTAAACTATCAAATAAGAAAAGAATGAGAAGCTCGGCGCATTGCCGAGTTTCTTTATTGCCCGGATGATTGATTTCTTCTCCTGTTTGAGCGATATCCTTTCAGAATTCGTTGATATCCTCAATCATTGGAGCGATTCCAAAAAAGACTTCGTCGATTTCATCCCGATTTCGCTATTCACTCCTCCATCGATCGAGAATCACTAAAAAATGGCTGCCTCCCTGAGAGACAGCCTGCTTTCAATCCTATCAATTTAATGGATAGACCATTAACCCCTTAACAAGCGCAAAACCGTTGTCTGCAAACACATCCACTCCCCGGCTGTCAGGATCAGGATAAATCCGATTACTCATAGCGATCCTGCCGCCATCACTGAAAACCTCTACAGAAGAGGTATCAAGAAAGACGTGCAGTGTGATTTCATCATTTGAGGCAACGACTTTAGCCTTACAGCTTGCTTGTGGTCCCTTACCACCTTTGCTTCTGTTGACAACGACTTCTTTTTCGACCTTGTCATAAAAAACAAGGGTTTCCTCAGAGCCGTCATCAGAGCAACGAAGTTTCAGACCAAAAGCAGTCGATTCAGACTTACTTAAATCAAACGTTACTATTATCTCCAGCGTTTCGCCCTTGATATCACTCAGGTAAGAGGCTTCCCCTTCCTTCACTAACAGATCCTCAAACTGATATTTTTTCCTGCGCAGCTTTTTCAGCTCTTCGACAGGTGTCTGACTCATCCTGCCATCATCCAGCAGTTTCAATTCGCGTGGAAGAGTCATGGCTCCGGCCCATTGATAACTTTGAGTAGGTATCTCGCCTCCCCACATATCCATCCAGCCAATCAGGATTCTCCGTCCTTTGTCGTCTTGAAAAGTTTGAGGAGCATAGAAATCTAATCCTAAATCAAGTTCCTGGTAGTGCTTTTGGGTGAAGCGCTTACTTTTATAAGATAAGTCTCCTACTATATACAGGGTCTTAGCGTCTTCCATTTCCATTGGAGAACAAATCAAAACGTGGTGCGCTCCCAGCTTAAACAAGTCCGGGCATTCCCACATCACGCCTTGAGACCCATTACTTTCTGCCATCACACCCTCATACTTCCAATCCAAGAGGTCAGCTGAAGAATACAGAACGGCTTTTCCAACTCTATCCTTTCCTGTGCCAACAACCATGTACCATTTGTCTTCATGCTTCCACACCTTTGGATCGCGAAAGTCTTCCGATCCATCAACTGGAGGGGCAGCGACCACCGGATTTCCTTCAAACTTTTCAAAATGAACTCCGTCTTCACTGACCGCTACACACTGGACTTCTTTTGGACTGTGATCATCGACATGCCCTGTATAGATTAAGTATAATTTCCCGTCATGCTCCACTGCACTGCCGGAGAAACAGCCATCCTTGTCATACGCTTGATTCGGTGCGAGTGCAATGGGAAGATGCTGCCAATTAACGAGATCCTCGCTCTTCATGTGTCCCCAGTGCATTGGGCCCCATTCGGCACTGTAAGGATGATGCTGATAAAAAACGTGGTATTCGCCGTTAAATTGGATCAAGCCGTTCGGGTCATTGATCCAATTGGCCTGAGCCATGATATGATAGCGCAATCGATGGGGATCAAGCTTTGCCGTTTCGGCAGCTACCCCCACTGCCTGATCTGCTTGTCTTAATAATTCGGTATGTCCTCTCTGATTCAGTTGCACCTTACCCCTTCTTTCTATTATGCAGACCCTTGCCTTGACTCATCATCCACATGGGTGATCGTCTCAAAGACTCGATTGCACAAATAATATATAAAATAGGCACCTACACTTCCTAATAGAAGAATAGAAATCGGAAAAGTAATCAATAAATAAAGAGCGATGGCCATCGTCCCTGCCAGCAAAAACGTTGTACCTGGATAGGAAAATGTCAGCATAACCGCATTACGTATCGTATTTTTAGCATCCGTATCGACATGAGCGATGACCGGAAACAAGTAAGTCGACACGATGACAAACATGAACGTCAAAATAATCGTGACGATAAATAGTAACAAGTGAAACGACGAGGCAGATGGATCAATCAGAATATAATCAAGCACAAGCAGCACCCCAACCATTATCCAGACCGCACCAATTTTCATGGTTTGATTTATGCCTTCTTTAAAGAATTTCCAGAAAGGCTTTACTACCACGTAATCGCGGTCTCTTTGCCATTTCCTCACAACGGAATAAAGCGCTTTCGTTGCTGGAAAAATGGTTACGACCGGTGTACAAAACACCAGCCACACCATATTCAGCAAAAAGAAGTTCACGATTACATCGAGTGCGCGGAACCAATTGTTTTGAAAGATATTCATCGTTCACCATCTCCTTGTTGTTTCCCTGTGTTCCTTATGAATAAGCCGAATTCATGCTCCAAATTCGAAGCTTGTGGACTGAAACATCTTCAAGGGCTTTATTTGCCCATATCGATAGCCCCGTGGCTTCCCGCCGAGTTGGATAGACGCGGCTCGTCAGTCCGATTCGTTCATCTAAGTAGACTTCAATCATCGAGCGGTCAAGAAAAATATGCAACTTCACTGTGCTACTATTTATTTCCACTTCTCCGCCTTCAATTCCATTAATCACTTCTTCATCTAAGCTGGATTTTTCCCGGTTGATCTCAAACCGCTTTTCACTGTGATCATAATACAAAATCGTTTCCTCATCATGATCATCCGTATGCCTTAAAACCATCCCGACTGCACTAGCTTGATCACTTTCAACTTCCAAGTTAATCTCAAGCATATCCCCCTGGACATTTTTCAGCTGCTCATTCACTGTTGCAGCATTTGTTGTTTCTTCAAGTGAGAAAAGTTGTTCCTTTCGAAGCAGCGCCATTTCTTCAATTGGCCGCACCATTAAAGAATCGTCTTCGTGAAGACCGAGCTCAACAGGAATTCCCCCGTTGTGCGCCCATCCTGCTTCATATTCATGCATCGGAAGCCTTTTTCCTTGAGCGATGCTGAAGACAAGGGATCGGCCTTTCGGATCGACCATTCCGCTTGGACCGGTGAAATGCTCCCCTACATCCGTAAGACGCGGTTCTTCATGATCAGGGGCAAACGTCAGGGATTCAGCGTCCCAGCTTCCGATCCAGTACCATACGTACTTGATATTGTCCGGATGAGGGTAGTCATACCAGGGATTGATCAGGAATACATGCTTTTCTTTTCCACTCGAATCTCTTCCAAGCGGCAGGAATACGGGCAATTCCCATACATGACCAGTTTTCGGATACTTGGCATAATCGCCCTCCATAAACGATCCTTCATAGGTCCATCTTTCCAAATCGTTAGACGAGTACATCAGGGCAGTGCCACCGACGTAGCGATCCCCTTCTTTAATCCCAGAACCGATGATTTGAATCCAGCGATTGCCCTCTTTCCATACAAAAGGATCGCGGAACTGTCCGTAAAAAATTCCTCCAGTCCTAGCCTTCAACCCTTCTTCCTGAACAGTCACAACTTCCGGATGCTTCTGCCAACACTTTAAATCGCGGTCCCCGTCCTCAGGAAACGTACTGCGCGCGATTGCCGTACGAGTCGGAGGAAAAACGGAATCATCTCCCGCAGTTATGAACAGCACCGGTATACCATCATCATCGACCACCGCTGAGCCAGACCAGTCTCCATCCGGGTCGACAGCACCTTTTTCCGGCATCAAAGCCATCGGCAGATCATGCCAGTGCACGAGATCCTCACTCACCATATGTCCCCAGTGGATGTTATGCCAAAATGGACCACGCGGGTTAGCTTGATAAAATAAGTGATACTTACCTTCAAAATAAAGCGGGGCATGCGGTTCATTCATCCAGTGCTCTGGTGGTAAGAAGTGATACCCCGGCCGGTGCGGATCGTCCGCCAATCGGCTGCGATCCATCGCTACATTCGCTTCTGGCAAGCTCCCGTCATTCTGATCAATCCTGGATTCATAGATATCCAGCACTTCTTGGTCAGATAAGGCTCTCTTATATACGGTAACTTCATCGATTAGTCCACTGAACATGTGAAGAGCCACAGCTTCATTAATCATTAATGCCTGATTGTTTTTTCCGATCCATAACGGCTGATCCGAAAGAACAAGGCGGGAACCGGCTGTTAAAGATTTTTCTGCAACCTTTGTTCCATTGATAAAAAGATTCAGCTTGCATGCCTCAGAATCAAAGGTCCCAGCAACCATCGCCCACTCCCCAGCAGGAATTACCTCATCCCCAGACCAGACTTCCAGCCACTTCTCTCCTGTTCCTACTTGGAACGAGCATTCTCCGTGGCGGTAATGGCCTAAAATGAACCCTCGCATCTCTTCACGATGATGCTGGTTGATCACGGCGGTTAGTCGCTTCTCATTACCTGATTCGAACGAACGGGCCGCAATCCAGGCAGCTACTGTAAATGCCTGCTCTGGGAAAGAATCACTTTTCCAGCCTTCGCTCTCGACCCAAGTCGAGTAGCCATCAAATAGGAGGCTCGATCCCTCCAACCCTTTTCTCCAAACGGGATCACTGTTCGGTTTATACTTTGCTTCATTGAATACATAGTTGATATAATGCTCTTCCCCCGAAACCTGCTCGCGGACATGCTTTCCTTTTCCTTCATCAAACTTCCAGGAGGCTAGCAAAGGAGCTTTCATCGCACTCCCCCTCTCTCTTATAAATCAGAACAAGCCAGATTACCAGATAACCTGGCTTGTTCGGTTGGCTTACTTTTTGTTTTCGTTGAAACGCTCAAGGCCATTTTGATAGATTTCCATTAATTTAGGAAGCCCCATCTGTTCGAGCGTCGCTTTGTATTCATCCCATTCTTCTTCAATACCGCCATTTAACAGCCATTGTGCTTTCTTCTGCTTCACGAACTCTTTTATATTGACTTCGATCTGGTTGATTTGCTCAAGTTCTTCAGGGCTGAAAAAGATTTGTGGATACTTCTCTTCTCCAAGGTATGGCTCATAGTAATCCTGGATATCTTTCAAACGCTGTTTAGCACGCGGTTCCATATCAACCACTGTACCGAAGTCTTCTTCAAGTACTACGATTGGTCCACCTGGTGCAACTTTCTGACGAAGCTCTCCCATCGCCACATCTTCAGGCAATTCTTTGTTTACAAGCATACCGTTTTCATCTTTTTCATAGATGGTGCCGATTGGACCCCAGCTGACTTGAGCGGACATATACGGCTCATACAACTGGTCAACCCAGCGCATCGTTACTTCTGGATGCGGGTTGGCTTTTGTGATCGCAAATGCTGCACGTCCATATTCTGATAGATTACTAGGTCCGATGAATTTCTCGCCGTCCAAGTTTTCTAAAACTGGCAGAATCGCATAATCATCGGCGCGTTCAGGCCCGACGACTTCTTCGGTTTCCCACCAGATGTAAGAACCAAGCGTTTCGTCTTCGGTTTTCCCTTTGGCGAAGTAAGCTTTGGAATCCTGGGTGAAGGACTCTTCATCAATCAAGCCTTCCTCAACCCAGCCGTGGAAGTAAGAAATCGCTTCTTTCCATCCTTCTTGTGCTGGTGCGTATTTCACTTTTCCATCTTCCACGTAACGGTGATCATCCGGCTGGTCCGGTACACCGAAGTTGGAGAAGAAGTTGCTGAAGTTTCCAGTCCAGAACTCATACATGAAGCTTAGCGGAATTTCATCCTGCTTACCGTTTCCGTTAGGATCTTCGTTTTTGAAAGCGACTAACACATCATGGTACTCTTCAAGGGTTGTCGGCATTTCAAGTCCCAGGTTATCAAGCCACGTTTTATTGATGGATGCGAAGTTCGGTGTCCTCACAAGTCCCATTTCCTCAGCGCGCGGCAAAGTATAGATATGTCCATCTGGAGCGGTGATCATGCTCTTAATTCCCGGACGTTTTTCCAATACTTTTTGCAAGTTCGGCGCATGTTCTTTAATTAAATCTTCAAGTGGAATCAACGTTCCATTTTGTCCGTACGTTACAATATCGTGATCCGTAAATTGCGCGTCATAAAACGCATCAGGCAAATCTCCGCTGGCAAGCATCAGGTTTTTCTTCTCCTGATAGCCTTCTCCAGGGATGTTATCCCACTCGATGTGGACATTCGTGTCTTCCTCTAACTGCTGTACAATTTCCATCTCGTTGTAGTCCGGGGCGAGCGGTGCTTTCGGTGATACAAAGTTCAGTGTGACTTTTTCATCGACGATCGGCAGACCTTCTTCGTTCATATCGACGCTTTCTTTCGTCTCACTATCTGCCTCTTTATCCTGACAACCGACTAAAATCAATCCGAATGTAAGTAGAATGAATAAGTATAACAAACTCTTTTTCATAGGATTTCCCCCTATCCTTTAATGGTTGGAATAAAAGTCGTACAATCGTTCGAAAGCAGCGCCCGTTCACCTCCTTTTAATGAAATCCAAATTCCTTATCCCTTGATTCCGCCAATCATGACTCCTTTGACGAAGTACTTCTGTACAAAAGGATAGATGATCAGCAGTGGAATTGTAGCAACGATAATGACGCCGTATTTGATCAGTTCGGAGATTCGCTGTTGAGCAGCATAAGAGCCGATATCAGAAACCATGTTGGCTGCCGCTTCGTTTTGTATCAGAATGTTACGAAGCACAAGTTGCAATGGATAAAGACTTTCATCATTCAAGTAAATCAGGGCATCAAAGTAAGAGTTCCAATGGCCGACGGCGTAGAAAAGTACCATAACCGCTATGATCGGCTTCGATAGAGGCAGAACGATCTTTGTGAAGAATTTCGTGTTGGAGCACCCATCCATTTTCGCTGCTTCTAAAAGAGCATCCGGAATGGTCGATTGGAAAAACGCTCTTGTTACGATGATGTTCCAGACGGCAACTGCTTTGGGCAGAATCATCGCCCACATGGTGTTGACCATACCGAGATTTTTAACAACTAAATACGTCGGAATTAATCCACCAGAGAAAAACATTGTGAAGACGAGAACCATCAGGATAACCGTTCGCCCTTTCAAGTCTTTTCTCGATAACGCGTAAGCGGCCATCAGCGTTAATGTTACGTTCAGCGCTGTTCCGACAACCGTGTAAATGATCGAGTTCTTATACCCAATCCAGATCATGCTGTCCTGGAAAATCCGTTTGTACCCTTCAAATGTGATGTCTTTTGGAAAAAGCCATACATCGCCCGCGTATATTCGGTCCGGATTACTGATCGAAGCGATAATAATGAAGTAAAGAGGGTACAACACGGCAAGCAGCATGATCGTAAGCATGACATAATTCAATACATCAAAAACGATATCTTCCTTCGTTTTCCGTGAGTTTCGGACGACTTTCTTATTACTGGCTACATCCATTTATTGTTCCCTCCTTTACCATAGGCTCGAACCAGACATGCGTTTTGCTGCTCGGTTAACCGCCCACAAGAGAATTAAGTTAATAATCGCGTTGAACAGTCCAACGGCGGCAGCGAAGCTGTATTGCGCCTGCTGCAAACCAACTTTGTACACATAAGTTGGAATAATCTCCGCACTTGAAACGTTCAATGGAGTCTGCATCAAGTAGGCTTTTTCAAATCCGATATTCATCAAGTTACCAACGGACAAGACAAGCAATATGACAGCTGTCGGCATGATCGATGGGATATCGATGTGTAAAATCCGCTGAAACTTGCTTGCTCCATCCATAATTGCCGCTTCGTGCATTTCCGGGCTGACTCCAGAAAGTGCAGCCAAGTAAATGATTGCTGCCCAGCCTGTTTCCTGCCACAATCCCGAGCCGACATATAACGGTTTGAACCATTCCGGCTGTGAGAAAAAGGCGACAGACTCTCCACCAAACATCATGAGCAAGTTGTTAATGATGCCATTGTTGGAGAAAAAGACGTACATCATACCGACTAAGACGACAACGGAGATGAAGTGCGGAGCGTAGATGACAGTTTGCACAAATTTCTTATATTTCTGGTGCATCATCTGGTTAAGCAGCAACGCAACAATGATCGGCAGTGGAAAACCGAAGATCAGCTGCAGGGCACTAAGTGATAACGTATTGCTGATCAAGCTCCAGAAGTTGTAAGACTGAAAAAAGCGGACGAAGTGTTCGAACCCGACCCACGGGCTGCCGAGCACTCCTTCTGTCGGCATGTAATCTTTGAAAGCGATCAGGACTCCGTACATCGGCACGTAGTGGAAAATCAAAAAATAAATGAGAGCGGGTAAGAGCATCAGGTACAGTTCATAATTGTTCTTGAACTGTTTAAAACGTCCGCTCTTTTTCATTTCCTTTGGCAAGACGAGCGTTCGACTTTGTTTCCCAGCCATCTCTTTCATGTTCCATTCCTCCCTCCTTTTCTTGGCAAGTCTCCCATCCTCAACAGGATCCTCTGATCTTCAGCGTTGTAGGAAGTCTATACTCTTGAAAAGGCTCTTTAGGATTCTTCAACCGATTCAAAAGCACTTCCGCAGCCTTTTCCCCAAGCTCAAAGGCCGGCTGTTTGATGACTGAAAGGGCGGGCTTTGTCACTTTTGTCCATTCATAATCGTCAAAACCAATAACAGCTAACTCATCAGGTATATTCACATCTCGATTCTGAAGAGTAATCATGGAACCGATCGTCATTACGTTGTTAGCGATAAACAAGGCAGTCATATCACTTTCATCTAAAAGCTCATCTGTCAGCCTTTCTCCAAAGTGATAACTTGCTTCACCTATTTTGACGAGGGATTCATCGACATCAATGCCGTTGTCGTTTAACGCTTTACGGTAACCTTCGTAACGTTCGTCACTTGTGGTGAGCCCAAGCGGTCCAGATATGTAACCAATTTTTTTGTGACCTTTGTCGATCAAGTGCTGGATCGCTTCGTATGTTCCTTTAGCATTATCAACAAGAATGCAGTCGCCGTTATAAGAGGCAGGTTTTCTATCAATAAAAATGGTTGGATAATCATCAGGTAAGTATTCACTCAGGTAAGTGTGATCTTCTGCGGTGGGGGCCATAATCAATCCGTCGATCAACTGGGAATGGAAGACTTCAAGCTGTTTCTTTTCCATGTCAAGATCTTCATTGGAATTACTGAGTATGAGGTGGTAGCCGTGCTTTTTCAATTGATGTTCAATTCCGTGAGCAATGGTCATGAAGAAGAAGTTCGACGTATCCGCCCGTTTTACGGGAATCAATAATCCAATCGTCTTTGACTTTTGACTTCGTAGGCTTCTGGCAATCGAATTCGGACTATAATTCAGCTGCTTCATCGCATCGGTTACTTTCGCCGTTGTCTCTTCTGCAACAAACCTGGTCTGGTTAATCACATGAGAAACAGTTGCTGTCGATACTCCGGATAAAGCAGCGACGTCTTTGATGCTTGGTCTTGCGAGTGGAGATGCTTTTACGTTGTCTTTCACTCCATCTCCTCCTTTTCTATTCATTTAAACGATTACGTCGATTGATTTAATCGTTTACGTAATCGTTTAACTAGACTATATACGCTATTGAAAACGCTGTCAATATAATTTTCTGAAAATTTACTGAGAAAATAGAGAATTTTATCGATTTGGTGATTTTAGTCCTAGTTACCCCTAACCATATCAGAAAATTCAAACAGTTCTATATACTCTGTATACTTTCAACATTTTTTCCTATAATTGGTTATATTCCAACTAGGAGGTATGTAATGAAGAAAAAACATGTAATTCCAATGGCCGTTCTATCTTCTGCTTTAGTCATGGGAAGTGTGGCACCGTCCAGTACTTTAGCTGTGAGTACTCAGACCCCAACAGAAGTTGTACAAAAAAACGTACATAAAGCAAATGACAACCGTCCGTTCTTTGTACAAGAAAAACATGCAGAAAAACAAAATAAGGCTGACGAGCGTTCTGCAAAAGCGTTCTTAAAGAATAATAATGCCAAATATAACATCGATTCTCCTGAAGAAAGCTTAGACGCTGCTGAGGTTAAAAAGGACCAGCTAGGCATGACGCATGTGAAGCTGCAGCAGAAGAAAAATGGCGTTCCTGTCGATGGGCATGCCGTTACCGTTCATTATAGTAGTGACAATCGTGTTCAAACTGTAAGCGGTCAATTTAATGAGTCTGTCGAAGACGCTTCGATTTCAACAGATGCTTCTCTTTCCAAAGAAGAAAGTATTAACAAGGCGAAAGCTTCTGTGAAAGCGCCTAAAGAGCTTCCATATGAACCTTCTTCAGAGCTTGTGATTTATCCGTTTGATGATGAAAATCACTTAGCTTACAAAGTCAATGTTACGTTTATGGGAGAACAACCAGGAAACTGGTTCGTCTACGTGGATGCAAATTCAGGGGAAGTCATCGATCAGTATAATGCGATCATGCATGCAGATGGCTATCAATCTTCCACTGGAGCTGGATTAGGCGTACTAGGTGACCATCGCGAGCTTCACATCTCACACCAGAATGACAAGTCCTTTAAAGATGGCACTAAGTTCTACCTGCTCGATCAAACGCATGAGAATTTAGACGGGATTTACACGTACGACTTTAAAAACAGCTGGGCATACAACCAGCTTCCAGGTGAGCTTTTCCAATCCAACGATGCTGCTTTCACCGATGATTATGACCGTCCTGCGGTAGATGCTCACTATAACTCTGAAGAAGTCTATGACTATTTCTTAGAAGAACATGACCGTAATTCCATTGATGGTGAGGGTATGCCAATCATCTCAAGCGTCCACTTCGGAGAAGATTACAACAATGCGTTCTGGAATGGTCGTCAAATGACGTACGGGGATGGAGACGGGGAATTCTTCATTCCGTTATCTGCAGGTCTTGATGTTGCGGCTCACGAAATGACACATGGAGTCACCACCAACTCTGCTGGTTTGAAATACCGCTTCCAGTCCGGTGCACTGAACGAAGCATTCTCTGACATATTCGGTGCTCTTGTTGACGAAGAAGATTGGGAAGTCGGTGAAGACATCATGGCTGAAGAAGCTATTGCTTCAGGAAGAGAATCTTTGCGAAGCTTAAGCAATCCTAGCAAATATCCAGTAGGATCGACTTACGCGCCTTATGGCGATGGAAACGGCATGTACCCTTCCCACATGGACGAGTACTATGATCTTCCGATTGATCTCGATAACGGCGGCGTTCATATTAACTCTTCGATCATTAACCATGCCGCTTATATCACAGGCGAACAAATTGGGAAAGAGAAGCTTGGTCAAATCTACTACCGTGCACTAACCGTCTATCTGACTCCAGACTCTGACTTCAACCACGCAAGAGAAGTGCTGATTCAGTCTGCAGTGGATCTTTATGGTGAAGGCAGTGCTGAGGCGCTGGCGACCGCAGATGGATTCGATCAGGTAGGTATTACTGAATAAGATGATATACAAAAAGTTAAGAAGCTGGCAAGAAGCCAGCTTCTTTTTTTGGTGGATGTGCGGTTTGATTGATATACACTGCCATTTCGTTGATTCCATGTCTCCTTTGAGCGATTCCTATAGGTTTATGGTTGATACTCTTCTACTTTTTGATGGAAATGTCTTAGTCATTAAAATCATTTCCCAATTGCAAAGAATGATAACTATCCAGTAATTCCGTTCTCCAGGATCCGAACCGTGACATTTACTTTCACCGGAACATTTGGATACATCTGTTTCCATTCCTTTGGATCAAACGTTCCTCGGCGGTTTTTAAGAATTTCCCCTAGTCCCAGGGGGTCAACACCATTCTCTTGGAAATCCTGGATAAGCTGTGTACCCTTCTCAGTAAAATAGGCATCGAAAGCTTTTTCTAATTCCCTGGTTGTCATTTTTTCATTCGTAGGAACAATTTCTCCGACCATACCACTAACTTTAAGGTTGATTTGAAATTCAGGCTTCTTTCTATCTCCTTTTATTCTGTACTTCACTTTAGACCCAATGTTTTGGAGAACGACTTCATGGTTCTTATACTCAATCGGCTGCAGCCCATCTTTAAAATTTTGACTCAACAACTTCAAGACAAACGCATCTGAAAAAGGGATCGTATGAACCATTTTTTCCTTATCAAAAAACACATAGCCGTCTAACATGAGTTCGTCTCCTTCTCTTTTGAAATAAGGAAGAGAGGGATCCATGCCTTCCGCATAATAGGCATATAAGAATTTTTGTAAATTTTGGGTAGGTATATATTTCGTCGTATTCTGTTCAATAAGTTTTTTAATGTATTCCCCTGTGGGTTGAGTCTTACTGTACTCCCCTTTAATAATGTTTTCCGCATTTCCAGCGACAATCCCCAGGTACACATCTCTACCAATGTCCGGGTTTCGCTGAAGGAAGTCGATATAATTAGAAATATCTTTCTTTGCAATCTCGTCTCCGTATAAAACCACCGACACTTTCCCCATCCTTAACGGCATAGATGATTTATTTTCAATGTCCCGATGAATTTCCTGTACGTTGTCTCCAATTGCACTAATATGTTTCTCTTCGACCCCTCCGGACTCGTCCTGAATAAATTGGGGAATTAGAATCGTCCCTTTAATTTTTTCTTCTTCAACAAGGTCAAAAGCAGCAACATTTACAAGCGCTACGTCCTCTATACTTTTGTTAGGAACACAGCCTGTAAGAAAAAGCAATAGAATCAACAAGCTATGAAAAATATAGTTACGTTTCATTACGATTCCTCACTTTTTTCATAATCAACATGAACAGAAACAGGACGGGGATATACATTAAAAAGTAAAAACCAACTTCACCGGTGAAACTATTTAGTCGATCAATGGCTCTACGGTCTTCTAAGAAAAAGACGGTCACATAAAGGATTACACTGTATCCCCATAGAACGTAACGTTGCTTGATATTAAACATTCGTTTTGGAATTCTGCTCGCTGCCCACAAACCGAGACATAAGTTTGGGATAATGACAAATACCCATAAGGAGATCCCAATAAATTCGAACCTTTCTACAAAACTAAAGTTAATAATTTTCCAAAGAGAAATGGTTCCCCAGGTAATTTGGTCAAGCTGTTTTTCGCTAAAATACATGAACGAAACGATAGCTGTGGCTAAATAGATCAAAACTGTATAAAACACTCCGAAATGTGCCCACTTTTTAGAATCCTGTTTATTTTTTATAAAAGGATAATAAACGAACAACAGTCCAATCCCAAGAAAACTGAGGATGCTGAATTTTGTTGAGGCTAGCAGCTCTACAATGGAGTGATCGATGGATGGATAAACGTTGTCCACATTTCCATATTGAATAGGAAAAAGCTTAAATAAAAGCAAAGGCAACCCCAGAAGGACACCTGCCATACTGGCACCCGTAATGACTCGAAATCCTCCTGCGACATAATAATAAACGAGCAACACAAAGACTAACGTGAAAAGCCATAAAGGGAGCTTTGGAAAGATCCACGTCTGGATCACTTCTATAAACGTTCTCAAAACCGTGACACTTAGGAGCAAGTAATATAGGCTAAAAAGGAAATTCATCCCCCCGCCAATATATTTTCCATAGACGAACGTATGCACAGTGACAATATCTCCATCCACTGTTTGAAGGATCCGATAAATCATCCATAGCAGGATATGTAGTCCTATTCCACCCAGGATAATCGAAATCCAAGAATCATAGCCCGCTGCAGAGGCAATATATTTCTCAAAACCAAGGATTCCGACACCTACTTGCATCGAGTGAATTAAGAAAAATACCATCGTCGAGCTCACTAATAAATGTTCAGGTATTTGAAGAGAAGAGTTATTCATCAATATCTCTCCTTTCCTTCGCTCTTTTTGGATTGAAACGGAGCGGATCATTCGAACGTGCCTGTATAGGTCTCTTTGTTTGTCTGTTAAACGGCAGGCGAATAAACGCATCCTTTAAGTCCCTGAATCTTAGCGGATATATAGGCGCTAAAAAAGGGCGTCCAATGGAAGTGAGTTTAATTAAATGACCGATAAAGAACACCATGACTATCGAGATACCTACAAGTCCCCACATTTGCGCTCCTAATAAAAATGGAAAGCGAATGAGACGAATTGTATTACTAATTTGATAAATAGGAGTTGTAAACGAGGCAAGAGCTGCTAAGGCCACAATAATTAATAACACATTGCTGGTTAACCCCGCATCTACAGCTGCTGTACCGATGACGATACCACCTACAATACCAATCGTTTGTCCAACTTTAGTCGGCAGACGGGCTCCTGCTTCCCGGAGCAATTCAATCGCTAATTCTAAGATAATCACTTCCAGTATAGGTGGAAAAGGGATATCTGATCTTGAAGAAATGATGGTTGGTAACAGGTCATCAGGAATCATTTCATGATGATAGGTTAAGATGGCTACATAAATTGGGCTGCTAAGAACTGAAAAGAATACCGCAAACAGGCGAATTATCCTGAAGATCGAAGCGACCGGCCAAGGTGAGAAATAATCATCACTCGCGGAGAAAAACTCCACAACAGTAGTCGGGCAAGTCAAAGCGTGAGGAGCACCATCCACCATGATGGCGATCTTTCCCTCACCCAAAGAACCCGTCACTCGGTCGGGTCTTTCTGTATCTAAGATTTGAGGAAATGGAGAATGAGAATTGTCAGCCAGCATTTGACTAATATAAGAACTGTCATTGATTTGATCGTATTCAATATCATTAAGTCTTTGAATGACCGTATTTACGTTTTCCTCATTGGCGATCCCATCAATATAAAGAACCGCTACTCTTGTTTTAGTAACTTTACCTATATTCATTTCTTTTACAGTGAATTGTGGCAAAGGAAGGCGTTTACGAACAAGATTGATGTTCGTGTCCAAAGATTCCACAAACGCTTCTTTAGGTCCTACGACGCTGAATTCGACTTCAGGTATGCTTACTTTCCTTGTCTCCTCTGAAGGCGCTGGGACGAGTAAGACTTCCTTAGCCGTATCTTCCAATGCGATTACTACATGGCCAAGCATCACTTTATCCCTTATTGTTGATAGCTCGTCCGTAATCGATGTACCTTCTACAGGAAGGGCCTCTTCCATCCCCTCTAATGATCGAAAAGAGTGTCCTTTTATGGATTGTAAAATCTGCTTGTTGACCGTTTTCGGATCGACAAGAGTTTCAAAATAATAAAGGACACACTTATTTTTTCCTTTGAGCTTATATTCTTTAAAATCCTTCGATTGTTTCAGCTTTTCCGTCAGCTCTTTTAAGTCCTGAGATTCTTTCGGTAACTCCTCATTCCTTTGCTCTTTCCTTTTCACGGTAGCATGCTCCTCATAGTTTCCGTAGTAGTCGCTTGCTTTTCTAATTAGTGTTAGAAGAAAGGAATGAATTTATTCCCAACGGAAAAGCTAACAGTACAGAAGGAGGGAAGAATGTGGTTTATGCATACATAGCCCCACTGGTAACACTGGTCGGTTTCTTTATTTCTGTTGTCTTAGTATATGAAAAGTTTGCAATGTTTTTTTTATATACCTTTATACTAGTCACATTTTTGCTTCCGTTTATTCTCCTATATCGGGCTGAGGGAGAAGAAGCGAAGAAACAAAATTGACTCAAGTATAAGTAAGTGAATAAAAAAGCTGATTCCTATTAATAGGAATCAGCCGTGGGTAACTACTATTCAAATAATTACAATACGATATTCAGTTCCTATTCTTGATTCAAGAAGATCTATGTCATCCCGTCAGTGACACATCTGAACCCTATATTCCCCGTCGAACTATCCATCGTATTCGAACTCCGAGCAGCAACACGATAACGGTTACAGTATGATTTATGACAAAGGTAAGAGCCGCCTCGCATGACTTTGGGAGGCTGGTTGTTCAAACGTTTCGGATCAATCTTTTTCTCTGGGTGATTGGAGAACCAATCGGAACACCATTCCCAGACGTTCCCCGCCATATGATAAAGACCGTATCCGTTGGGCGGAAACGTTTGGACTGGCGCTGTTCCTTTATATCCGTCCTCTGCTGTATTCTCACGTGGGAAATCTCCCTGCCAAATGTTACAGTAATGGTTGCCATTTGGAGTCAGTTCATCTCCCCATGGATATCTCTTTTGTACTAGTCCTCCCCGTGCTGCATATTCCCATTCTCTTTCAGTTGGCAATCTTTTACCTGCCCAATCACAGAACGCCACTGCATCATTCCAGGATACGTGAATAACGGGATGATCCATACGACCTTCTATCGATGAACTCGGCCCTTCCGGTTGAAACCAATATACTCCTTCTGCCGCCAGCCACCAGGGTGTATTTGGAATTTGCTGAACCTGATAAGGAAAATCACAAGGAACAAATTGATAAAAGACGAAGGACCATCCATAGTGTTCGGCCTCAGTTTTGTATCCCGTCTCTTCTACAAATTGTTTGAATTCTGCATTGGTAACTGTATGGCGATCTATGTAAAAAGGCTGAACTTCTTCTTTTCTAACAGGACCTTCTCCATCAAACGGAAAACCTTCTTGATCATCAGTCCCCATTAAAAACTCGCCGCCAGGCAAGTAAAGCATTTTTTCTTTAAACTTAACGGATTGATTTTCCGTTTTCGTTCTCTTAGCCTTCTCTTGGCTAGTCTTACTTTCAATTGTAGAACGACTCGCTGAACAACAGGTATGTTTCATTTCTTCCCCTCCTTATGTGCAAATCTCAATTCTTGAAGTGACTGGATAATGATCGGACGGATAGCTTCCGTCGTAGGTATTTCTATCAATTTGCGTTTCTAATACCTTACCATTTGGCGTACAAAATATGTAATCAATGGGGACTCCTTCTGATCCGCCTTGAAACGAATGAAAAGTGTTCCCTGGAGTCTCGGTTAAAGCTGCATATGAATCTTGCAAATCCGTTGTTAACCCGAGGATAGATACTTTGCCTCGTAAAAATTCGATAACGCTATTATCTGGTTGGCTATTCAGATCACCAGTCAATACAATAGGGATATTTTTTTCTCGGTAATGGCTGTTCATCCTCTCCCAAATTAAAGCGATCCCGTTCTCTCTTGCTGATTGGCTGATATGATCTAAATGGGTGTTATAAACTAGGAAGCTTTCGAAGGGCTTTTCCCTCGACCGAAAATGTCCCCACGTACATATTCTCGGAAAATCACTGTCCCAGCTTATACTATTCGGCACTGCCGGTTGATCCGACAACCAGAACTGCCCGGAATCTACACATTCTAGTACATCGTGATTATAAAAAATCGGGCAGAATTCGTCGCTCATTCCCCCACGCCTTCCTTCACCGATCCAACTATAGTCAGGAAAAAATCTTTCTAGATCTTTTATCATGTGAATCAAAACTTCCTGCACTCCTAAGACAAGTGGATTGTGCTTCTTTATCATTCTGGCCACTTTTTCTGCTCGATACCCCCAGCTATCCACTCCATCTTGCGGGAGATCAACCCGTAAGTTAAAAGTCATGATTTGTAAATCCATGATTGAAGCCTCCTTTCAAGTAGATGAAAGGATCAACTAGTAGAATAGTTGATCCTTTTTTCCGTTACAAATATCGGTTTATTCAATGGTTTGCTGATTAGCTTTATTGGTCAGTCGATCCGTAAAGAAGGAAGTCCCGCGTTTAAAGGCCGTCAATCCGTACAGCATGGAACTCCAATCGATGAGCGTTACCTTGGTCGGATACTTTTTCTCTGGACCTTCCAGGTGCCACCAGGAATACCTATGCAGTCCGTACCGGTACGATTCGCGTAGTTTACGCTCATCCTCTTTATCTTCCGGATTCTCATACGTATCGTAAGGCAAATGGAGTTGATATAGTGCATATAAATCATATATTCCAGCAGGATAAACAGGTAAAAACCCTGCTACGATATAAGCAGATGCCACATCTCCTGGGGAGTTATTGATTTGATCTGCGTGATACCCTCCGTGCAGCCCGTCGTTAGGACCTGCTCCGTACCCCCACACATAGGAAGGGACATCGTTATGCTCTTTCCATTTTAATCGGTCAGCCGCACAAGCATTTTCATAGAACTCACGGTAAACCTCACTCTTTGTATATTCCGGTACAAGGTAAAAAGGAAACTGATGGACGAATGAAGACAGAAAGGAATTTGCGCCTTCTGCTCCATTTGTATCGGTGAGGACGGGGATATCTCTGTAATGAACTTGTGGCAATTCACTGATGCTTTCTTCTGAGAAATTCTGATTCCATAAATTCTGGATGTCTGGATTTTCTGGCTGACCCAGCATAGCTAGATGAGCGACCAGCACATATTCATTATAGGCTGGAAGAGGCATAATTCCTTCTCCGTCTTTTACCACCATGTTGATGGAACCTGTATCGATATCAGCGACTACGATACTCCAGTCGATCTCATTTAATAGTTCATTCGCCATGACATTAATTTGAGGTACGGTCTTTTTGAAGTGCTGGCCAGCAAACAGTGCACCAGCCACTAATAAAGACGTATCGATGGTCGAGATTTCAGAGCGCAGGTTTTCCCCTGTTTCCATATCCACAAAGTGAGCAAAAAATCTGGTTTTCTCATCACGTGCAGGCTGACAGTTATCGATTTTTCCTAATGCAGCGCTTAAGGTGATGATGACTTTTTCCGCAGCCTGCTCATCCCAGCCTTCCGTATCAGCGACACAAAGACCAATTAAGCCTACACCGGTCGCCGCTATGGAGCATTTTTGTTCAGGGTTTTCTCCATATGCCATCCAACCATCCGCATATAAACCTGTCTCTGGGTGACGGGACGCATCTAATAGACGATAAGAGTCTTCATACTGACGATCAAAAAAGCTTTTCACATGATCCGGTAGTTTCTTATAAAACTCTGTTGTATTCATTAAAGTCAATGACTCCCTTTATTGATTAGAGTTGTAGATTTTCTGAAATTTTTGATGGCGTTTTTCCAGGCGCTCAGCTGCCTCATACTTATCTTCCTTACGAAGTTTTTCTACATAGTTATGATAATTTCCTCTAGTATGGAATGGACCGCCTTCCTGGATGACATTCCACATTGGATCCGTAGGAGAATCAGAGGTAGCCATCTGTTCGGCGACCCACTCATCCAAAAGCCTCAGTCCTTTTCCAACGATCTCTGGTTTTTCTTCCACTAGATTAGTAGTTTCGTGAGGATCCTTTTCAATATCAAACAGCATAAGATCAGGAAAGTCTTTTAGCCCATCATGATAGGTTCGTATGAACATCCAATTATCAAAACGAACTCCACGCTGGCAGCTCCATGCCCCCTGGCTAACGACGAGATATGGACGACCTGCTTCTTCCCCTTTTGTAATGGCAGGAAGAAAACTAGTCCCATCCCAGCGCTCCCGTTGTTCTCCACCGACTAATTCTGACAAGGTCGGACCTACATCAATTTGATAATGGAAATCATCATCGACGTGGCCTTGTTTTAACTCCGGCCCTGACATGATGAGCGGAATGCGGCTCGTAATATGATCCGCTGTCTGGTGATCGCCATATACGTTCAATTCACCTTGATTTTCCCCATGATCAGCTGAAATGATGATCAGAGTTTCCTCTAACATTCCTTCTTCCTCCAAAGCATTCAGAAGGACACCGATGTGATCATCTACATGCTTGATAGCGGTGTCATATCCATCAATCCAGCGTTTGAAATCTTCCACGCAAGTAATCTCTTTCGGAAGGTTTGGCCAGCGGTTATTCGCAGGGATATCTGACGCACTCATCGGACCGTAGCTTTCTCTATGCTGTGCAATGATTTCATCCGTGAGCCAGTCTGGGGCTGGGTCATTCTCGAAAGGATTCCCATAGTCTTCAGGGGTACGGTAAGGTGTGTGCGGATCCCAAAAATTTAAGTATAAGAACCAGTCCTCTTTTTCTGTGCCTCGGCCTTTAATCCAGCGTAAGGCTTCCTCAGACACATCACCAGCTGTTTCTCCTGCATGCTTACCCGTATCATGCATTTCTAAAAAGCCTTCTAATACGTTCCATTTTGCGTGACGGCCAGGGAACGGACTAATCATAGCGGTGTGGTGGCCTTTGAAACGAAGGTCCTCCACCCATGCCTGATAAGGACTATTATGGTGATTGAATGGACGGTCTTTTCCTATCGGTCTAACATCTGCATCGAGTCCTCCGTGGTTGATTGATCCAGTATGAATGCCAAAACGTGAACTGAACAATGCATTTCGTGATGGCGCACACGGGGCGTCAGATGCATAATAATTCGTGAATCGGACCCCTTTTTCAGCAATACGATCGATATTCGGCGAAGTGTTGCGGTGATACCCATATACCCCAAGGTGATCCGGTCTTAATGAATCAATATCAATATAAAGAATCTTCATAGTGATCTCCCTTCCTTAGAATCTAAAATTATCAGCAGTAATTTTACAGAGTGATGTATTCCCCACCCCCTTAAAGGTTAGGTTGAAACAGAACCATCAGCTGATCGTCTACTTTCGCGTGTTTCAGTGAACGAAGATAGGTAAGTTCTCCTTTTTGTTCAACATCATAATTCTCGCTAGGAACTACTTCTCGGCTCGTTTTGAAAACGATGAGATCCTCAGATTGGGTCAGACGGAAATCAATCGAATCCGCTTCGATGTTTGTAACCTCTGCCGTCCCGTAAATGATTTCAATACCATCAAACCTTACATTCAGCGGAAGCATGACCCCATCTTTCGACTGCAGTTCCAGCTTGCGACCATCCATCAATTTTTCGCCATTTTCATAAATTGAGAGCTCTTTATCAAACCCATCTAAATTAAGAAGATGAAGGAACCTTTCTCCCAGCTCATTGGCAGTTGTAGTCATGAAAACACCGTGATACTTGCTGTCATTCGATAAAGTGACCTTCGCACCCAGCCGTTCAATGGTCTCCTGAAACAAGTTGATATCACACTTATAAGGGGTAGCCATCACCACGGCTCTCCCTTTTCCTACTTTTGTATCAAATCCGCACACTTCATCTGTTCCATAGATCCTAATCAGAGGCTCTACTTTTGGTTCGATTTCAAATACCTGGGCTTTATGGACGCGAATCTCAGCCCGGCCTTTTGCCCATCCTTCTGCAAAAACAGATAAATCATAAGTTGGACCTGCGAGTCTTATTCCTGTAGGCTGAACGTCCATCGCCTCTGACAGAACCGTGCACGGATGACCTTCCATATCATGGGTAGGGACTTCTCCATACAGAAGCAAGCCTCCTCCATCGTTCAAATAGTTGACGAGTTTCTCTTGGATGGATTGGTCCATATATCGGGCTGAAGGAAGCGCCAGCACAGGGGTTTTATCCGCATCAATGGATTTATTTTGGATATCTACAGAACCAAAACGATAACCTGCCAAAAGCATCGCCCGTCCCATGTTTTCCCACGCAGCCGTTGAACGGTTACTTTCGATATTCTGATAAATTTCTCTCATCTTTTCACTCTCGGGATAGCGGGCTTCGGTCATATAATAATCAGGGATAAAACCAAAAGCGACGTCATCTTTTTCTTCTTCCATGACGGCGAGTTTATCAGAAACGGCCATCATTGTTTGGATGGAGCGAGCCATTCGTGGAAACGTGTAATTCAGCTCCCCTTCCGGACTGATCGGGGCAGCAAATCCATGCCTCTCACCTGTCGAGGCAATCCGATCATTTCCATCCTCCCGCTTTTGATTCATTCGATAGTTTCTTCCGCCGGTCATTAAGTAGTAATTGATCAGTCGGTTTCCTTGTGCCATACACATGCGTGTTTTGAAATCAGCTGCCGACGGATCAAGACGCCCGCTGAGGTTATCTCCGAAATTGCCATCTCCGCAATTAAACTCTACAGAGGTCAACGGCTGGTCCGGGTTGTGGACTGCATCCATGAACCCATTGATCAAATAAAGATCTTGAAAGGTTTCCATCGTTAAATCGCCAAAGTAAATATCCGATCCTGACAGGTAGCCCGGTGCCTGGGTATAGGATTCATACAGCTGACTGATGCCAATCGGAAACGTGAATCCTCTCCCTCCGCCAGTACCGTGAATGTTGACGATAAAAGGGATCTCCTTAACACCAAACTCTTCAGCGTAGGCTCTTAAGGTTGCAATATACTCTGCAAACCGGTGCCGCATAAAGTAACCAAGGTCAAAATGGAGCTCGCTGACATATTCTTCTTTCGGAGAGCGGATGGATTTTTGACAGGCGGGAGACTGGTCAAGTTTAAACGGATAACGCTCCACTAATGTTTTCTCGTCGTATTGTTCCTTCAACCAGGTAACAAAATGAGTAAGGACATTTTCGGTCAAATCCGGGCAATTGCTTACCCATGAAAGCATCCCCACTTCGTTATCCAGCTGCACCCCGATAATATTGCCGCCATTGGTTTGCAACCTTGGAGCCGTCATCCTCATCACAGCCTCATACCATTTCTTCGTTTCCTTCAAAAAATTCGGTGCCATATAATCCAGTGTTTTCGCTAATGTTGCCTTCCCATCCCAAGTGATCGGGACGATTTCCGGGTGCTTTTCGATCACCCAGTGAGGGATGCCTTCATTTTTCATTTCCGCCATAATGAACGGTCCTGGACGCAGGAAAAAGTAAAGATTATTTTCTGCACACAAATCAATAAACCCGACTAAATCCAATTCTGATCGTGTTTTCCCCTCTAAATCAATCTGTCCTTCTACTTCTTCATGACAAAGCCAGGGTACATATGAAGCTACCGCATTGCACCCCGACGCTTTTAATTTATCAATACGATCCTGCCATTCTGAGCGATCCAGTCGATAGTAATGAATTTCTCCACACATAATGAGCTGGGGTTTACCGTCAATCAGGATTTGTTTATTTTTTATCTCAATCAATTTACCGTCTCCTCTCTATCTCATCGTTTGAAAAAATAAGCCTCCTGCTCTTGATAAAACAAGAGGCTTATTCTTCTCACTATTCCTTAAAGATAAATATCAATCATATTGTTTTCTTCGTTAAAGAGACCCTCCGCATCTTTACGATTAATGCGAAGTCCCCCTTCCCGGTAAGTGTTATTCAGAATCGTTGCTTCTACCGGTTGAGTATTGATCGTTACACGCTCCTCTTTATTTCCGAGATGGTAAACGAACGTGACAGATTTGTTATTGATTTGGAAATCGAAGGTTAATCCATTAAAGCTTTCAGGAAGAACAGGATCAATTACGATGTCATCCCCTTCCTGACGGATACCCAGACAATTAGAAATCAATTGATTCATGTAGATTCCAGGACCGCTGGAATAGATGCGCCACCCGCCCTTCACAGCCACGGAACCATCGCGCAGCTGATCGAAATGTTCCGCTGCTTCATAACGCGTGTTGAACTTTCCGTCCGAGCTGCTGAAATACGCATTGCTCTGTCTCGTTTCCGCATTTGGCACGACCTTCTCGATCCCGATCGGATTGATCTTTTGCAACCCTTGCCATACCTCATCCTCTTTTCCTAGTTTCGCCATGGCTTCAACGAAACGGATGTGTGCATGAACATACTGCAGTCCGATTTCACGTCCAAAATTCGCTGCCTGCTCTGCGCGTTGGAAGTGGGTGCTTACGCCGCCTACGTAATTTGCAGGACGATTCATCAATCGTACCCCATCTGGACAATCAAGGTTTTCCTTAATAATTTGATAATGGTTTTCTGCCTGCTCGGCCGTCAGTAATTCACTGATGATGCTTCGCTGCATCGGCAGCAACCTGTAGTCGATGCCAGTTTTCGTATCTTGCGGGTGAAGCATAAGTTCCGCTTGCTCTTTATCTTCTAGATAAACAAATCCAGGCAAAATGTCGGTCTGCAGCATGAACGTCTTAAAGTCTCGTTCAATACCAGCCGCAAGCAGAGCCAATTCAGCTGAAGCTTCATGTTCAACATCCTCAAGCACCGCTGATAACTTTTCAATTACCTGATAAGTTAAGGCGACTGTCCAGCTGCTGACCATATACTGCTTCAATTGAGCATTCGCTGGCTGTAGGGTATCATCCCAATCACCATCACCGTAAGAAGATAAATGTGTATCATGCAGGAAATGACCTTTGATATAATCGATCTGTTTCTTCGCATGATCAAAAATCGTCGCTGTCTCTTCTGTCAGCGCGAAGCCATCATCCCTTTTCGAGTAAGGCACCTTCTCCTTTAGAACCTCGTAATCGTTTGTCGCTTCTAAATAATCGCCTAAAGCTTTCAATGGCCAGACGATGACGTCCCCATGACTTTCTCCCGCCTGAATATGCGTGTATTTATCAAACATAAACCACTGCGGCCAGCTGCCATCTTCTTCAAATTGATGAGTGTAGACCGTTTTGAGAATCTCTTTGACAGATTCAAAGTTTTGAGTAGCCATAAAGTACTCGGTTGGTCCCTGGCACACATCACGAGTTCCCCAGGCAGCTCCGCTATATTGCTCAAGGCCATGCGGTACGGAAAAATGAACAAGCATATTGTGGGTGTACCACCATGCCAGTGCATTCACTTTATTGAACTCTTCAGTCTCCTTACCTTTATGAGCTAGATGGAATCCATTCATCACACCTCGATAATATTCGCGGTAACTCTCAATTTCTGCTATAGCCGTCCTTTTCTCCACCGCAAGCTCTTCCCCGTGAAGCAGCCCCTGCATCGTTATCTCCCATTCACTCGCCGGTTGGATTTCACATACTACGAGCGAAGCGGAATTAGGCTGCACGTTAGTGACAAGCTTTTGCTCATCAGCTAGCTTAAAGTCGGATCCTTCGATATGAAGCTTGTACGTGAGGTTCGGATGAACACTGGCATTCATGGATGCGGGATCAGCTGTAATGGTGATCACTTCTCCGTTTCGTTCGACCTGATACGGCACTTCATACTCATTCGGGTGCATGACAACTTGATTCGTCACGAGGTAACGATACTTGTTTCCACTCGTTGCTTGGACACTGATTCGCACTTCTGGTGTATCAAGTGTCGTATAGCTGGTGATCACGAACGTTTCGTCCATCGTTTTGTAGTACCAGCGCGCATAATTGAAGCCTAATTCGTACGCCGATGGCATCGTTAACAAACGATAGGCCCCTTCGACTTCCACGTAAATCCGCTGACCTGAGGTTTTCAGGACATTCAAGGGATTACGGGCATTCGTCAAAAGCTTGTTGAAATTCGTGTTTCCTACAACGGTCTGCGCGTTGAAAATGCCGTACATCCAGGAAGTAGAAGTGACCGTATTTTCTTTAAGACGATCATTCTGTCCGGACATTAAAATGTGCCCATGCGGGCGCTCTACAAGGTTTTCTTTTTCTTTCAGTACGACGTGTTCATGCGTATTTGTGAAGAAAGAAAGCAAGGTGTTTCCATTCCACTCTTCCTGGTGACGTTGAGGATATAGTTGATTAATTTCATCACTGGAAAGCTCCTCCCCGCATAAAACGTCTCCGATTCCATCTGCTTTTGTCACTTTTTCGGCAGGCTCCAGGTCAGGAAGATCCTTCGTTTGAACTCGTTCCCATGCTTCCGCAATCTGGTCCTCATATTCAAGCTCAGTCACCGCCAACTCATGGTTTTCCTCAAACAGTCCGTAGAACACAAATTTTTCCTTACCAGATACTTTCACTTTTTCTGATTGCAGTGCGGTGTAGGCAAATTCATATTGATAGACTTCATTCGCAAGTGCAGGCTCTACCAGGACTTCCGGTTGGTTCGTTTCTTTATAAGATTTGCCGAAGAATTGAAACCCGTCTGTGGAATAGCCGACAGAGCGTGTAAGTGAACCTTGTTGTAAATAAGGGAACCCAGTGGATTGGCCCTGGTTCTGTCGGGAACAGACGACGTAACCTCTAGCATCATCCTTGAAAATACGGTGATCGATGTATTGAGATATGTACGCTTCATTGTTTTGGAGGGCTCCTTTTTCAGCCAGTCCGAGGTCTTGCCCATAAATGACATCGACTTTTGTATCGTTTCCTTCAACATTAACTTCCCAAAACCAGATCCCTTGGTCGGTCAAATGGAAAACGACTTGATACGAAAGGTTTTCTATCTTCCCTGTCCAGATCACCTGTTCCTGACCGAAGGCGACTTCACTATTTGAGTTCACGCCAAGCATGGGATAGGCTTGAATATCGTTCTCCTTGTGCAGGCGTAAATATAGGTTGTTCAGCGATCCATCGACGGGATTGGAAATCAGCTGGTTGAGCATCAATGACTTGTATGTAATCTCTGCTATATCCCCGCTGTTCAAAAACGCGAAGCTGTACTCTCCTGCTGTCTGTTTAATCGTCGTATTTTTCGTTAACATCATTTTTCATCTCCTATTCATTAATCAACTTTCACTACCATTGAAACGTTTCAATTAATCTATAAAAAATTTTGCTAGACTCACTCTGAATAAATTTGGGTTCGTTACTATTTAAGAGGAATGGAGTGGCTGGGAAACGACTCGCTTTCCTGCGGGGGAAGCTGGCAAGCCTCCTCTTTCGCTACGCTCTCTGTGGGGTCTCGCCTACCTCCTTCTCCCGCGGGAGTCTCCCCGTTTCCCAGCCACTCCTGCTTCACTGAGATTAACGAACCCATGAATATGAATATTCGGTTGCTTCTCACTTTCATAGCGTTTTCGTTATTCTCTCAAAGGCTGGGAGGGCCGGGAAATTGCGAGACTCCTGTGGGATGAACATGCTAGGTGAGACCCCGGAAGACGTAGTCTGAGGAGGCTCAACCCATGCCCACGGAAAGCGAGTGATTTCCCGGCCCTTCCCCCACCGCTTTAAGTAAACGGAAACATCCATGCAAAAATTCTCAAAGCAGAATCTGCCAAGCTACTAATGTTTAAAGCCTGTAAGACGAGTAGGTTTCACTATTCCCTCAACCAGGGATTACTCTCCAGTGATTCCGGAGCGGTCCACGCCTTCGACGAACCAGCGCTGTGTAAAGAAATAGACGATAAGCAACGGCAAGATGGACAACATCGTCCCCGCCATACTGATTCCTTCATTAATATTTTGAGTTTCCGCATCTCCTGTGTACAACTTATCAAACGTCGCATTGAACTTTTCTAACTGAATCGGTAAAGTCGTCAGCTCATTACCAAAATACAGACTGGCAAGCGCCGTTTCATTCCAGTACCAGACGAACGAGAACAAAAAGGAAATGATGATCGCTGGAACAGCCATTGGAAGGGCGATCCGTAAGAATATCCGAAAATGTCCGGCACCATCCAAATGGGCCGCTTCTTCGAGTGACTTCGGTATCATCCGGAAGAATTGATAGAAAATCAGGATAAATATCGCGCTGTTCAGCCCCTGACCGAAAGCAGCCGGTAACAAGAAAGCGAAAATACTTCCGACTAATTCAAGTTCATTGAAGAACACATACCGCGGAATCATAAGCACCTGAGGCGGTATAATGAATGTGATGAGCACTAGGGCAAATAACACTTTTTTTATCGGAAACTCGAATCTGGCAAATCCATATCCGATTATCGCGGCAACGGCGGTCTGGGCAATCGATGGAATCACCGTGACATACAACGTTTCCATTAAGGTCGGCAGCATGTCCAGCACCTTGTAGGCCACCTCATAGTTTTCTAAATAGAAGGTTGAGGGAATCCAGCTGACCAGTGGATTTAACAGGTCTTCCAAGGATTTAAAACTATAGGATCCCATGTAGATGATCGGGAATAAGTAAACGAACCCGATTCCGATCAAAAGGCTGTACACACAGAGCTTGAACAAAAACCCGTTGTTCCCTTGTACTCCTAATAGAAAGCTCTTCATTTTTGTTGGGAAATCATTCATCCGTAGCTTCGCAGCGTGTTCCTTCACCTGCTTTTTCTGTACGCGTGCTAACTTTGTCTCCATTCTTCATCCTCCTTCCTTTATGTGTACTTTTTGTTTCCTCTGATCGCCATGGTACCGACACCGATCGCCAACACAATCGTGATGACAACGAAGTAAACCCAGGAGAGAGCAGAAGCATAGCCGAAGCCCGTGGAAATATCGAACATACTGCTTTGGATATGATCAACGACAGGATTCAGGGCGAACACCGAATACGTGACGATTGTATAGATCAAATTCACAATAATCATTGGAAATAGGGTCGGCAGCGTGACCTTCCAGAAGCATTCCCAATTGGAAGCTCCATCAATTTTGGCAGCTTCATAGATTTGCCGGTCTGTTTTTTGCAAAGCCGCTAAGAAAATTAAAATCTGAACGCCGGAGTACCACAAGATGATGATCAAGTTGTCCATCAAGTATGTGAGAATGGTATTCAAGAACCCATCTGTATTCGATAGAAACATAGCGAAGAGCGCATAGTTTTCAATCGATGGAATCGACGTGACATCCTGCTCCATCAAGTCCGTAATAACAGGACCACTGGCAATGATCACGGGCAGGAAGAAGATCGTTCGAAAAAACCCTTTCATACGAATCGGCTGATTCAATAACAAAGCAATGATTAAAGAAAACACAATGATAATCGGTGTTGAAATGACAAGTTCACGTAAAAATTTGAGCAAGATCTGCGTAAATTCTGCATCTACCGTAAAGGCATACGCGTAGTTTTCGAACTTAATGAATTCCGTCTTAATTCCGCTAGGTGTAATTTTCACCTTTTGAAAACTCAGGAACAGCGAGTAGAGCAATGGAAATGCCGTGAAAACGAGAAACCCAATGATCCATGGAGACAAGAACGATAATCCCAGCAAGCTTTTTTTTCTTTTCAATGAGAGTTGCTTCATGATTCATTCCCCCGGTCGATCACCTGATATCCTTTAGCTTCCACTTCAAATTCTTCTGCCTTCACGTCCTCACTTGTGTAGTTAACGACGATCGCTTTTCCATTCGAGTAACCGACTTCCACCACTCCCGTTTGATGGACTTTCCGGTTTATAATCTTTGCTCCTTCGACCTGTCCCAAGCTTTGCTTAACCTTTTTATACTGGTCAACAATTTCTTTTTCCCACCCTTTAAATTCAGACGTGTAAAGATCTTCGGATGGCGTGTGCATCAACTCATGAGATGGTTCTGTCGTCAGGTAGAACGAAGGATAAGCACCATATTCGATCATGCGGAGCACTTCGTCTACAGGATTGTAATGGAAATTGGAAAAGGAAGCGTAATAAGGGATGTAGCCTTTTAATACGATTTGCATGAACGGCACCGTATCGGTCACAAAGTTATAATTGGATGAGTACATCGGAATATCCAGATAACGATCAGTCTCTGACAACAAGTAGTCGTTCGGTTGATACAACGCAAGAGACTCCATATTTGCGCTTAATACCTCGAACATATTCTGATAAACCGTCATCACTTCCGGTCTCTTCATCTGATGGTTAAAGTCAGAGAACAACGCATTTGCGCTCGTATCAACGGCAAGGTTTCTTATCTCATTTTCTTCGTACTTGGCGATATCCTTTTTAGCTATTTCAAGCGACTTTTCCGGACTTAGATAAAAGTAAGCTTCTTCCTCGCCCTGACTTGCGATGGTCTCTGAATTGATTTTCCTTGCGACATCTGTCCGGCCGGAAAATCCGTTCGCACCCTCATACGCCTTTGTATAATCCGTGTAGTAATACAACGGGACATTCTCATTCTTGAAAAAGTCATTCACTTCCTTGAATTCTTCGTTACTTCCTACCTTACTTTCTAATGGAAACTTCTCGGGAAGCGTCCCTGTCAAACCGCCTTCTGACCAGCCGCGGTAGGTGACGTGCATATCCTCCACCCCTTGCTGCTGCAAACGTTTAACGTAGTCAGGCAAGTCCTTGACTGGGGTCATCGGCTGAACAGAATCCCAGAGTAAGCCTTCTTTCATTTCTCCTCCAAGAAACTCCAAGCGGATATCGACTTGATCTTTCCCTTCCTTGAGCACGTCATTTTCTACGAGATACTGCTGGTAAGTCTGAGCCATTCCGACATAGTTGGCTTCTTCATCATTCAAAAAGGTGATCCGTTCTTTAATATCGAACGCATTCATATCTTTCTGGAAAACATTAAAGCCGCTCATGTTTTGGCTCGTTGGCTGATAGTACTGGTACCGGTAATTATACTGCGCTGTGATCCAATGAAAATCGGTCGATACGCCAGAAGGGTATGCGAGGATGTCCGCGAAGTTTTTCCCTTCTTCAATGACATTCACATAAGCGTTCTCATCGACGCCATTTGTAACGCCGTATACAGGCATCGTCACTTTATGAGCCGGAGTAACCCGAACGACTTCCTCCGTTTCAGTCTTCTTCCTCTTAAACCCTCTGTCCTCCCCATAAATGGATGCTCGATAAGGAGACATCGATGCTAATTGCTTTTCTTCAAAACGCATCAGTGCACCACTTCCATCAGGGATGAACATGTAACCATCCTGATCTGTTCCTTCTACAGCACCTAAGAACGGATAGACTCTTAGAGTAGCGAGCTTATTTTCTCCTTCGACGATTTTGTCATGAGGAACACTTACCTCAATAGACGCTCCATCTAAAAGAACATCGAGCTGCAGCGCGATCTCTGATTCTTCAAAAGCAATCGTGGCGGAGAAGCCGTTCTCCTCTTTTTTCAGAGACACCTGAGATTCATTGGCTAAGATACTTTCCGAAGACGTTTTATCTCCGTCAATATAATCGATGGTTAAGGCCGAATGAGCCATATTGGACCACATGGTGTTCAAGTTGTATTCCTTACCTTTGATAAGTCCGGAATTCCAGATAAAGCCGGTTTGTTTGTTTTCAATCTTCAACGCGAGAGAGGCTTCTTCCACATATAAAACAAGGGTGTCGTTCTCTGCGACCTTCTCATACCCCTCGACGCTGTTGTCCTTTTCAAAGGATCCTTCCTCATCTTCTGGTTGAGTGTATTGATTGGATTTATATCGTAGCATCTTCGTTGAACGTTGCTTTTCTTCTTCAGAAATATCGGTTTTGGGTTCATCGTCTGTCAGTGTCGTGGCAATGACTTGAACAGGAAAAAGTAAAATGACGATGAGCACCATCCACTTCCATTTATTAGACACGAAGAATCACCTCCTCAATGATTGAGATGACAAAGTCAATGACTTGATCGAACAGTACGTAAAGCACGAAAAAGATTAAGACTGTAAGGAACATGCCGAAGATCGTTACGAGAAAGTTCCTGACAGTACCCCAGAAGGAATAGTCATGGATTTCCTTCATCGTCGTAAACAACAAAACGATCGACCAGATAATCATGATCTGCATAGAGAAGTTATAGACGAATGCTTCGTTGTAAGTTAACACATTGGAAACGAGCGTAATCGGCAGCAAGAATAAGATCGCTGGAGCAAGTGAATAGATCGTTCCGATATAAACATCCCTGAATCTTCCCGCTCCATCGGTAATCGTGCTGACAAGATAGTTGACACCAACGAACAATAATAACGGAAGTAAGACCGTTCCTACTTCAAAAAAGACATTAACATCCACAAGCGTCCTGTTTGTAAAAAGGAACCCTGTCCAGTAAATCGTCAACAGGTACTCAACGACTAAGAATAGGTAGAGAATCGTCGCAGACAAAATCGATACGCGTTCGCCGTTTTTCAAATAATAGACACTATCGATCGGATGCTTAATGAAACGAGGCAAAAAGGCCAGCTGGTTTAATAAACTTTTTCGCTTCATCTTCCTGCCCATATCTCTTGCAGGCTGTAAGATATTTTTTCTCTTATCCGTTACCTTGATCGTCACCCTTGTCACGAATACAGCGAAGAGAAGCATAAAGGCTCCTGCCAGATTCTCCTCCATCCAGCGGTAACGCAATTCCCAAAAGGCATTTGAATAGCCTTCTTTATCGTTGGCTAGTCGGAATTCTTCTAGTGACTCGTCGTATTGCTGTTGTTTATAAAGGGCTTCCCCTTTAGCTGTGTGGGCGAGTCCGAATGAGGAATTCAAACGGAGAATCTCGTTCCAATATTGTTCACTTTCTACATAGAATCCTTCTTCAAAGAGCGCTAATCCTTGATGAAGCGTTGTTGTAAACTCCGTAGGTTCATAGACTTGGATTGTTCCTTGCTCCCGGTCGGTCACGTAAAGCCTGCCTAAATCATCGACTTCGATCCCGGACGGCTGCATGGTCAATCCCAGCCGGTTCGTTTCACTTGTTTTCCCGCCAAAGGAAAAAAGCACATTCCCAGCGCTGTCATATTCAGAGATGACCCCATCATTTCCAACCGTATAAATATTACCGATCGATCCTACCGCAACATCCACTAGATTCGTCTTTTCTGTCATTTCGGAGGGCAGAATATTTCCTCCTGCGATGTTCAATTTACGAATCGATTCCCAGGTCGTGCCTGAAGTGACGGTGTAAACTAACCCTTGATCATCGATCGATATATTCGTCGGTGCCGGGGGTTCTTTCATGAACAGGCTTGCTTGCTGACGCTGAGTTGTAATCATCTCTTGAATAAACGATTTAACAGATGGTCGTAACGTATTTGCGCCATAATATCCGAGAAAAGTTCCATCCTGACTCAACTGGATGATTCCGTTGTTCGCACTTTCTCCGATTATGTAGATGTTCCCTCGCTTATCCACCGAAACCTTTTCCGGTTTAAAGGGGGCATTTTTTCCGAATAACGGAGATTCCGGTCTGGTGTATTCCTGAAGTAGTTCTCCATCTTCTTTGAATTTCAATACTTTTTGGCTCCCATAATCCGCCACATACACGTTGTCCTGTTGGTCGGTATAAACGCCTAACGGCTGCTGCAATAGATCTTTGCCATAGACCTGCAGTGGATTTCCTTCATCGTCAAATTTGGTTACGGTTTTGGTTCCGGAATCTGCGACATAGATCTGGTTTTGATCATCGACGTAAATGTCTTCCGGATTGACGATATCTGCTCCTTTTGCAAATAAGCCAATGGGAGCATAAGCGGTTTGTGTTTCAATTTGCTCTCCATCAGCTGTTAATGTTTCTGTTTTATAGGGGACAGAAACGGAAGCAGAGGAAACTGCGGGAAACAAAATGAGTAACCATAAGCTAAGCAATGCAATGAAAAATCCCCTCATTTCCCTTCCTCCTTCTCGTTACTTGATACCAGAGTGTGCCATTGTGTTCATGACCTTGCTTTGCAAGAAAATGAAGATGATCAAATTCGGCACGAACATGATCAGCGACGCTGCTGCTGCCATTCCCTGCCCCGCAACAGAGTTGCCTCCCGTATCTGATGCTAGCGTCGACATAAAGAAAGCGAACGTTTTTAAATTTTCGTCGTCGACAAACAGCGTAGAGGTTTCAGCGTTGTTCCATACCGCCTGGAAAGCCAGAATGGCGATTGTTGCGATAGCTGGTTTAACTAATGGCACGATAATTTTAAAGAATATATGAAAATCATTGGCCCCATCGATTCTGGCTGCTTCGAGCAATTCATCCGGAATTTGATCAATGAACTGTTTGACAAGGAACAATCCGACCGGCATAGCTAAAAGCGGAAAGATATGGGCGAAGAATGTGTCTAACAACCCTACTTCATCAATCAGTAAATAACGCGGAATCACGACGGCAGCTGGAACAAACATCAAAGCAATCGTATTAATTTCAAAGATGGTTTTCTTGAACTTGAAGTTTTTCTTTGAAAAGACGTACCCTGCCATTGTACTGATCAAAACTGTAAGGAAAACGACAATGAGTGTAACGACGATACTATTAAAAAGATACCGGGACATCGGTACGCCCGTTGCGTTGGTATTGCTGGCGAGATCCTGGAAGTTTTGAAGCGTTGGCTTTTGTACAAAGAATCTCGGTGGATAAGCGAAAAGCTCATCAATCGGCTTAAAGGCATGTGAAAAAATGTACACGATTGGAATGATCATAAGGATCGCAATCGGAATCAGTATGAAATAAAACTTAAGCTGACTTTTATGAAACCGGTCTGGATTTATTTTCGTCCCATGGAAAGATGCCATGTGTCCCACCCCTCTTAAAATTATCTATTAATCTTTTTCTCCGAATAATTTCATAGCCACTCTAGAGAATGCATAAATGAATAAAAGCAACAATACGGACAAAGCAGCTGCATATCCCATTTCATAACGGATAAAACCGAAGTCTTCCAAGTGATTGACGATTAGCTGTCCAGCATATTGCGGCGTCGGGTTCTGACCGGATAGTTCTACTCCGATCGCTCCGGCCTGGAAAGTTGTAACGACAGCCATGACCGCTCCAAAAAGCATTTGCGGCTTCATGGAAGGAATCGTAATATAAATGATCTCCTGGAATCGGTTCCTGATGCCATCAATATAAGCAGCTTCGTATATTTCCCGGTCAATATTTAATACACCTGAAAGCATGGCCAGGAATCCTACCCCCATGGATCCCCACAATGTTACGACGATCATGATGGTCATTAAGTATTCTGGGGATTGCAGAAATTGAACGGGTTCGTTGATGAAGCCCATCGAGATTAATAGATTGTTCAAATACCCGGTCTGATCTCCACTGAATATGATCTTCCACACAACGGCCATGGCCACCCCCGCCGTCATAGACGGCGAGTAGAGGATCAAGGCGAGAACGGTGCGCGGTCCTTTAGAAATTTGAGCAAGCATCCACGCAAGTAAAAAGGCGAGGATGTAGCCACCCGGTCCCACGATAAGGGAAAAGATCAACGTATTAGGTAGCACATACTGCATGAAGGTGTTATCCTGCGTAATGATGTTGACATAATTGGATAATCCAATAAACGAAGGTAATTCAATCGTATTGAAATAGGTGAAAGACAAACTAATGGCAATAGCGACCGGAATGATGATGAACGTTGTAAATAACAGTAAATAAGGAGCCAGAAAGACGGATGTGCTTAAGTATCCTTTACTATTCATTTGTCTCCAGCCACCCTTCTATCGTTTCAATCGTAGGAATATTGTAGTCTTTGACCACGTTTCCATTTTCCATATATCCGAATTCCTCAAGCTTCCGCCTCATTTCACGGTTGATTAAGATGACACTGTCATCAACAGCCGCCCGGGCATTTTCTCCTTCAAAGACGACTTTGTTCCATACATTACTGATTTCACGTTCCACCATGTAGGCGTACGGCGTCTTAGGTACCTCTCTCAAATACTCCCACTGCTCGAGGATCACTTCTTTGTGCTCATCAGGCAGTGGCAATTGAGCAAAAGAATCCAGATTCGCTGTGTTCCACATATATTCAGGTCCGAATAACGTCTGCAGTGTGACTGCAAAATCGGTCTGAGTTTCTGAAGACATCCACCACTTCAACAGCTCCCAGGCATCCTCTTTTTTCCCGCTTCCATCAAAAATCATCGAAGCTTGGCCGGAGCCTGGCGCCCACCTGGCTACACTGCCATCTTCTTGCTTGACGCCGGGCTGTGGAGTAATGTCCCACCACCCAGAAATTTCAGGAGCAGCTGTCGTCAGCTCAACATACGTTCCAAACGGGGCGACACCAATGGGAAGCGTAGAGTATCGAAAGTGGTTGTAGAATCTCGGTACTTGAAGCGGCATACTGTAAATGGTAGTAAGGTCAGCCATGAACTGAATGCCTTCCAAAGCGTCCTCTTCATCGATCGTTGTCCCGATACCATTTTCTTTATAAAGACTGCCGCCAAATTGATAGATGAACGGCGCTGTGGTTTGAAAAGCCTTAAACGCGGATTCCTGAGCCAATGGTGTATAATAATTCATTCCGTACCGCTGTAATTCCGGAAGAATCTCTGTTACATCTTCCCATGTGTCAGGGACAGGAATATCAAGCTCCTGCATAATGTCTTTACGGTAAAACTGGACGAAAAAGTCCTGAGTCTCAGGCAGGGCATACACCCCTTCATCCACGATGAGTGGCAAAAATGCACCTGGGGAAAACTGTTTTCCAACTTCTCCGAAATCCTCGAACTGTCTTAAATCAACAGCAGCGCCACGGATGGCGAGTTCATAAGGAACCCAGTTACTGATCCCCAAAGCCAAATCCGGCTGGGTGTCAGCTGCGCTCGCTAAGACAAGCTTCTGCTCATCCGGCATTAAGGAATATTTCACTTTGATACCTGTTTCCGGGGTGAAATTCTGATCCGTCATGTTTTGCAAAAGCTCTACATACTGCCTTGGACGGTTCACCCAAACCTCCAGCGTATCGTCGCTCACTTCTGCTGTCGCTAAGTTATCTTCTGTAAACGACTGGAAAAAGCTGACGATAGAATCTTTCGCTTTTTTAAAGAAACCAGCCTGTGGATTTGGTAAAGAGGTATCCCCATGGACATAGAACCGATCCAAAAGCAGGGGTTGAGCGGTCAAATCCGTAGAAATGTCCCCCAGAAGCTGCGCAGCTGAATTAGAGCCCGTTGATAATTGTGTCAGCTGATTCGGAATTTCATCCGGTGTTTCGGCCAGCATTTCCAGTCTTTCAATTGCAATTTGCAACGAAGCGATCTCCGTCGTCTCTTCCCCTCCACTCAAGGAAAGTAAGTAATCTGTCTCTTCTTTCAACTGGTCCGCCCAGCCATTTAATTGATCCTGTATGTCAGGAAGGTATTCTTCAATATCCCAATCACGGTTGCCCTGTCCGTTTCCGATTAATTTTCTGATCGATAAGGAAAGCTCATCAATGCCTCTCATCACTTTATCGATTGTAAACAATACACGTGCATTCGGAGACGGATCGGCCTTCAGACTGATCGTGTTTTTACCCTCCTCGAGATAAAAGAGGTAAGGATCGCCTTTTTCATCACTGATTGTCTCGTTGTACCACTCTTTACTGTATTTGAAAGCGTACTGCTCGACTTCCTCAAAAGGAACACGATCATTGATCTTGATCGTCCGATACACTGGAGACTGGGATTCTTTATTTTGAATCGCTTTAAAAGATAACTGATAATAACCTGCTTCTTCTGTCTCCACTTCCCACGTAACGGTTTGACCAGGTTTCTTCCATGAGTCCCCTCCTAACGTATTTAAAAGGAGGTGGTCCTGATCATATGGATGGACGGATGGATCTTCTTCCGCCATCGGACGAATATAGGAGCTGTTTTTTTCAAACGGGTGCTCCGCTTCATACGTTGTCAATTTTTTCGGTTTTGCTGCATCTTGATGTTCTTTCACATAACTTGCATAATCAGGGATTTGAGCGGGTGCAGTCACATGAACATCACCGACTAGCATTTCCCCTCTTAAATTCTGAAGTGTTATCGTATTTTTTCCTTCGTTTAAATGAAATTTAAGTGGACGTTTGTATTGATATGTAGAATCTTCCGCTTTTACATTCATCCATTCTTGAATCGGTTCTTGTTTCGGAATGATTTCATTTCCAGAACGATCCGTTTCAAAGTCTTCTGTTTCATTTTTCCATTTGGCAGGGAAAACGATCTGTCTGCTTTCAGAGAAAGGATAGTTCCCATTCACCTGGATTGCACCCTCTATTGGCATGATCAAATCACCTTGCGGGTAATAATCGAATCCAATCTCGTATAATCCTTCTTTTTCAACCTCGACTTCAACCGTTAATGACTTTTGATTACGCCAATAGAATACGCCATCCCCATATCCATGGCTTTCTGATGATGGGAGTAAGTCTTCATCGTCAACATTTGTAAATGAAGAAGGTGGGACAGCTCGCTCAAACTGAGCGATGCTATCCAAACCTTGTTTCTTCCATTCGTTGAGTTCGAGGTGATAACTCTGTTCTGCAATTTGCTTCACAGCCTCCTCGCCGTCTTTTTCACCGTTTGCTAGAACGACTGTCTGCGGGATGAAGAACAGAATTATTAGTGACCACAAAAGCACGTTAGACTTCATGCTATTACCTCCTCAACCTTTCTCGTTCGTTCTTACTTAAGAGCTTCTTTCGCTTCTTCGTATTTCTTGTTCGCTAATTCATTAATTTGACTCGCATAGTTTTCAATGTTGATCTTTCCAGAAACACTTGCGTCAATAAGCGCTCCAATCGGTGCATTAGCCTGATCGCCAACTTCTACTCCTGTCGGTGCTTCCCAGCGAGCTTGTCCATAGCCAGGAGTTGTCTTGAATGGCTCGACTACAGCATTTTCGATGTTTTCATAAGCCTTCTCTACTCCTGCTACGTCAACTCTTTCGAAATAAGCATCTAAGACTTCTTGGTCGTTAATCAGTGGTACACTGGATAGACCAAGTTCATCTTCCTGATCTGTGATTTCGATACGCTTCATGAAGCCATCTTTACCAAAGCCCATCCATTTAGCGAGCTTGTAAGCAGCTTCTGGATGTTCTGTAGAGCTTGAGATTCCGTAGAAGTCATGAGTAATGACCGGTCGATCTCCTGGAATACCGATGAAATCCCAGTCAAAATCGGCATTTTGTTCATATCCACTAAGGGCCCATGTTCCACCCCACATCATACCGATTCCGTTATTGAACCAAGCTTCTGTTACGTCTTTCCCGTTAAAATTCGCTTTTTGATCTTCTGTCAAAGTTGCGTATGCATAGCCGTTTGTATTCATGTCATTCGCTAATTTTATTCCGTTGATAAACTCTTTACTATCTAGAGAAAATCCATCATTAAACGTGTACCAGCCCAAATCCTTGCTTGCTGCAGCTGGATACCATTCAGGAATTGCGTTTGCTTCATTCAGACCGACAACTCCTTGATTTACATTGGTTACATCACTTGCGGCTGTCTCAAATTCTTCTAAGCTCATTCCAAAATAAGGAGCGTCCAAGTTCGCCTGGTTGTACAAGTCCTTGTTTACAAAATACCCCATGATATGTTGAGAGGAAGGAACAGAGTAGACACTTTCGTTATAAGTAATCGCTGTTCTTACGCTTTCTGGAAGCTTTTGATATTCCTCATCTGCTTCAACATATTCCGTGATGTCCAAAGTCCAATCGTTTGCAACCGCTGTTGGAACATTTGTCAAAGAAAATACATCCGGCATTTCCCCTGCACTTGCTGCAGAAGCCAATGATTCTTCCCAAGGATCTGCAATCGATTCGTCGATTTCCACCTTAATGTTAGGGTTCTCTTCCATAAAAGCGTCTAGCATCATACGGTTAAGGTTCTTTTCACCTTCCGTACCGAAGGACCAGCTGGCAATCTTCAAGGTCACTTGATCGCCATTGCTCTCTTCAGAATTTCCTTCACCTTCTGATGATGATTCATCGGAACAAGCAGCTAAAAATAAGACCAAAACAGTTAATAAAGATACAATAGAAAACCATTTTTTCATTCCATACACCTCTTTTATTATTTTTACTTGGATTAAAAGAAAGCAGCATTTCTTTCAATCAGCAAGTTGATCAAACAAACTTCTCAAAATCTATGGTCGCTTCTTCCTCCAGGGATCTGAGCAGAGTTACATGAAAAGTGTCTTCGGCTTCGTTATCCACTATGATTCCTGGAGATTCCAATGGTCTCCATGTAGAGGAGATAAATCGGAAGACGTCCTCTGCTTGCTTCAGCTTCACTTTTACACGTAAAGCGTCAGCTGTTTCTTCGACATTGAATACTTCCGCTGTTCCATAAGTGATGGTTACATCATCACGAATAGGGATATTGACCGGAAGCATCAATCCGCTTTTAGAAGGAATACTGACTTTGCTACCTTCAAATAATGGCTGCCCCGCTTTATAAACTGGGGTTTCTTTTCTATATTCATCAAAATTATGAAGGAAGATGAAATAGCTCTTTTCGGAAATAGCACGGATAGAAATATCCAGTTCTTCTTCGAGTTCAAAGTCGCTTTTCACACCTACCCTTTGAGCAAGCTCCCGGATGACGTCATATTCATGGTTGAAATTCAACCCCAGTGCCGCTCCAAAGACAAAGAGGCGACCTTTGCCAACCTCCTTCTCAAAAGCAACCACGTCCTCTGCTTCATCTTCTGACCAGGCAAATGCTCCTTTTTCATCCTTGAACGTTTCCATATAAGGAACTTTGACACTGTCGATGTCACCTGCTCGGACAAAACCACTCTTGCGGTCTTTAGACTCCACTTGGATATATTCTTTTAACAGAGTAAATGGCTGATCGTTCAAATCACGGGTCGGAATCGTCGGAAACAGGACTAGCTTTCCACCATCCTCTAAGTAATCGACTAATTTTTGCTGAACTTGCGGATCCATCCACTTCATTGAGAACATCCATAGCGTCGGAACCTTGCCGACATCAATCTTTCCATCCTCTTGAACATTCAGACTGTTGAATACAATGTTGTTTACACGTAACCCTTTTGCCATTCCATTGAAAATGTTCAAATCGCGTTCGCGTTGAAACGTTTCAATTAACGGCGAAGAAAAATGATTACTATAATCAGTCATGTAGTAATCAGGATAAAAAGCAAAGCATGTATGCCTCGTTTGTTTCGCTTCCAATAACGGTTTTTCAAACGTTTGGAACATCTTACCGAGGTGGCCAATCACTTGAAAGTGCGGCTTCTTTTCTCCGCTGGCTGTAAGCGGCGCCTGCCACTCATGCCGTCTTCCGTTTAGACCGATGCCTTCGTAGTTTTCTCCTCCGACAAACATATAGTAGTTCACGGCATTCATGCCGTTGGCAAAACACAGTCTTGTGGTGAGATCAAACGTACTCGGCTGCAACTTGGGCCTGTATGAGGCGTTTCCTCCCTGAAACTCAGCAGAGAACAGCGGCTGATCAGGTGATTGAATTGCTTTTGTAAAAGCATTAGCAAGCACAATATCGATGTAGTTGTCGTATTCGATATTCCCGATATAGTAATCTCCCGCTACTAATGTGTCCTCCATCTTCGCAGCTTCTAACAATTGCGATATTCCAATTGGATACATCGTGCCTCGCTTCAGAAAGTCCGTCGTATGGAATCCATGAATGTTAATCACAAAAGGGACGGTGATTCCCAGCTCAAGGGCCAATTGCTTCAAGTGTTCCAAATACGCTCGGTAGTGTTCTCGCATAAACAAAAAATAATCATTTTTCAGTTCAACAGGTAGGGGCTGAATGGTATCTCCGCTTTTGTATACGTTTTCAAAATAGGTATGATCGTTTGCAGACAGTGATCGTTTTTCTTCTAAGTATTGTTGAAATTGCTTTACCGTCACTTCATTGAAATCACCTTGATGTGTGACCCAATGGAACATCCCTACCTCGTTATCCAGCTGGAAAAGGATGACTGGTCCGCCTTGATCTACTTGATACGGCTGAATGACTGAACAGACCGACTCATACCAGTTTTTCACCTTTTCTAAATAAATCGGGTGAAGATAACTGACTACTCGAGTTGCATGTTTGTCGCCTTTCTCTGTCAGCGCGACCGCCTTCGGGTAGTTCTCAATGAACCAGGTCGGAACGCCGTGATCGATAATTTCCGCCATCACATAAGGACCTGGGCGAACGAGACAGTATAATCCTTCTTCTGCAACCATTTGTAAAAAGGATTGAAAGTCACGCTCTCCTCTTGTCTCGCCTGTTAGATCTATGTACCCTTCTTCGATTTCGTGGAACTGCCACGGCACATAGGTGCTGATCATATTGATGCCAGCTTCTTTCACATCTTTTAACCGATTTCTCCACTCTTGCTTGGGAACTCGAAAGTAATGAAGTTCTGCACCAAATAAGATCGTTTCTTTTCCATTAATCATGACCTTTTCCTTCTCAACTTGGATACTTACACCCCCTTTCAGCTTGAGGAACGTGGCACAAATTCAATAGGAATTTGTTCTCCATCTACATCAGACTTCTTCTCGAGCATTCGGAACATCGATTCAGCAGCTATTCGCCCCCATAATTTTTTCTGTACTCGAACCGTAGATAAGGACGGTTGAAAATATTGGGCCAAGTCGATGTCATCAAAACCGACGAATGCGATCTGTTCAGGGACTTTTAATCCTCTATGTTGGACAGCCTTGATAGCCCCCATCGCCATCTCATCGTTAGCTGACACAAAAGCGGTCGGATATTCATCATGATTATCCAGGTAATCCATCATCCCGAACATTCCGCTGATTTCTGTAAAATCAGCGCGGATCAAATCAGACTCATGAAAAGTTAGTCCTCTTTTTGCGAGCGATTCTTTAAATCCCTCCAAGCGCTTTTCACCATCGTAAGACTCCTCTGAACCAGCGATAAAACCGATTCGCTGATGACCTTGTTCCACGAGATGATTCACAGACTGGTCAATCCCTAATTTGTTGGGAAGGAGAACTTCCTTGACGTATGGATTGTCCAACTCCCGGTCCAATACGACCATTGGGAACTTATCACTAGCTAAACTGTTTAGTAAATCATTGCTGATGTGATAATTTAAGATGATGGCTCCATCTACGTATCGTTCTACGAGCAGGCGGTGCTTATCATCAGAAGCACAAACCACCATTTCATATCCTTTTTCAATCACCGTATCCTGGATGCCTTCTAATATTTCGTTGAAGAACGGTCCTGTAAATCCACTTAAGAAAAATCCGATAATATTGGTTTTGCTTTTTTTCAAATTTTTAGCGTTTCTATTTGGTCGATAGCCGAGTTCTTTTGCTGCCAGTAACACCTTGTCTTTTGTTGGCTGAGTAATCAGCTTACTATCATTCATGACGTAGGATGCAGTGGCTACACTTACATTAGCCTTTTTTGCAACATCTTTTAACGTAGACAACTCTTTCCCTCTTCTCTACCTCTAAGGCAACTATTAATAGTTTTATTGAAACGTTTCAATAGTATTATAACCAGTAAAGAAAGCGATTACAATATAATTTTCAGAATTTTTTATGGTTTGTCGTTTTTTGAGTGTTTAGTACTAATATTGAGAAATTATTACCATCTTTGGCTATTCTACTCTCACAGCCATTTCCTGTGCCTTCAGACAAAGCTCAGCAGCCTTAAAAGCATGTGCTTGAGTTATGGCGTTTTCAGTGTGATGAAGAAAATCACGGATAATTTCACGTAAAAAAGACTTTAAATTTGAGGTGTGGAGAACTAGGTGTTTGCCTCTCCAAAGGTTTACTCAAACCATAACCAATAAAGAAAAGCGCTTAACCCAATTGTTTCATGGGTTAAAGCGCTTTTTCCGAGCCACCATCTATTCTCTTTTAGTTCAATCTCTTAGACGATTTGTATGCTGAAGGAACCACTCATATAACTTTGGATTCCGGTATGTTTCGGTCCATGAGTCATGACCCACACCCTCATAAATCGTAAAATGAATATCTCCGCCGTGTTTTTTTATGGCTTCCACCATCTCTTTAGACCTTTGAATAGGAACGATATCATCTTGATCCCCATGAAAGACCCAGGCAGGGGTATCCTTAATTGTTTCTGCCTTTTCTACTTCTCCACCACCACATACAGGCGCAATAGCTGCAAAAGTCTCAGGTGATCGCGCAGCCAGATGCCACGTCCCATAGCCTCCCATACTTAGACCGGTTAAGTATATCCGTGATTGATCGACGTTATAGTTGGCCTGAATTTCGGATAATAGCCTTTCTAAAGGGTCTAATTCCTTTGTCCAAAAGGAATCTTCTGAACATTGTGGGGAAGCGATAATGAAAGGAAACTCTCCTCCTTCTTCAATTTCTTTCGGGAGTCCTTGCCTTTTTACAATCTCTAAATCTATTCCGCTTTCTCCTCTTCCATGTAAGAAAAGAATAAGAGGCCACTTTTGATTAGAACTTTGATCATATTCCTTGGGTAGGTGTAAAAGGTATTCCAAAGGTCTTTCATTTTGGCTTCTCTGTTTTAACTTGCACTTCTTTTGCATGTCAATCTCCTCCAAATGTTTAGCAGGTTTATAGATAATAGGAAAAGTAATTATCCAATCTTACTTCTTTCTATCCTTCAACACTTCTCTATTGATACCCTTTATCATTTTGACTAAAGTTGGTAACCTTTTAAATGTGGCCATTAACCTAGCCATACTATATGATCAACTCTCGTATAATTCTAAAGGAAGTTCATCAGGGTCCTTAAAGAACGTAAACTTCTTTCCAGTAATCTCGTCCACCCTTACTGGCTCCACCTCTATCCCTTTTTCTTCAAGTTCTCTTTTAAAGCCCTCTACATCATCCACCTCAAATGCCAGATGCCTTAGCCCTCTCGCTTCGGGATAGCTTGGTCGCTCAGGTCTGTCTGGAAAAGAAAACAACTCGATCTGATACTCATTTCCGATTGCTAGATCTAACTTATACGAGTCCCTTTCTTCTCTATAAGTCTCTTCTACGACTTTAAACCCTAGAGTCTCAACATAGAATTGTTTGGACTTCTCATAATCAGAACAAATAATCGCTATATGATGAATTTTATTTATCTTCATGTTTATGCCCTCCCTATCTCTTAATCACTTAATACTACTATATCTTTCTATGTAGGAGGAAGACAGCTCTCGACAATTTCCATTTTATTTCCACGTATATTTTCTAGCAATTTGTAGGCAAGATGTTTGAAAAGGAGGTGACTTAGATGTTACTGATCATTGTTCTAGGATTTGTGATTCCATGGTTAACAGCTGGGTATGTGTATAAAAGGACACCAAAACTCTTTTTTACAGTGGCCCCCTTCGCTGCACTCATTGCCCTAATTTTGAACCAGCTAGGAATCCAAATCGGCCTGTGGACCATCTCCCCCTCTTCAAATGTCGTACTTATTGATACGATCTTTCTTGATCTAGGCATTTTTACGATATCAGCCGTATGGTTTACGTATTTCCTCTATTACAAGAAGAAAAGCCCAATATGGGTGTATCCGCTGTTTGTACTAGGTATGACAGGAGTAGAATTTATTGCTACTTTGCTACACACATTGTCCTATCATGAAAAGTGGAACTTCTTCTACACGTCTTTAATGTACCTTGGCGGATTTGCCACGATCCATCTCATCATTCGTAAGCTAGACAAACTTGAAGTCTACCCTTGATATCCTCTTATTTTGCGGTAACAGGTACGCAGTGATCACTTCACCGTACCTGGTACCACTTCGCTTCTTTTTGGGTGCCAGGTACCGACTTATTAGATTGATACCTGACACTAAAAAAGGCCACCTCCCAAAGGCAGCCTCTTTGTAAGTATTACGAAAACAACACACCTGCATTCCGCTCCAACATCTGCGAAACCTGCTCCTCCGTCATCCCTCTTTCTTTCAACTGCGGAAGAATACGCTTAAACAGATGATCAGGCGACCAATTCTTCATCAGTGGCTGAATTGGTTCAGGAATCACAGGGTCTCTGCCCCACCAGACATTAACCGTATCGTGAGAAAGAAACAGCTGTTTTTCATAGCCTTGCCCTACCAATCCCATGAGAACTGTCATTCTCGCCTCGTCCATCGGTGCACCGACCATCCCCTGGAGTCCGAAGCGATCCATCGCGATATAGACGCCCTGGTTTAAGGTTTCTAAATGCTGGGTGATATCGGTTGTCCCACACATGTGGCCAATGACAATTTTGGATGGGTCGGCTCCTTGTCCAATGAGAAAAATGGCTTGTTCAGGTCCCATCGTCCCTTCCTGCGTATGAGTAAGCAAGACGATCCCTGTTTCTTTTTGAGCTTTAACGGCTGCCCGGAAGAACATTTGCTCATACTCGGTAATTTCTCCTTTACTGGAAGCGAGTTTAATAATTCCAGGCTTAATACCGGTTCCTTCGATCCCATTTGTGATTTCTTCCATAAACAGTTCATAGATTTCCTCTTCAGCTGTTCCAAGCTGTTGGCGGAACTTAAAGTACGGAGTAGCGCCTTCGCCTTCATAGTAATAACCGGTGGCGCAAATGATGTTCAGGCCTGTCTCCTCGGATACCGCTTTTAATAGATTCACATCTCTACCGCATTCATTTGGCGTTGGATCGACAACTGTATCCACGCCCTGTTCCTGAATTAGACGAGCCACTTCTATCCCTTGCCGCTTCTTTTCTTCGAAATCTGAAGTGCCAAGTGTCATGTCTCCTTGAAACCCTGGATAGCCGAAGTAAAGGTGCTCGTGGATCAAGGTTTTCCCAAGTTCATTGGCATCTACCGGTCCGAGTACCGTTTCTACGATCCCCATCCAAATTCACTCCTTATTGTTCTCTTCTCACAGACTTGAATTCTTGATTCTTCTGATCTCGAATTTTCCTTCTCAAAATTTTACCGACACTAGATTTAGGAAGCTCCGACTCAAACTCTACGATACGAGGGACTTTATAAGACGCCATATTCTCTCGGCAGTAAGCAATCAGCTCTTCTTCTGTCGCCGTCTTTCCATCTTTCAATACGATAACGGCACAAACCGTTTCTCCACGGTACTCATCAGGAACACCAACAACCACTGCTTCCTGTACCGCATCATGTTCATAGATTACTTCTTCGACATCACGCGGATAAATATTGTATCCACCAGCAATGATCAGGTCTTTTTTCCGGTCAATAATATAAAGGTATCCTTCATCGTCGACTCGCCCGATGTCTCCGGTATAAAGCCATCCATCTCGGAGTGTTCCTCCAGTCTCTTCTGGCATATTCCAATACCCTTTCATGACCTGCGGACCGCGAAGCACCACTTCTCCAGCCTCACCGACAGGAAGTTCTTCAGTTCCTGTTCCGACATCGACGATCTTATAATCTGTAGATGGCACACCGATCCCAACACTGCCTGGTTTTCTTTCAGCAAAAAGAGGCGTGCAATGAGTAACAGGGGAACTTTCGGATAACCCATACCCTTCGTACACTTTTGCACCTGTTTTAGCTTCAAAACTCCGCATCAACTCCTGCGGCATCGGCGCACTTCCGCTGTTACACACACGGATGCTGTCAATCCCGTATTCCTCTGCTTTCGGATGACTGTTGATCGCAACATACATTGTCGGTACGCCTGGGAAAAAGGTTGGCTGCTCACGCTTGATGGTTTCCAGCACCTCTTCTAAATCAAAACGAGGCAGTATGATATTTTTCGAACCTGAGTAGATGGAAAGATTCATACATGAAGTCATACCAAACACATGGAAAAGAGGAATGACCGTCAAATAACGCTCATTGCCCATTTCGACTTCATCCTTAAAGTATTCATTCGTCTGCACTACATTGGCGACAACATTTCGGTGGGTAAGCATCGCCCCTTTTGAACGACCTGTCGTTCCGCCTGTGTATTGAAGAACCGCTAAATCCTCACTCGGGTTAATATCCACCGGGCTAGGAGGTCCCTCTGCCTGTTTCAAAAACTCTGGAAATTCAATTTCATCGCTAGCCCCTTCAAAATTCCCGTTGAACATTACTACAATGACGTTTTTTATTGACGTTTGGTCCTTTATTTTTTCTAGAACGGGTAAAAGAGGTCCATAAATGACAATCGTCTCTGCTCCTGAATCGGTTAGGATATGAGCAAGCTCACGCTCAACAAGCATCGGATTCACTTGAGTAACTACTGCCCCTGCTTTTAAAGTCCCATAGTAACTCGTGACATAATGAGGACAGTTCGGAAGCATAATGGCTACACGATCGCCTTTTTCCACGCCTTCTTTTTGCAGGGAGGAAGCAAAAGCGTGGACTTGGCCGTTCAACTCTTCATAGGTGATTTCATGTCCATAAAACGAAACCGCTGGATTATTCGGGAACCGATCCACCGACTGCTGCAAAACGTCTGTAAGCGCGATATCCGGAATGTCTACTTCGACCTGAATATGTTCTGGGTAATGCTTTCTCCAAACTCGTTCCATGTATGTTTTCCTCCTTATATTTAAAACGTCAATCCTCCACCATCGACCATCAGCGTTTCACCCGTAATAAAGGAAGCCTGGTCTGATGCTAAAAACAAAACCGCTTCCGCCACTTCTTCCGGCTGACCTAACCGCCCAAGCGCATTCGCTTTTGAAATGATATTCCATTTGCGCTCATCCTCACGCCAGGGTTTCACAATCGGCGTATCGATCACACCGGGGCCAACCGCATTGACGCGAATGCCGTAACGGCCATATTCCAGTGCCGCATTTTTTGTTAACGTAACAAGTCCACCTTTTGAAGCGTTATAAGGTCCTGATCGCTTCTTTCCTTTAAAGCCAAGGACACTGGAGGTATTGATGATGACGCCTTTCTCTTGCTTTATCATGATCGGGGCCGCATGTTTGATGCCAAAAAACACGCCCTTCATATTGATATCCACTACGGTATCCCATTCTTCTTCGGAGAGTTCATGGAGCTTCTTCTCTTCACCTCCAACTCCCGCATTGTTGAATAGCACATCGATGGAACCCAGTGTTTTTTCTGTAAAGGAAACGGCTTCCTGGACACTCACTTCTTTTGTCACATCGAGCTCAAAAAACTCAGCTCTTCCCCCTTGTTCTTTGATTTCCGCTGCAACATTTGCCCCTTGATCCGTATTTCGATCACTTACGATGACCGCCGCTCCTTCTTCTGCCATGCGAAGCGCCGTAGCGCGCCCGATCCCGCTTGCTGCCCCTGTAATCAGAACGTTCTTCCCCTCTAATCTCACTCTGTTCCCTCCTTTTTTCATTTGTTAACGCTTTCATATACTGACTAGTTGGTATGTAGTGTTGAAAAAAATTTACATATGCTGCCTATTGTCACTATATATCAATATTTTAGAAAATTCAAACATTATCCTGAGTTGGGCTTTGGGTGATTTTTTCACTACGTTGACCCCCACTTCATTTCTGCTGCTTCACACACAAAAAAAGAGACAGCACCTCCTCAACAGTGCTATCTCCCATTCTCATTTATTGCATCATTTCCATCTGCTCCAACGCTTCCGGATAATTGATCGTATCAAATACTTCTCCAGTATCTGCATTCACGACCTCTATCATTACATTATAATCATCTGGATTGGCGCCATCGAACACCTGGAAGAACATTCCCGTCATCCCAACGCCCATAGTCGCAAATCCATCAAAACTGTTCTCGTATGCTTCCTGGTCGACCGTCATCGTAATTTTGGAAAAAGACGAATTGGCTTTGATATCCTTAATCGAAGGAAAGTCTCCGCTGGTTTTAATATCTTCGATGGAAGCTTTCATTTGCTTTTCCATCTCTTGCATCATTTCTTTATGTTTCTTTTTAGACATCTTATAAGTAATCGTTCCGTCTCCATTATCGACGACTTCCTTCACACCGGCAGCTTCAGCCTCGGCCTTCACTTGTTCAAAATCGGTTTGCTGCATTTCAAAGAATGTTTTCGGAAGAGTAACTTCAACGTTCATTAAATTCTTATCAACACTAATCGACGTGTCTTTGTCTTCATCAGAACTCGTAGCTTCAGTGTCACCTTTCTCTTCGTCAGCGCTGCTTCCTTCACTTGACTGGCTGTCTTCATTCGCTGTAGTTTCTTCTTTTGTTTCCGCACCTTCAGCTTCCGATTCCGAACTAGAGTCATTTCCACAAGCTCCTAATACAAACAGAAACGCCACCAAGACAAACAACAGTTTTTTCATGTTTTTGCCCCCTCCCTGATATTAAAAAACACCCTCCTCATACATATGTTCCTTTAGCTTATTTATTAATATCGTACCACATCTTTTTAACTAGAAGTAGAAGAATCTATCCTAGTTTCGTACCACAAAACAACTAGACTTTCACCCTATTGAATAGGGTATAGACTTATAGAAAGACCAATTACTGACAGAAAGGAGCTGTTTTCATGTTTAGCCATGCTCTATCTACGATTAAGGGTGGGTGGCAGCTGCTGAGGTTTATAGCCGTTGTCTCTTCAAGCGTTGCGACCATAGTATCCACCCTCCTTCCTCTTTACTTATATTCCGATGTTTCCTCCAGTCAGTTGTCATACATATTTATGCTTTTAATTTTTGGTGCTGTCCTTATCCATGGTGTACTAACTCACATCTTGAATGATTACATAGACGATAAATCCGGGACAGATACCCACAGCCCAGCAATTTTGTCTGGAGGAAGCCGTGTTATTCAGACGGGCACCATTTCTTCTGAAACGATGTGGAAATTAGGAAAAGGATTGATTTTAATTTTAAGCATAGTAGTTATCGGGCTACTATTAGCGCAATCCTTCAAGCTAGCAATCTTATTATCTATCGGGATGTGGGGAGCGATTTCTTATTCCTTACCTCCGCTGCTTCTAAGCTATCGTCCTTTTCTCGGAGAATGGCTTTCCACTTTTCCATCCGTGTTATTTCTTGGACTAGCGGGGGCATGGCTGGCATTGGACACCCTGCCAGAATGGGCCTGGCAGAACGCGACTATTAATGCATTGATCTGTATTGCCTGGGTAATGATTCATCATATCCCCGATATGGAAGCCGATCGCCAGGCAACTCCGATGAAACAAACGTGCGTTGTGTGGTCAGCAGATACATTCGGTAAAGCGTTTTGCCGTCTGCCGGCTCTGTTATATTTTGGACTTACAGGGTTGTGCGCAATCTGGCTAGGAATAGACCGAATAGTTGCTGCAGGTGGAGTTCTTGTTACGGTAATCATTTCAATGGTACTTATCGTAAAAATGGATGTAGATGATCATGAGCAAGTTTCGAATTATGAAAAAGTGATTTTAATGCTAGCGATGGGGACGGCTGTATGGTTAGGAATATGTATATGAAGGAACCTCTAGAATCCTGAACGTTACTTTTTCAAATTAAATCATATAGTCGATATGAAGTTCCATTAGATTCTCACCCCATTTTGAATGATTGGAGCCGGAATGCATGTCCGTTTTTTACAAGTGCATAATATTTGAAAAGGGTATGATAGGGAAAAAGGATTCTTTTTAACTAGGAGGAGAAAAGAATGAAACCACGCGTATCAGTATTGACTTTGGGTGTAGAAGATCTAGAGAAGTCACTCGAATTTTATAAAAATGGTCTCGGGCTTCCGACTGAAGGTATTATTGGACAAGAATTTGAAAATGGGACAGTCGCTTTTTTTGATCTCCAGAATGGATTAAAGCTCGCTATCTGGGAACGAAAAAGTTTAGCTAAAGATGCGAATGTACCCATATCCCCTTCAAGTTCCTCAGAATTTACCATAGGCCACAATGTTAGCAGTAAAACTGAAGTGGATCAGGTTATGGAGGAAGCAAAAAAAGCCGGGGCAAAAATCACGGACCCAGCTAAAGATACATTCTGGGGAGGATACTCTGGTCATTTCCTGGATTTAGATGGTCACCTGTGGGAAGTCGTCTGGAATCCAGAGTGGGAAATAGAGGACTAACTTCCGCTATTAGTGAGAGCAGCCGGAATTAATAGCTACTTAATTAGTTTACTGTCTATTTAAGATCATTATGGAGATAGGAAAAAGGCTACCTTATTGCAAGGTAGCCTTTCACTTATTCAAGCCGCTTTATCCTTTGACTCATACAACTTCTCAGCTAATTCCTTCTTAAAGCCAAACAGATAAGTCAAAACAAAACCACCTGCATAAGAAATCAGCAACCCAATAATGTAAGTCAGGTATTTTCCTTCAGCGATCAACGGAATAAGGGAAACTCCAGAAGGTCCTACCGTGATGGCACCCGTATTGGTAAGAGCGAGGAAGGCTCCTCCAAATCCAGCACCTAGACACGCTGTAATGAATGGACGTCCAAGCGGTAGGGAAACCCCGTAAATGAGTGGTTCACCAATTCCTAAAACCCCGACAGGCAGCGCATTTGTAATGGTCTTACGCAACCGTTTATCAGTGGTTTTTAGATAAATTGCAATCGCAGCACCGACTTGTCCTCCGCCGGCCATGGCTAGTACAGGAAGCAATGTCGTAAACCCGATACTTTCGATCAGTTCAAGGTGCACAGGAATCAGTCCCTGGTGCAGACCAACAGTTACAAGTGGCAAGAACGTAGCGGCAAGAACAAATCCTCCAACGACTCCGCCAACTTCGAGCATAACGTCAACAAGAAACCATGTGAGTCCGCCCATAATCAGACCAGCAAATGGTTGAATCAGCACAACGGTAATCAGAGAACCTACTAAAATTGTGACAAGCGGTGTAAGCAAAAGATCCAGGCTGTCTGGCATGCGGCGTCTTACAAAATGTTCAATTTTAACGAAAATATAAGCGGCTAAAATGACACCTACAAGACCACCAAGTCCTGTGCTGACACTTAAATCTAAACCGAATAATTGCAGTGTTCCAATTTCACTTAAGACAGGAGCGTAGATAAGCAGTCCGGCAATCCCACCGAGGACGAGCGTTCCTTTAAATTCCCGTGCCGTATTAATTCCGACAAAGATTCCTAGACTTCCAAATAACAACGCACCAACAGATTTCAATAGAATATACCAATCGGATTCCAAAATAGCTGGATTTAATACTCCCTGTTCAGGGTTTGCAAGGTTCAAAATCAAGTTGGCGATACCAAGAATTAGACCTGAAGCAACGAATCCCGGAATCAGCGGGATAAAGATATTTCCAATGTGGCGCAGCATTTGCTGTGGCTTGGTCGTTTGTTTCGCTTTATAAGCAGCTTTCGTATCAGCAGCTAAATCGAGGTCGCCTTCCTCTTCTTCAGCATCTCCGCCTTCAAGGCCTGTCACTTCACCAAATTCGAACGCCACCTTGGACACTTTACCTGGTCCGAGAACAATTTGGATCGTTTCATCCTCAATGACTCCCATAACATCACTCAATTGCTCGATCTTTTTGAGGTCGACCTTAGAATAGTCTTTAACGTTGACTCTCAGTCGGGTTATACAGTTGGCAAAACTAGCGATATTTTCTTTTCCACCTAAATGTTCAGCTATTCTTTTGGCAAGTTCTTGATTGTTCATCGCGTTTCCACCTTTCTATTTCCAAATAGCTTGGCGAACAAATCCGTCTGCGTCTTGTAAACTTGCTTCTGCTTCATCCCTGCTGCATTTTTTTTCGATCATCACGATAGCGACTTTCGGCTTGTGATTCGCTTTTTCCAAGTAGTCTTCCGCAACTTCACGTGTCACGCCTGTGGCTAATGAAATAATGTTTTTCGCTCTCTCTACCAGCTTCTGATTGGATAACTGCACATCAACCATCAAGTTGCCATATACTTTGCCGATGCCAACCATCGCTCCTGTTGAGATCATATTCACGACAAGCTTTTGTGCTGTCCCCGCTTTCAAGCGTGTAGAGCCTGTAATAACTTCCGCGCCAACGACCACTTCGATGGCTGTATCAGCAAAACGGCTGATATCCGATTCTTTATTGCAAGTAACTGATACCGTATGAGCTCCTAGCTGCTGGGCATACTGTAAACCGCCAATCACATAGGGGGTACGGCCGCTGGCAGCTAGTCCAATAACAGTATCTTTACTCGTAAGCTGCAATTCTTGTAAATCCGCTTTTCCGAGCTCAGGGTCGTCTTCTGCGCCTTCAACGGCTTTCATAATTGCTCGGTCTCCTCCGGCAATTAATCCGCGTACCTTTTCGAACTCAGTACCAAACGTAGGCGGGCATTCGACCGCATCAATAATTCCCAATCTGCCGCTAGTTCCCGCTCCGATATAAATGAGACGTCCGCCATTTTTGAAGGAGTCTACAACGAGACGTACAGCTGCTTCAATAGAATCCAGTTCTTTTTCAACTGCTAATGGGACTTCCTGGTCTTCTTTATTCATTACTTGTAAAAAGTCTTTAGTGCTCATATCATCAAGCTGCATCGTATGTTCGTTTCGCGTTTCTGTCGTAAGATGAGTAATCATGATTTGTTTTCTCCTTTTTCACCACTTTGTTGAATAATTTCGTGTGTTCGTTTCAAATGGAAAAGTGTTTCTTCATATTCTTCATGCGCACAGGCTGTGTATAAAATATCTATGACGTTCAGCGTCGACATTCGTGAACTCATCGCGGCACTGCGAAATTCATCTTCTTTGGCGGCTACAAAAAGGACGGCATCGGCAAGAGAGCTGATTGCAGTATCGGCATATTTCGTAATGACGATGATTTTGGCTCCCTGACTTTTAGCAATTTGAACACAGTCGATTACCTGCTTCGTTTCACCCGAGTAGGAAATCGCGATCGCTACGTCCTCAGGTCCTAAGTTCACGGCCGATACGCGCTGCATATGAAAATCGCTATAAGCCGTACACGTTTTATTAATTCTCATAAACTTTTGAACCGCATCCGATGCGATCAAATAACTGGAACCTACACCGTACAGGTCCACTTTGTTCGCTTGTAAAATATATCGATAAGCCTTTTCCAGTTCTTCTATATTAATGAGCTGCAAACTGTTGTGCAGCGATTGGATGTTATTGTTCGTAATGACTGACATAATGTTTTCCAATGAATCTTTAGGCTCAAGTTGTTCTTTTTCAACCTCGTGCATGCCTTCAATAGACAAGTCTCCAGCCAGTTTCAGCTTAAAATCCTTAAACCCCTCATAACCAAGAGCCTTACAATATCGTAATACCGCAGAGGCGCTGGAGTAGCTAGCCGTGGCTACTTGCTGGATCGACATGGAAACGATCTCTTCAGGGTGGTCTAAAATATAACGCGCCACCACTTGTTCGGCTGGATTGACTTTCGTTACAGATTCTCTTACTCGATACATAACTCCGTTCATCGTTATACACCTCAATTGAGTATGTGTCTTAAGCGCTTACACAGAGTATAACTCTACTGAAATAAAAAATCGATAGAATAGAGTTTTTTGAAATAAAATATCAAATAATGAAATAAGCCTCATAAAAAAAGGAAGACACTCCAGCGCCTTCCTTTAAGGAACCAATCTTATAAAAGAAAATCACAAGTCCATTAACTCAACTGGCTGATTAGAACCCAGCCGATTAGAGGGAAAACACTGATAGAAGTTAATAGAATCAAAACGCCATTCCTGGACTCGCTTTTTTGTTTGTTAAGATACTCTCCGTAATTGATTTCACCTTTCGCAAACTTCAAACCATTTTCACTTGGTTCTACAGTGTACAGTTTTCCACTCTCGTCCTGTAAAGTGATTTCTGTAATTAAACCAGAAGAATCGAGTTCACATGGCCCCTCTTGTTCATCAATGTTGATTGATTGTCCTCCCGCTATGAGCAGCCTCACAGGTGTATACACAGAATGTGATCGAATCTTTTCGTAGATCGTATAACTATGTTTCTCGATGGCATCCTTTGGAAAACACATCCTTATCACCTCCGCTCACATTGTATTTCTTCCATAAAGAAATGGTGAATGCTCTAAGGAGGTCCAGATAGATTTCATTCACACAATAGTCTCAATTAATCATAAGACCTACTATAGTCTTTAGTTCAAATAACCTCGTTTGAATTAGCATATTTTGGGAACACTTTCCTTGAATTCGATTCTAATTAAGGAGGCGTTTCTATGAAGAAGTATTATCTGTTTAGCATCATTCTGGCTCTTGGCTTAATTTTAGGAGCCTGTGGATCATCCGAAAGCCAAGACAACTCCGACTCTACAGAGCAGACGAGTGAACAGGACAGTGAAGCCACTAGTGGAAATGCGGATAGTTCTGAAGGTTCTTCTGAGGAAAATACCAGCAGTAATGAAGGACAGGACACCGAACTGGCATCTGGTATTGATACCGTCATTGCCTCTGTTGAAGATTTGGATTCCAGCTTGGAAGACTCCGCTGACGTAAATGCATTAAATGAAAAAGGGAAAACTCTCGAAGAAGACTGGGACAGTATCGAAAAGAAAGTCGAGGAACAGTTTCCGGATCAATATGAAAAAATAGAAAAAAGCCTCTATCCACTCATTGATGAGGCTAAAAAAGACGAACCTGATATGGAAAAAATGAAGGAATTGGTGCAGCCCACGTTAGACAGTCTGAATGAATTGAAACAGAATGTTGGCTCTGAGGGCTAAACGAAAGAAATAGAATAGACAAAAAAGACTGCCCGCTGAGGCAGTCTTTCTCTCTAATTAACCATCCTGCTCTTGCTTCGATTCCATTACCTCTCCAGTTTGACCATTGACCTTCACTTCATACTCTGTCTTTCCATCCTTCATCTCAACCTCATAGTGACCATCATCAAGCTCAACCTCGACGACTTCACCTTTGCCTTCTTTCTTAGCGACTTCTTCAGCTTTTTCTTTAGAAACCTTTACGTCGGCATTGCTTTCCTTTTCATCTGAATCATTGTCATCATCGCGTTCGGACTTCACAACTTCACCAGAATTCGCATCAATATCAACATCAGCTTCTTTCCCGTCTTCGGTTGTTCCTTCCACTTCATAAACGAGACGGTCCCCTTCTTGATCTTTTTCTACCTTATCAATCGTCAGTCCCTGCACTTCCTCTTTCGCCGCTTTTTCCGCATCTTCCTGAGAAAGCTTGGCCTCCTGGCCGTTCCAGTCATCACCATTGTTTGTCATCGCGTTTACACCAAACGCTCCACCTAAAACAATCGCTCCTGTAATACCGCCTATGATTAATTTTTTCTTCATTGTAGTTCCTCCTTATGTTTGATTCTATCTATAGATTACACAGACAAAATGAGAATCAAAGGAGAGAAAAATGAGAATTTGATGAGAAAATTAATCATCCCAGCTGACAGACATAACTTCCCCGGTAATGGCATTCACTTGAACGGTCGCTTCACTTCCATCCTCTCGTTCAACTTCTACTAAAAAGTAAGCACCGTCATCCGATGACTCGTAATCGATATCGTCCACATTGCCGGATACACGTTCCAAAGCGACTTCTCTTGCTTGTTCTTCTGTCATCGGCTCGGCCGGCTGTTCTGATTCTCTAGAAGGGGCGTCTTCAGGAGTCCCCCTTTCCACATGTTCAAAACTAATGATGCTTCCGTTTTCCTCGGAAACCTCTAACCGATATTCACCTGTTTCGAGGGTCATTGCCACAATGTAGCTATCATCACCTGGTTCGATGCTTGTAATTTTACCGTTGTATTGCTTTTCAACTTTTTGACGGACTTCATCCGCCGATACGCTGTCTTCACCCGTCCACAACCGAACTCCCTGCCATCCTAAGAAGAGGAGGACGAGGCCAGTCGCTATAGCGATTATCACTTTGTATTTCATCGTTCGTCACCTCTCCCTCCAGTTTACAAAAGGATTATGAGAATTTACTGAGAAGGCGATAAAAGAATCGTTGCAGAAGTTCCCTGTCCTATTTCACTATCTAATTGAATCTCTGCGCCAAGGACTTGAGCTAACTCTTTAGCTAAAGAAAGCCCTAGACCAAACCCTCCTGATCTTCGGGACCTCGCTTCATCCACTTGATAGAATCGGTCGAACACTTTTTCAAAATGAGCTCTGGAAATGCCAATACCATGGTCGGTAATAACAATCCTTGCCTTATCACCGACTCTGTCCATCCGAACGTCAATTGGCGAATCACTGTACTTCCGGGCATTATCCATAAAAATATAAAGCAGCTGCTTCAGCTTATGCTCATCAGTCTTTACTTGTAAGCCATTGGTAACTTCAAACACGACTTCACGCTCATAGGCTTTTTCAAATGCATTGATCGTAGATTGCAGGATCTCAGATAAGGAGTAATTCTCCCATTCCATATTCCAGTGCTCATCCTGTTTCGCCAAAAGTAGAAGCTGCTGGGTCAGCTCACGCATCCGTTCCGCTTCGGATTGAATCGCTTCGACGGATTCCTTAAAAAGAGCTTCGTCGTTCTTGCCACGCCGCTTCAATAAACTTGAGTATGACTCAATAACTGTCAGAGGTGTCTTCAGTTCATGAGAAGCGTTCGATACAAACTGCTCCTGCCGATCATAGTTGGCCTCCAATTGATCGATCATCTGGTTGAAGGCCTCTGTCATCTGATAGAGCTCATCCTTAGATTGCTTTGGTGTCTCTATTCGTTGAAACTGGCCGCTCCCTCGGATATGATTCATCGTCTGAATCAGCGAGGTAATCGGCTTTGTTATCAAGTTGCTCAATAACCTCGCAGAAATAAACAACGGAATGATCGCAAGAAGCGTCACAACGAGTAAGACAATCCTTAATAACTCCAAATTCTCTGCTTCTGCCTCCATAGACTCGATCATTTGCAAAGACGCCACTTCACCGTCCGTCCAGACAATCGGAAGCGCCACAAAAGCATAAGGCGAGTCGTCAATTGCGCGGACTTCTGTAATTTCCTTCTGGTAAAAATGAGTCTCTTGTTCAACCAGATCCTGCTCATTACCAGCCGTCACGGTCGCGTCTGACTCGTTATTTTCCAGTACAATCTTAAGCATCCCGCCAGGAGGCACGTAAGCCCGAAGCAAGTCCTGGGTTGCGGCAGCACTCTGGTTCTCACTGACACCCGCTAGTACCTGTTCTGCCTCTTGCTTGGCTTGCTTGAGCTCGGTATTGAACATAATGTTTTTGAAAGAAAAATAAATCGCCACGTTAATCAAGATAAGCAGGATGACAAACAACACCGTCGTGAACACATGAATCTTATTCGTCAGCTTCATCGCGGATCCTTCAATACATAACCGACGCCTCTGACCGTATGTAGAAGCTGGGGTTCGTAGCCTTTGTCCATTTTGTTTCGTAAATATCGCACATACACATCGACAATGTTGGTGTCTCCGTAATAGTCATATCCCCAGACGTGATCGAGCAGTTGTTCACGGTTTAAAACCTGACGTTGATTTTGCATGAAATAAGCAAGCAAGGAAAACTCCTTCGCCGTAAGCTTGATCGGCTCCTCCCCTCGAAAAACTTCATGTGTTCCTTCGTTCACAGTTAGGTCAGCTAAGCGCATCGTTTTATCATCATCTGCTGGTGGAGCAGCCTTTGTCCGTAATGCAGCGCGAATCCTCGCCAATAGTTCTTCAATTTGAAACGGCTTCGTGACATAATCATTCGCACCAAGATCGAGCCCTTCCACTTTATCCTCCAGCCCATCTTTCGCCGTCAGCATAATGACTGGTGTTTGATCACCAACTGAACGAATCCGTCGTAAAAGGTCCACCCCGCTCATCTCAGGAAGCATGACATCCAACAATATCAGATCCCACGTTTGTTCACGGAATTGCTGCATTCCTTCTAAGCCGTCGAGAGCTTTGACGACACTGTATCCTTCATATTCAAGCTCGAGTTCAAGCACTCGAGCGATTTTTTCTTCGTCTTCGACCACTAAGATTGATGGCTTACTCATCGTCATCCCTCATTCGTTCGTATCGTTTACCGATAGTCTAGCACAGCTGTGGAAGATTTTTCATTCTTATATATCCAGGGATTAATAAAATAAAAAAGCCAAATTCTCTTAGCTCCTTGAAGAGAATTTGGCCTATCTTTCTACTACAATACCTTAACCTAAGTTCGTAGTTTCTTTTTTACTTTCATCTAACTCTTTTTCCAACAATGAAACTTTATTACGTTCTTCTTCCAACTGCTCTTTGAGTTGCTTGTTTTCCATTACGAGCTCATCTCTTTGGTCCATTAAAGCATTTAAATCTTCTCTCGACTTCATAGATTTTCCCCTACTTTCTTTTAATAGTTAATTCTGCCGGATACTAATCTTAGATGTCAAAATTTATCAGATGTTTTTTCGTAAGGAGGCTAGTTATGGTAGCCTCTATTAAGATATTATGTTGAAAGTTGTCGAATATTGCAAATAATTCGATTCATCTTCTGTTATCGTAGTCATTTTAACGAACAAAAAAACCTGATTCTAGCTGACCTCAGCTTAAGAAACAGGCTTTTTTTATTTCATTCTTTCTACTAGACTTTTATTTTAATATATGGCTATTTCGACCATTACAAAATTTTAAACTATTTATAGAGTAACAGTCTCCTTAAGCGGACTTAATACATCCTTAACAGCAGCCGCAGATTGATCCAAAGCCGCTTTTTCCTCATCCTTCAAAGGCAGCTCTATAACACTCTCAATCCCGTTTCCACCCAGGATCGTCGGAACACCTAGATAAATATCTTCATAACCGTATTCTCCTTCCAAATAAGCAATGGAAGGAAGAATTCTCTTCTTATCTTTGACAATCGCCTCTGCCATTTGAACAAGGGAAGCGGCTGGTGCATAGTAAGCACTTCCTTGTCCTAGAAGATTGACGATTTCTCCGCCACCTTTACGGGTGCGTTCCACAATATCGTTCAGCTGATCTTCTGATAATAGTTTATCTAATGGGATTCCACCCGCATAAGAGTAGCGTACAAGGGGAACCATGCTGTCCCCGTGTCCTCCCAGAACGAAACCAGACACATCTTCCACAGAAACACCTAACTCCTGTGATACAAACGTATTAAAACGAGATGTGTCCAGGACACCTGATTGGCCGATGACTCGGTTCTTTGGAAAACCAGTTGTTTTATAGCACACGTAAGTCATAGCATCTACCGGGTTACTCAATACTAGGATATAACTGTTTGGTGCATACTTTTTCACATTTTCAGAGACATCCTTCATGATTTTCGCATTTGTTTCTACTAATTCATCACGGCTCATCCCAGGTTTTCTTGGAATTCCCGCTGTAATGATAACCATATCTGCATCTTGAATATCCTTATAATCGGAGGTCCCGGTGATGTTCGAATCAAATTTCTGCACAGGACTTGCTTCTAACATATCCAGCGCTTTTCCTTTTGTCGGATTCTTCATGGACAGGATGTCTACCAAGACCACGTCACCTAGTTCTTTTTGTGCAATCATAAGAGCGGCTGTTGTGCCGGTATAGCCAGCTCCAACAACAGCGAATTTATTTCTCTTGAATGACATGCTCATTCCTCCTAATTAATTCGCTTCGCTTTCTTGTTGATTCTCTTCTTTTGCAGCATTGGATGAAGGAGTTTTCTTTCTTCTTGCAGGTGCTGCCTTTGGTTTAGGTTTGGATTCACTCGATTTCGTATCCGTGTTCACACTTTCTTTACCGTCTTTTTGTAAAATAACTCCCGTACCCTCGTCTGGATGAGGAATGACGTGATATCCTACGAGTTCTCCTACACGGTTGACCGCTTCTTTCCCTGCATCAACAGCAGCTTGAACAGCACTTACATCACCTTCTACAAGAACTGTTACTAGGGCAGCATCGATTTTCTCCTGTTTGACGAGAGTCACATTGGCTGCTTTTACCATCGCGTCAGCTGCTTCAATCGAACCAACCAGTCCTCTTGTTTCAATCATTCCTAAAGCTTTAGCCATTCGATCCACTCCTTTCTACTTCGACTGAATCTACAATTCCAATAATCAAGGCATCAATGGGAATAGCAGGCCCATCTTGAAGATGAGAGCTTGCACTACCTTTTGTCACCATTACCTTGTCTCCTACACCTGCTCCGATACGGTCAACCGCTACGAAGGTCGGTGCTTCAGGAGTATTATCCGAACGATCTGGCTTCACTACTAAAAACTTTAGTCCGACCAGACCGTCTTCCTTTCTTGTTGCCCATATATTCCCAATCACTTCGCCTACAATCATGATTCCAACCCCCTACGACTCCTCAATACTAATGGAGATATTGGCTTCTCTTGCTGTGTCCCTCGCTAGAGGAGTAATAATGGTTTTCTGTGAGATGTGAATGTCACTGTACGGCCACTTGTTGATCTCTTCCTGATTCAGTAGCTTTCCATTAAAATAAAAAGGTGAATCGGACTTTTTGTTTGGAGGTGGTGGAACTTCATCTGATTTCAAAATGGAAACATGATAAGATCGCAATTCTTTTTCATATTCTCGCATTTTGCGCAAATACGGAGTAGGTACCTTCTCTGGCTGAGTGTGAATCCATTCCATAGAACGGTCCAGAATAAAGTGAATGGCTACACCATTGCGCATCAATTTTGCAAAACTATCGCTTTCCGGAGTATCCGTTATTCCTAGAGCACTTTTTACAAACAAATCTTGATCTACATGAGGAAAAACGGCTTGAGAAATACTCTCAGATCCATCAAAGGAAGTCGGATCTACCCAATCCAGTGACCAGCTCGATTCCAACTTTTCGATAAGCTCGTCTTTGTGGCCATCCGTATGAATCACATGAAGAACGGGTTTTTTCTTCTCTCGGAGAACCTTTTTCTCCTTTAATATCTCAGCTACAATTTCTTCAATGAGCTGTTGATCATACATAAGAGGGCTCCACCTTTTTTAGCGTCCCTTTTTCTCCAGTCCTAATGGATCCAGCATTCGCTTCGTCTGTATCAATATGCATTTCTAACTGGTATTTTTCCGAGACGCGAATGATCGTCTTTGAAAAACTGACTTCACGCTGCGGGTTTTTCACTGTGACTTCGACGACATCCCCATCTTTCACCTTATAGTTGTCAGCATCCTGAGGGCTCATGTGAATATGAGCTTGAGCGATAATTAAACCTTCTTCTAAATAAATGCTTCCCTTTGGTCCAATAATGGTTACCGGGCTGGATTTCTCTATATCACCGGATTGTCTAATCGGTGGTTTCAGTCCTACTTTAAAAGCATCCGTTTGACTTACTTCCACTTGAGCGGCTGACCTGAGCGGTCCTAATATCCTAACCTTTGAGATGCTTCCTCTCGGCCCAGCTATGGTAACCGTTTCATTGGCTGCAAATTGTCCAGGCTGAGATAACGGAGCCTTCTCACTCAATTCATACCCCTTTCCAAATAGAACTTCTAGACTCTCTTTATTTAAATGACAATGTCTAGCGGAGACCCCGATTGGGACCTCGCTAGACGTGTTTTTCTCTGACATTTGCTTCATAACTTCTTCTACAATCGATTCTAAATGATCTCGACCCATTTTGTTCCCTCACTTTCCTCACTTACTCTTTAGGAGTAAACGATGTTGTTATTGGGCTGCGTCGATTTTAGGTAAAATGCTCTCGAGTTCATTGTGTGGACGAGGGATAACGTGTACGGATAGAAGCTCTCCGACTCTTTGAGCGGCTGCACTTCCAGATTCTGTAGCAGCTTTTACCGCCCCTACATCACCACTAACTAAGATCGTAACAATCCCTCCACCTACATGAATTTTTCCGACTAAGTTAACATTTGCTGCCTTCACCATTGCGTCCGCTGCCTCTACAGATGCTACTAAACCTTTTGTTTCGATCATTCCTAATGCGCCATTAAGTGCCATAATATATTCCTCCTAAGATTTTTTATTGATATTTTTGTAGTACTTTACTTACTATTGCAGATACCGTTTGAGCATCAACTTCATCCGTATCTACTTTTTTCAATACTTCTGATATTACTTTTTCGACATCATTTTCTTCCTTGTGGTTCTCTTTCACGTTTTGTGTGGAAGCGGATGGTTTAGGAATCTCCACTTCCTTCACTCCATAAGCTAGTCTTTTAATATTAATCAAGTGACGGGTCGTAATATTATCAGAGGTGATGTTACCTCCGTATGACCCGCACCCAAGAGTCAGCGATGGCTTCAAGTTTGTCGTTGCACCGACTGCCCCAATACTTGAAAGCGTATTAACCATTAGTCTTGAGACCGGCATCTCCTCACCGAACATCCTTGCAATCTGGTCGTCATTTGTGTGAATCGATAAACTGTGTCCACGGCCACCTAAATCCAGAAGCTCTATGCACTGCTCTTTCGCTTGATCTACGTTGTCAACCGTATATAAAGCAAAGATCGGAGATAGTTTTTCAAGAGAGAAAGGAACATCTTTTCCTACTTGATTCTCTTCTGCAATTAAAAGCCTTGTAGCTGGTGGTACATCCACCCCAGCCATTTCGGCTATTTTCCTAGCCGGGCGTCCGACGATTTTCGGATTCAGTTTCCCTGGAGCCGGAGAAATGAGTCGGGCTACTTTTTCTTTTTCAGCACCTTCAAGGAAATAGGCCCCATTATTTTTTAATTCGCGAACGGCCATCTCTTTAATATTTTGATCGATAACGATCGCTTGTTCAGTAGCACAAATAGTTCCGTTATCAAACGTTTTACTGTCCACGACCATCTTGACAGCCTTTTTCACATTACAAGATTTCTCTAAGTAGACAGGAACATTTCCGGGGCCTACCCCATAGGCTGGCTTTCCTGAACTATAAGCCGCTCGGACAAGTCCTCCTCCTCCGGTGGCTAAAATAACATGTACATCCCTGTGTTTAATTAGCTCTGTGGTCGCTGGCATCGATGGCTTCGAGATCCACCCGACAATCCCTTCAGGAGCCCCCGCTTGAACCGCTGCGTCATGACAGATCTTTAGGGCTTCAACTGTACACTTCACAGCAGATGGGTGAGGACTTACGACAATCCCGTTCCTTGTTTTCAAAGAAATCAATGTTTTAAAGATCGCCGTAGACGTTGGATTCGTAGTTGGGATAATTCCTGCTACAACCCCAAAGGGATAGGCAAATTCCGTAATTTTATTTGCTGGATCTTCATGAATAGCCCCTACGGTTTTGTCATTTTTAATGGATTCATAAACATCTTTTGAACCAACTTGATTTTTAATTGTTTTATGTTCGACTACACCCATAGACGTTTCTTCTACAGCCAATTCTGCTAAATATTTCGATTTGTCATAAGCAGCTTCAGCTACAGCTGCGACTACCCGATCAACTTTTTCCTGAGAAAAAGCTTCATATTTCTTTTGTGCAGCGTTAGCCTTCTTTACAGCTGTTCTCATTTCTTGCATCGATTGTAAATCGTGATCAAATTCCACTAAAATTACACTCCCTTCTCTTTAACTCCGAACAGGATGACTGGCTACATCAATCACGGCTTGACGAAACGCATCCGCCGCCGCCATACAGGAGGATTGAGAACCAGTGAGCAGCCCTCCTCCAAAGTTTGTTTCCGTTGGAGGACCATAAAAGCAGGCTAGTTCAACATCTGAAGCTTTTAGTGCCGCATCCAATGCGTAGGTAGCTTCAAGCGGTGGAGCAATCAGATAAGCAATCGCTCCTCCTTGTTCTACACCTGCTTCTTTGGATAAAAAGGATCCAGTTCTTGAAACGACGTGAGCATATAAGCTATGTGATTGTTCATCATCAAGTGCTTCAAAATAAGCTTGGCCATCGACAACCTGGTGAATGACTTCCATGGCACTCTTCACTTCATCTGGATCCGGCCCTGCAACGACACCCATGAATTCACCGGATAAGGGACCAGAGGAATGGTCAGCACCGGCATAAAACGAGTGAGCATATGCCACTTCCACGTCTGCTTTCTTAGTAGCTTCATCAAGCGCCGTGACGCCGACATCGTCCATCGTTATCGTAAAAAGGCCAAGACTTCTTTGAGATGAACTTAAATTAAACTGCTTAGCTAACATAGGATCTACGTTTGGAATGATACGGACAGAAAGAATCTCGGCATATATAGGCTCTAACTTCATTTCTTATTCCTACCCTTCCTTTTTCACAAGCTCGACGCCGCTTGCCTCGTAATCTAGTATTTTTTCTATGACGCCGCCTAAGTAGGCTCCCGCTTCCACTGGTGGAATGCCTCCTCGGTGAATATTGGAAACGACTTGACGCTGAGATTCGATCGTCCCCTTTCTCGGCTTGTAACAAAGATAGGCGCTCATCGATTCCGCACTGATAAGCCCTGGACGTTCACCAATTAAGTACACAATCACCTCAGGCTTTAACTCTTCTCCGACATCGTCCATAGCAGCCACACGGCCTTTTTCTATAAAGAAGGACGTACCGACATCAAGGCCGAGACTTTTCAAAGACTGCTGGAGCGATAGGTACACATCCTCCAGATTTTCATCAATGGCTTTGGAACTGAGGCCATCAGAAACGATGATTTGGACTTGAGGATTTTTCTTGCAAGCTTCTTGGATTTTTTCTTTCGCTTCATCGGAAAGCTTCCTGCCATAGTCAGGCCTGCGAATGTATGTTTCTTGGTCACTGACCTTTGTATTCACAACAAACAAATCCAAATCCTCTAACAAACTGCGGTCGACAGTTCCATAAACGGCATCAACTGCAGCTGCGTGATCGTAACGGAATTGAAGCCATGTGTTCGTCTTCGGTCTGACTCCCGCTCGACCAACACCAATTCTTGCGGGTGTCTTACTCTTCAATTCTTGTATATCCTCACTATCCTCTTTCTGAGCGGAAGATTTAGTTTTTGTCTCTGAACGAGTAGGTTTAGACTCTTGTTGAGTTGGAAACTTTGATAAAATAGCTTTTCCTTCTATATGAGCCTCTGTATCTGTCGTTGATTCAATCGTTTTGTAACCCTTATCGGAAGACGTGTGGTCCCAGATTTTCACACCAGAAGTTGTGGGCTGGTGATCTTTTTTTGGATCATTCATTTTTTCCATGACCAGGCGAGTTACCTTTTCAATCATTTCTTTATCCATTCGCATCACCTCCTATCGAGTGAATATCGTTGGATCTCCAGCACGGGAGGTCAGCTTCCCGTTTTCCATAATTCCCATGATCTCAAGCCAGTTTTCAAATTCAGGAGAAGGCTTCTTTCCAAACGTTTCTCTTAGAGTCGCTACATCGTGATAACTCATGGACTGGTAATTCAACATGCAGTCATCCCCCATGGGGGTAGCAATGATAAAGTTGACGCCAGCGGTAGATAGCAAGACTCCTAAATCTTCTATATCGTTTTGATCGGTTTTCATATGGTTTGTATAGCAGATGTCTACACCCATCGGGATCAGATGCATCTTACCCATGAAATGATCCTCAAGCCCTGCGCGGATCACTTGTTTGTTGTTGTAAAGGTACTCTGGACCAATAAACCCGACTACCGTATTGACAATGAAAGGATCATAGTATTTTGCAAACCCATAATTTCTAGCCTCAAGCGTCAGTTGGTCGATGCCATGATGGGCTTCTGCGGATAATTCTGATCCCTGACCCGTTTCAAAATATAGGCGCTGAGGACCGGTACCTGTTCCTTTCACTTTTGCAAGTTCGTTTGCTTCTTCGAGAATGGCAGCATCAATACCAAAGGATCGGTTTGCTGTTTCTGTTCCGGCAATACTTTGGAAAATCATATCCGCAGGGGCTCCTTGCTCAATGGCTTTCATTTGAGCTGTAACGTGGGCCAGTACGCAGTTTTGTGCGGGAACTTTCCACTCTTCCATAAAATCTTTCGTTGCGTGTAAGAGCCTCTTCACACTTTCGACTGACTCTTCAACTGGATTGATTCCGATCACCGCATCTCCTATTCCATAAGAGAGACCTTCTTTTAATGAAGCCATCATTCCGTCTACCCGATCAGTTGGGTGGTTCGGTTGTAGTCTTGAAGCCAGGGTACCTTTCTGGCCGATGGAAATATTGCATTTAGTTACGACTTCCAATTTGTTCGCCGCAAAAACTAAATCCAAGTTGGACATGATTTTTGTTACAGCCGCAATCATTTCACTATTTAATCCTCTGCTGAGTCTTTTAAGGTCTTCTCCTGATGTATCGCTGGAAAGAATGTATTCTCTAAGCTCCGCCACACTCCAGTTTTTAATTTCTTTATAAACAGGCTCATTGATTTGTCCATCAATGATACGTGAGACCTCATCATCTTCTGGAGCAAGCATCGGATTCTCTCTAATATCCTTCAGCAACAATTCGCTGAGAACGGTTTTGGCTGCAATTCTTTCCTGGACGCTTTCTGCCGCAATCCCCGCTAGCCGGTCGCCCGATTTTTCTTCATTGGCTTTTGCAAAAAGCGATGTGAGAGAAGAAAATTGATACGTGTGATCTAAATGTGTTGTAGTTAAATTCACTGAAGTACCCTCCTTTCTGTTAATGGAATGTGAGTGTTTTGATAACCACAGGCACTACACCCGAGTCCAGAGTAGAACCTATATCCAAGTAATCTCCGTTTTCAACTTTGATCTGGTCGATACAGACAATCTCTCGGTTCTTGTTAACGACCTGGAGTGCTTGCCCCAGTGATTTGGCCAAGTCTCTTTCCAAAACAATAACGATAGGCTGATTACTTAAATAGTTGTCAAAGGCGTTTGTTAACGCTTTGGCTAACCGCTGTATATCCTTGAATCCTAAAAGTGGAATATCAGAGAGATAGACCGCTATCTTGATTCCTTCTCTATTTGGATCAAAGACATCTACGCCAGCTTTAATATTGTTTTTCAACTGTTGTAAGGCTCTGTCGAATCCCTCATCAAAGGTGATAATGTGTACGGGCATATTTCGCAGAGGGAGCGTTTGATTGTCGACTTGGATGGTTGCTCCACTGATTTCTGTCGTTTGGGTACCAGCCCCGAGCACCGTAGCTCTCACTGTTTCTCTTGGCTTAATCCACTCTATTTGACTCAATTGTTGGTTAGCCCGTAGAGATTTGGCTAGCAATACACCAATATCGTCATAGAGATGGTTTGAGGTACAGTTATCCGGGAAGTAAATGCATTCCGATACTCCCCCGGAGAACATGATCTTATCTACCGGTCTGTTCCATTTGGGTTTATGCCCTAAGAGAAGAGGTTCGTCACCTTCCAACTTTCCATTCAGCATTTTGGATACGACCTCAGCCATATAACCCGTGACTTTTGATAGTTTCCCAGAATCTACTGGCTCCTCCTCTTTAAGAGTCAGCCCTAGATTTTCACTAGCTTTTTTGATTGGATCTGCGATATATTTGATTTCGTTTTGATTTAATTCTATTAATTTCCCACCTACATGAAGAGTGCAGGTGCCAAGCAGCTTTCCGTAATGGTAGACCGCGACGTTCGCAGTTCCACCACCAATATCGATGTTTGCAATGGTTTTGTTTGTCTGCTTCGATAACTCATAAGCTCCTGAACCTTTCGCTGCAATGATACTCTCTAAGTCGGGGCCGGCTGTTGCTACTAAAAACTTCCCCGCATGATCTGAGAGATGATTGATCATGTCTTTGGCGTTTGACTTGGTTGCAGTTTCACCTGTTATAATCACTGCGCCTGTTTGGATCTCCTCCGCTTTTATTCCAGCTTCCTTATATTGGTCTCGGACAAGTTCATCGACTTTTTCCATGTCGATTTCTTTACCTTCAACTAATGGAGTTCGAAATATGGGGCTCTCATAGATGACTTCTTTATCAGTGATTTCAATACGCGGCATATGAGTCATACCAGCCGTATTTCTCAGTGATAATCTACTGATCACCAGCTTTGTGGTACTTGTTCCTATATCAATTCCTGCACTTATGATGACTTCAGTACTTCTACCACTCACGAAGCGCACCTCCACATGTACAAAAAAAGGCACCTTACACAAACTATCCGCAGGGATAGCTGTATAAGGCGCCTTTGCCATTTACCATTCATTTTTAAAGTATTCTTAATCAGAATATTAAGTCATTCATGACTATTTGTAAAGGGTTTCATTAAAAATGACCTCTTCATTCCCCTCTTCTTCGACATAGTCTCTCATTTCTTGAAGACTATTGCATGTGACGAGTTTTCTAATGGAGTTCAACCCTTTTCGATTCACAGCAGAAGTGATGACAATCGGTCCTTTAGGTATAACTTTTCGCAGCTGCTTGACCGCTCTCGAAAGGTCTGCTTGGTCATCATCTGCTTTTGTGACAACGCCGATGGGAAGTTTATTCAACCCTGTACTGAAACCAGGCGGGAAAATCATTTTCTTTTTTGTAGCATCCTGAATAAATAAAACGTGAGTAACCTCTAGAGATGTCGCCATAATATTTTTATAATACATAGGATTTTCCGTGTACTCTCCAGGTGTGTCCACAATCCAATCCTCATAGTTCAATGATTGAGTTTTCATGGCTTTAGCTTCGTGTCCAAGCAAGGCGTGAGTCAACGTAGATTTCCCTGCTCCGATCGATCCAATCATCATAGCACGATTTCGTTTGGACAATGATACGCCCCCCTTATGATTTCGTGATTTCTGAAGGAGTGTATCCAAGAGTTTCGGAAAGAAAACGATTGACTTCTCTCATTGATTGATCTACCTCCGAAACACTTCCTATCAACACAAGACTCCCTGTAAATCGATCCAAAAACCCAATCTTCACATGGGCTGCTTTTGTTGCATAATCTCCAGCTATAATCACCGTTTCACTGGGGGTCAACGTTAGTATACCTAATGCTCCTGACTCCTCGATACCTAACTTTTCGAACATATCAATATCAGGATTGGCAATAAGGTGACTGAGAGTGATTTGTTTTCCAGGAACAAATTCTTGTATAAACCGTTTCTTCTCTTCGCTCATTTTTGTAACCCTCCAGATTTCTCCTCAATTATTTCGCTTCTTTTTTTGACTCATCAGAAGCAACTACATCCCCCTCAAAAGCTTCTTCTTCAATATATTCGTCTTTTGCGATAACCCCAGTTTCCCGGTCAATTCGCTCAAGCTCTCTTGCCTTCGGAACAGATAGCCAGTAAGCTAATCCGATAGCGATCACACCTGCTGATAGCTTTCCAACAATAATAGGAAGAATCAATGTAGGCTGAAAGTTAGCTGTAAAGGATAGGTGATCTCCTAATAAGAAAGCCGCACATACTGCAAAAGCAATGTTGATGACTTTATCCTTCGGAGGCATATGACGAACCAGTTTAAACATCGCTAGGATATTTGCAATGGTAGCGACTAAACCGGCACTCCCTACAGAGCTCAATCCAAGCTTTTTACCCATAGCCTCCAAAGGTCTTGAAGCATATTTTCTTAGTAAATAAACCATTGGGAAAGCACCCGCTAGCATAATTCCAATATAACCGGCAGTCTCGAGCGCTCTGAATTGGTCTTCAGAATCAGCCATAATCGGATCGAAACCCCAAGCACCGGATACATTCGTAAATAGACCCGTGAAAATTTCAACAATTGAGAAGACCAATACTAACTTGATCGCTGCATCTAGGATTCTTCCAAACCACATAAACCCTTTAATCATAATATCGGGTAAGAAATACAGACCAGCTGCTAGAATAACCACAAAAATCAAAAGTGGCGTAAGGTTCATAAATATTTTCAAGTAACTCAGTGTAAATTCATAAGAAGACTCCGTGTTGGTAGAAACGACTTCTCTTACTTTAGAGTTTGTCATCGTGATGATAACACTTGAAATGAATACACCAATAGGAATGGTCAGTAAACCCGACATAATCCCTAAGGCCATGAACTTATGGTCACGTTTATCTAACATCGCAAGCCCCATAGGTATAGAAAATACGATTGTTGCCCCAGCCATGAAACCAACAATCAAAGCCATAATCCATCCTTCATAAGACTCTTGGAGTGCTTGAGCTAACTGATATCCTCCCATATCCGATGCCAGGATTGCTGTAGCAGCAATTGCTGGATCTGCCCCTATCTTTTCAAAAAGAGGACCAACAACCTTATCTATGGACCAGGATAAATAGGGAATGGAAGCCATAATTCCTGCTGCAGGAACAAAGATGTGCCCAATGGCGTGAACCCCTTCCATAAATTGACCACCTAATCCATCCTCACTATTCTTAATGGAGGCAATCGCACCAATGACTGCACAAGCCATAATAATATAAATGACAATGTTACCGATTAATACCATCCAGCATCCCTGCCTTTCTAAATTTTTTATAAAAAAAGATGCTAGAAAAACAGTAAGGTACCCTCACTGCTCTTCTAGCATCTTTGCTAGTTCGTATTCACTTGGAAGTGGTTAGCGGCGGTTCTGAATATTTCTTTAAAATCTTCAAAGCGACTTTTTCTAGCGGCATCTGCTTATTCATACTGATTTCTCTCATCTTTTTGTATGAAACCTCGTCTGAATAACCAAAGTGTTCCATTAACAATCCTTTAGCTCGCTCTACAACTTTACGCTTTTTCAAACGGTTATCTGCTTCTTTGACTTGAACACGATACCTTTCCGAAACCATTCCTTGATGGAGGGCAATCTCTACAGCTGGAATTAAACGATCTTCAGAAATCGGCTTTACGATATAGCCTACAATATTCGCTTCTTTGGCTTTTTCTATGAACTCCTGCTGACTATATGCCGTTAATAATAGAATTGGTATATTGTACTTTTGAGAAATGATCTTACTAGCTTTTAGACCATCAAGCTTTGGCATTTTGATATCCATAATAATCAGATCAGGCTCCAGCTCATGGGCAAGTTCTATGGCTTTTTCGCCGTCTCCTGCTTCCCCAGCGATTTGAAACCCTGCATCTTGTAAAAGTAACGCAATGTCCATCCTTACTATGGATTCGTCTTCAACCAGCAATATTCTCTTGCTCATTTAACCCCTACTCTCCTTTGGAAATCTGAGCTTCGCTTCCGTTCCTTGTTCGATACCGATAATCTCAAATTCTCCTGATAAATCATGTTCCGCCATTCGCTTCACAATATCAAGGCCTAAGGAAGATGTATTCTTCCCTTTAAATCCAACACCATTATCCCGTACAATAACATCCATCATCCTAGAATCCTGATTGAAAATGACATCAATATGCCCACGTGCTTTTCCTTCAAAGGCATGGTTCACGCAATTTTGTATAAGTTCATTAATAATCAAAGCGATTGAAACCGCACGGCCAGACTCGATCGTCAAACTGTCACCAGAGTAATCAATTGTGATTTTTTTACTTGAATAACCCGTATAAACAAGCATATCGCCAATTCTTTCCGTCAGTTCATAAATATCCACCTCATCAATGCTGCTATTGGAAAGGATAACTTCATAGACAGAAGCAATACTTAATATCCGGTTTAAACTTTCCAGAAAATAAACTTTGCTTTCCTCAGGAATCCCCCTTCGCATCTGCAGCCTTAAGAGACTAGCTACCGTTTGCAAATTGTTTTTCACACGGTGATGAATTTCTTTGATGGCAACTGACTTAATAATTAATTCTTTTTCTTTTTCTCTTAGGTCGGTGAGATCTCTTAGAATAATAAACATGCCATTATATTTTTCATTTAAAGGCAAACGGATTTTTTTAATCTTAAACGTTTTATCGAAAGCCTCCATCTCGGTAACTAATAATTCATCTTCTTTCTCAACAATATTAGTTAATATAGGCAGTTGTTCGACTAAATTCTCGCCATACTCACAGTTTGTCCCCTTGAGCTCATGAAGCAGATTAATCGCCGCTGGATTAGAATATAAGAGTTCCCCTTCAAGGCCAACGAAGAAAAGAGCTTCTTCCATAAGTTCAGGGACTAACGGCTGTTGATCTGAATGTCCCATCAAAAGACCGCTTAAAGATTCTGTCGTTTTTGACAGCGCTTCCAATTCTTCCCGATCTTCTACCTGTTCACTGATGTCCTTCTCCATGATTAAAGCACCAATGACCACATTTTCATCGTTGAAGATAGGCACTACGCTTTGTTCCACTTTTTTACGTTCTTGAGTGATCGCACGGTTAGAAGTCATTGCATTTCCAGACTGCAAACAGTAAAGCACGGCCGGCTCAAATGTCTCATATGCAATGGTACCTACAACTCTGTTTTGATAGATCGATTTTACTGTCGTAGGGGCAGCTTCCGCCACAACAATCGCATGTTTTTCATTCGTTAACAAGCAATCGATAAAGACATTGGCCTTTGATAAATCTGCCATCAGCTGCATGCTCTTACTGACTTCTTTAATCTTTTCGATATCACTCGTTTCTAAATTAGTCTTCGATTTACATAAAGATTCAATTTCTTCAATGTCTATCATAGTTAAGCTTTCTCCTGTTGTGAACTGTTCTAATTGAAATTCCTCTTCCAAACTATTAGAATTATAGACTTGAAGAAAATGTTTGTCAATATTCTGAATAATCATTGCATTTGTGAAAACTTAACCCCACTAGCTTTAGATTGAAGCATCTTTTCGATAATATCGGCCAAATAAGCCCCTGCTTCTACTGGTGGTACACCACCTTCGTGGATATTCGAAAACACCGTACGGTCGGCCTCAACACTCTCTTTATTCGGTTTATAAATGATATAGGCACTTATGCTTTTGGAAGTAGCGAGCCCTGGTCTTTCTCCGATTAGTGAGATGACGAGATCACAATCAACAAGGGAGGCCACTTCATCTTGGATCCATACTCTGCTTTTTCTTATAAAAATTGGATTTTCTATGCTGATATTCTTAGCCTTTAACCCCTGGATTAAAGTTGGCAACAAGTCAGGGATCGTCTCTTCTATTCCAGTAGAGCTCAGCCCATCTGAAACAACAATTTGCACCTGCTTTCCTTTCGTCGCATTTTCAGTCAGCCATGAACGAGACTCTTCATTCAACTTCCTGCCGACATCTAAATTCATCAGGTATTCCTCCATGGAAGTCGCTTTAGAGTGGAGAATAGGGAGATCCATACGAGTTAAAACATCATCTCCAACATCTTTAAAAACGGCATCTTGAGCCGCTGCATGATCGACCCTGAAGTCTAAGTAATTTTTCGTTTTCATCCGTGTGCCCGAACGGCCGATCCCAATTCTAGCAGGGGTTTCTTTTTGTACCTGTTCAACGTACTCACGATTTTTCGGCTCGTCTACTCCTACCTTCTTTTCCTGTCGATAGACGATGTGTCTATTTTGATATTCTTGTGTGTAAGACTTTCTTTTTGGGTTGGATTCCTTTCCCTCCATCTCAGAAAGTACGTCTTTAACGATTTGTTCAATGTTCACTTTATCACTCCCTCCTTAATCAAATATAGACAAGTCTCCAGCATATTTCGTAAGGCGTCCTTCTTCCATAATCCCCATCTTTTCCAGCCATTTCTCAAATTCGTTCAATGGTCTTAAGCCCAGCATTTCTCTCAGACTAGCATCGTCATGAAAACTTGTATCCTGATAACTGAGCATCACGTCATCCCCGCCTGGAACGCCCATGTAAAAGTTTGCGCCTGCTACTGTAGTTAGCATACCAGCGATTTCCTGATCATTTTGATCCGCACTCATATGATTGGTGTACGTAGGGGCTATTCCCATAGGCAAGTTGTGCAGTTTACCCATAAACAAATCTTCTAGATCTGCACGAATCATCTGTTTTCCATCATATAACGTCTCTGGACCAATAAAGCCTGAGACATTGTTTACCATGAACGGCTTCCATCTCCACGCGTATCCGTATGTCCTCGCTTCCAGTGTCTGCATATCTACCCCAGAATGCCCGTCCAATGAAACCTCAGATCCTTGCCCCGTTTCAAAATAAAAGAAATTAGGACCAGCAGAAGTGCCTTTAGATTTCATCAATTCGTAGCCTTCATCAAGAAGTTCTTGATTGACACCGAAGTCGTCGTTAGCCAACTGAGAACCTGCTAAACTTTGAAATAGCAGAGCCACTGGCGCTCCTTTTTTAAGCGCTTGCATTTGCGTCGTTACGTGAGCCAATACACAGTTTTGAGTTGGTATATCCCATTTTCGCATGAACTCATGGCTCATGGTCAGTAGTTTTGCAACCGAATCAACGGCCTCATTATTCGGGTTAATGCCAATCACGGCATCGCCAGACCCGTATGATAGTCCTTCTTTAATAGAAGTTAAAATCCCATCAGGGTTATCAATCGGGTGATTAGGCTGACAGCGAAATGCCAGTCTTCCAGGTTCACCAATCGTGGTATTGCAATGCGCTTGATGCTTCATCTTCTGTGAAGCTAAAACAAGGTCGATACTTGACATTAATTTAGCCACCGCGGAAATCATTTCACTGGTTAACCCTCGACTTAGCCTTTTTAAATCATTAGAATTTGTTGAATGACTCAGAATATACTCGCGGAGTTCGCCGAATGTCCACCCAGATATTTCGTTATACACAAATTGACTTACATCATCATAAATCACCTTCGTTACTTCATCCGACTCGTAGGATATCACCGGATTCTCAAAAATGTCTTTAAGCTGAAGTTCACTTAACGTGTACTTCGCTGCCATACGTTCTAAGGAAGATTTCGCACCAATACCGGCCATTACATCTCCGGATTTTTCTTCGCTGGCTTTTGCCAATACATCTTTAATGGAGTTGAAATGGTAAGTCTCGTTCCGTAATTGACATGATAGCTTCAAATGCATTCACCTTCTTTGTAGTAGTTAAAATAAAAAAGGCACCACTATCGCTAGGATAACCTAACGAAAGTGGCGCCTTCGCCGAATAGATTCACTTTCTACAAAGTATATCAAAAGTTTTTCTGAAAATACAGACTTATTTTAGATGGATTAATTTAATAGCATATTGACTCACAATATGCCAGATAGAACCTATTACAAGTCGGAAAATGATGAAACAAAATATTTCCTGGGAAATTAATGACTTTTTTGAAGAAAATTAAATAAAGAAAACTCCAACTCCCTCTATTCATTAACCCTAATAAGATGTTTTGAGCGATATTTGCCGGGCGTAGTGCCAACTTTCTTTTTAAACACCTGATTAAAATAACGAGAGTTTTCATAGCCAACTTTTTGGCAGATCTCATTAACTTTATAATTCGTAGTTTTTAACAACACTTTCGCGTTTTTCAATCTTAACGAGGTTAAATAATCAAACAACGTCATATCCATCTTCTTGGAAAATAAACTGCTTAAATAGGAAGAGTTGATGTGATACATCTCTGCTAGTCTATTAAGTTCTATTTCTTCATGAAAATGCTCATCAAGGTATTTTCTCACCTCCCTGACAAGGTTGTCATTATAGGAGATTCTATGATTCTCTATATAATTTTCCCACTGCTTCGTGTAAGTGTAGATCCACTTTTGAATAGAAGCTAAACTATTAAAACCCTTAGCTTCTTCATAAAGAAGGAGATCGGCATGAACAAGATCTTTATTCTTAACATTATATTCTTTTTCCAGATAGGTATTGAGGCTGTTTAAGAACTTGTAATAGAGGTATTTTGACTTTTCAGGGGAGAGTTCTTCCGCATAAATGTAATTTAAGATAGTATCCGCTAGGTGATAGTATTCCTCAAACTTACTAATCTGCTGACTGAAATCTTCTATTTCGAAAATCATCCGATAATCAATACTCTTTTCGTGATTAGGAAGGGTGCTGTAATCTGTATAGCCTTGATTATAGAAAAATCCGATATCATAGGCCCTTTTTGCTCGTTGGTAGGCGTTGTGCATATCCTTCATGTTGTTGAAGCACCCACTAACTCCGGTCGTAGTTATAACCCCCAGCTCTCGTTGAATGGTACTAGTCACTTGATCAGCAAGTCCCTCTTCCATTGAAGCGGTCTTGGTATTTCCATAGACCATAACGATTTGTTCTTCAATTACATGCATGAATACAGAATAACCCTTGGACATAAGCGGCTCTTTGAATAGCGTAAGATATTTTTGCTCATTCTTCTTAAGATTTTCATGCAGAGTCGCTTCTTTTACACTGATGACAGCTACTTGATAAATATTAAAATGCCGATTGATCCATTGAGTATCTATTCGTCCACCAACTATACTTTCTAGTAAATACTTATCTTCCAATTCATCTAAGTATCTTTCTACATTATTCTGTTCGCTTTTTTTCTTATATTTTTCGATTGCTTTTTTAATAGCTTCTGCTATATCATCCATCTCTATAGGTTTGACGAGATAATCAACAGCTTCTAATTCAATGGCTTTTTTGGCATATGCAAATTCCGTGTGCCCGCTAATCATAATAAACATCGTTTGATTTGTATAAGATTTTGATTGCTCTACCAATTCTAAACCATTTAACCCTGGCATGCGGATGTCAGTAAGTACAATATCAGGTGGAGAATCTTTTATAAACTCCAAAGCTTCAATGCCATCCGATACCGTATTAACATCACTGACTCCATACTCACTCCAATTCATAATCGTTTTCAGGGCGTCGAGAACTACTTTTTCATCATCAACGATTAAAAGACTATACAACACTCATCACCCCCGTATTTGTGTTTGCATCGAATGTTCTCTTATATATCCGATTGTGATAATTACTTTTGTGCCTTTCCCTTCTTCGCTTTTTACGGTTATCCCGTATCTGTTTCCGTAGAAAAGCTTGATTCTTTCTCTAATATTTGAAAGACCATATCCATAGGTTGGATTTGAAGTACCTACTCCATCATCAGTAACTTCAAAGAGAATTCCCTGATGAGTCCGCTTACCTTTGACCATAATCGACCCTGTTTCCTTTTTAGGTTCAAGTCCATGAATAACGGCATTCTCAACTATGGGCTGTAATAATAATTTAATCATCTGTTCATCGTTAAGCGTCGGGTCCACATCAAAGGATACTTCTATTTTGTTATCAAATCTTATATTTTGGATTTGAAGATAGTGGTTTAAGAGTTCGACTTCCTTTTTAACCGTGGACAAGTGACTGCCATCATTTAAAGTAAGTTTGAACAGTTTAGATAAACTGATCGCTACATTGGCAATAGGCTTAGCTTTTGCTTTCATAGCCATCCAGTATATGGAATTAAGGGTATTATATAAAAAGTGCGGATTAATATGGCTTTGCAGTGCCCGTAATTCTGCTTCTTTTTCTTTGATTTGAGAGGTGTACAACTGAGTATTCAAATCATTATTTCGATTATATAATTCAACTAATCGTGCTCCGACCTCTCCTATTTCATCATTTTTGTCTAGTCCAGAATCATCCACTTCTTCTCTATACTCCATCTTATTCGTAATTTTTCTAAGTACAGTTAAATGGCTTGTGATTTTCCTCGAAATTAAGAGCGCGAATAATAAAGCTACAACAAAAGAAAGGATTAATATGGATAAAATAATAACGCGGATATATTTAAATTCGCTAATGACACTTTCATAAGGAAGTAGACTGACGATTCCCCATTGAGTCGTTTCATTCCTTTGGACATTTAATACATACTTAGATTGATTAAAAGTAACTGTTTGACTTTCCACACGATTATTCGTCTCAACTAGAGGAATAATTTCATGAACGGGGATGTTGTCCGATCCGCTAAAATACAATGGATTACTTCCATTATAGATAAGAACAGCGCCTTCTGTATTGACTCCTTTCAGCATCTGATCAAACACACGTGGATCGACACTGATCATGGAGTAGCCAATTTCCTGCGAAGTACTTAAGTCATGGATCGTTCTCCCAAACAGAAGGGACTCACGATTATTATCGGTCAATGAAAGGTCGGGTGCTTGAAACCACGCTCCTCCCCATTCCTTGTTTTCAGGTGAAGAATACCAGGGAGAGGAGGTGATTTTATCGTAAATGTTTCCTTCAATATTTCTTTGACCACGATTTACTTTGAGAAATTCATTGTGGGAATTCCCAACATAAATCCCATTGATATAGGGGTTTGTTACTACAGTAATATTACTAAGTAGATCTTGTGAATCCATTTCCAGTTGATACAAACGAGGTGATGTCTGCTCATAATTCAAGTAGCTTTGTACTTCATTAGATAAATAGATAATGGTAGAGATATTTTCAATGTCATTTACAAAACGAGTGATATTATTATTTGCTAAGCTAAGATAATTCTCTGCCGCTGTCGATAGTTTCTTTTCTACTAAATTATTTATATAGTTGAACATGAACGGCCCTACAATTAGGAGAGGAATCAGCGAGGATAGTAAGGCAAGCGTAACAATCTTATCTCTGATTCTCCACTTTCTTTTAGCAAAAGGGTTCACACGCATCGTCTCATCTCCCCGTACTTCACTCGTTCGATCTTCCTACTTCTATTATAAGTGGTCTGGGGAACATGTGAAGCTCACCATATGGATTTCAGATGAAAAATTTTCAGATCATTCAGTTTGACAGCTCCATCTTCAGCGAATACTAATACATCGCTGCCATCTGTTTTAGGAAACACCAGGTTCGTTATAACTGCTTCCCCACCATTGGCGAACACTTCTACGGAAGACCGATCAACAAAGATATGAAGCTTGAATTTCTTGTCACTAATTTTTATTGGTGCTCTCTCTATACTCGAAAAGGTCTTGTGGAAATAACTGTCCCCAGAGCATCTCCGGTCTACATATACCTGTTTATTGTCAACGTCATAACCAACGATTGTCTCTTCATGTTCAGACTTTAAAACTTTAAGCCCGCATTTTTCTGCTGAATTAATTTCAAACTCTGCGACAATTTCGATAGATCTTTCACCAAAGGAATCAGGTAGAAGGTACTCTTCAGAATCTATTTCTCGCTGTTCAACGGTATGTGTATCAACGCGAAGCTTATGGACCTCTCTTACAGGCTGCTGATTTATTCTTAACCCGTTCTCTGTTTCTACCAAAGATAAAACTCGCGGTATTGTCATCGAACTTCTCCATGTCGATGTCGGAACATCATTCGCATAATTCCAATTACTCATCCAGCCCATGGAGACACGTCTGTGTTCTTTCATATTTGAAAACATCACCGATGCATAATTATCTCTACCATAATCGAACCATATTTCAGTATCATGATCATGGTCATTAACGAAATGAGTCCCATCAAAGTCCCCAATAAAGTATTGCGTCCTCGAACCAAAAGGAATGTTTTCGTTCTCCCCAATACTCACGATCATCGCCCATTTCCTTTTGTTTGTTCCTTCAATGGATAAAGAAAACAGATCGGGACATTCCCAGACACCATCATGTGAGCCTTCGTTTTCTCCAAAGCTGCTCAGAAATTCCCACTTGATTAAATTATTCGATTGGTACAATCGCACGTGGTCTCCTGCAGCAACGACCATTACCCAATGACCTGTTTCGTTATGCCAAAACACTTTCGGATCCCGAAAGTCCGTAATCGAATCATCCATTAAGACAGGATTTCCTTTGTATTTCACCCATGTCCGTCCCTGATCAACACTGTATGCGATACTTTGCCGCTGGCGGGGACGGTCTGAATCTGGATACGTATCCGCATGGGTAAAAATCGCAACCATTCCTGGCTCATCTGGAAATAACCCAGAGGTATTTTCCCAATCAATGACGGCACATCCGGAAAATATCATCCCATTTTCATCAGGTGCCATTGCAATCTGCAGCTCTTCCCAGTGAATCAAATCTTCACTAACCGCATGCCCCCAGTGCATGGGACCCCACTTTGTACTATTGGGATGATACTGATAGAAGAGATGGTACTCCCCTTTGAAATAAACCATTCCGTTCGGATCGTTCATCCAATTAGACTGAGGACTATAATGGAATTGTGGACGATACCTTTCTTTTCGAACTTCTAAAAGATCATTTTTTGATTCCATAAATCACCCGTCCTTTATTATTCTTTTACCGCTCCAAGTGTCATTCCACTTACAATGTAACGCTGCACCATAAATGAAAAGATCATCACTGGAAGGCTGAAGGAAACAGCAGCTGCCGTCATAGGGCCTAGATCTAAATTGTAAGCAGTTAGAAATTCGGAGATTCCAACTGTCGCTGTTTTGGATTGCGTACTTGTCATTAATAAAGCAAACAGAAAATCATTCCACGCGAGCATAAACGTAAAGATCGCTGTCGTCGCCAGTCCTGGAAGACTAATCGGCAAAATCACTTTCATAAAAGCACCCAATCGACTGCATCCATCAACCCTTGCCGCCTCATCAAACTCTTTAGGAATCGAGTCAAAGAATCCAATCATCAGCCAAATGGCAAAAGGAACATTAATGCTTGTGTACACTAAGATTAACGCTAACTTTGTATCTACTAATCCGATATCCTGGATGATCATATACATTGGAATCGCGATACTAATCATAGGAACCATCCGGATTGTTAGCGTAAATAATAAGAATATATTTCCTATTCTTGATGAAAAACGAGATAGGCCATAAGCACCCAAAGCTCCTAAGAACACACTTAAAGCTGTACTAATCGAAGCTGCAATTAAGCTGTTCATAAAATACTGAGCAAATGGCAAGTATTCGAACATACCGATGTAACTCTCAAGTGTAAACGTAGATGGCCAAAGTGACGGAGGAGCGGAAACAGCTTCTGATGATGGTTTCAAAGAGGTTAGAATTAAATAAATGTATGGACCTAAAAACAATAAAGCTAGAAAACAAGTGAGCAGGATGATAAACGTTTTCCATCCTCTCTTTTTCAGCTCCAATTTGATGGATTGCCGAGTCCTTTCTCGTTTTTGGACACCTATTGCCGTATGATTATCCATCGATTTACCTCTCCTTTCTTATACCTTTTTGGCGCTCGGAGACCATACTTTAGATATAAAGAAGGAACTCAAGCAAAGTAAAAGAATGATAAAGATGACAGCCATCGCACTCGCTTCCCCTACATGGCCGTATCTCGTAAGCATTTTGTACATATACGTGCTCAGTACCTCAGAGGAAAAGCCAGGTCCTCCCTGAGTCAGAACCCATACAATATCAAACGTTCTCGCTGCATCAATCATCCGGATCAACACTGCGACGATGGCCACTGGAGCAAGCGCAGGCATTGTTACATACCGAAACGTCTGCCATCTATTGGCGCCATCAATTTGCGACGCTTCATATAAACCTTTTGGAATCCCTTGTAGACCCGCTAACAAGACAAGCATCAAAAAAGGGGTCGTCAGCCAAACATCCGCGATGATGGTTGAAAGTAATGCATATTTAGCTTCTGATAACCACAGAATTTGCTGAGGACTTGAAATAATTCCTAACTTGAAAAGAATCCAGTTAATGATGCCGAATTGATTATTCAACATGAATTTCCAGACAAGACCCGAAACCAAAGGGGCAATCATTAACGGAGCAAGCAACAGCGTTCTAATCAACTGGCTTCCTCTAAAACCTGTGTTTAATAAAAGAGCCAGTGTCAGTCCTAATAAGAATTCAATTCCAACCGCGGCAACAATATACACGATCGTATTCCAGGTAGCTTGAAGAAACCGTTCAGACGTAAGGGCACTCATATAATTCTGTAAACCGACAAATTGCTTCGCCGCTGGTTCAAGGATGTTATAGCTGAACAAGCTATCTTTAAGGAGTAAAAAAAGGGGATATAACAGAAATACACCCATGAATAACCCAGCTGGTAAAAAAAATAAGATGGATAAACGACTGTTTGTGTAAGGCATGGGTTTCTCCTTTGCTCATTGATTTTATTCACCCTTCTCTGTCTGAAGTATCCCATCAAACAGAGAAGAGCAATAGACTAATGTTATTTAGGCGGCAGGATCCCTTTAATGACTTCAGCTGCCCAATCCAGTGATTCTTGTGGTGTTTTCTCTCCCGATAGTGCGTATTGAACTGCAGGGATTAAGGCTTCGTTTTCGATTTGTTGCCATTCTTTAATTTTCGGACGGTTTTGCGTTTGATCTCCGTTTAACGTTGTCATTAAAGGCTCTAAGTGCTCATAACCTTCTTGTGAACTGTACTCTTCAAAGACGGACTTCCTTGCTGCTACTCCTAACGACTTCATATACAATTCATTCTTCTCATATATAAACTCAAGGTATTGCTGTGCGATTTCCGGTTTTTTCGAGGATTTTGGTACTACTTGATACCAAGGTCCTGGAACAGCACCGATTCCTGCATCCCCAGCAATCATAGGAGCTGATCCTACTTTACCAGCAACTTCTGAAGTTTCCGGATCGTTGGATGGTACGTAGAAATGCCCCCACGCAATCATCATGGCAGACTTTCCACTCCAGAAAAGCTCAGCCGTTTCAGCAGAAGCCATCTCTAATGCCCCTTTAGGTACGGATTGATCTTCGTTCAACAAAGTTGTAAGAAACTCCAAGGCTTCTACATAAGGCTTTTGATTGACAAGGACTTCTCCGCCTTCCCCTACAACTAAAGAATCTGCACCCGCTTGAGCGGCGTGGTCTAACCAGCTTGCTACAGAGTCTCCGTTATTCGCTCCGAAGACTGTCGTCCCATATTGATCAGGTTTCCCATCACCATTGGTATCCTGTGTGAAAAAGGCAGCCATGTCTCTATATTCCTTCCAATTCTTCGGTGGAGCTAACTCATAACCGTATTCTTCTTTAAAGGCTTCCTGATTGGCTTGATCTTCAAAAAGATCCTTTCTATAAATGACATTCTTCGCGTTTGTCCAAACGGGCATCCCGTACTTTTCACCATTGTAAGTACCGCCAGAAACAAGGCCTGGGAATAAATCATTTTCCACTTCCTCCGTAATCACGTCATCAAGAGGCAATAAACCACTTGAAAGGGCAGGAAACCAGAGAATATCAATCGTTGCAACGTCAAAAGCTCCAGCTCGTGAAGCCACCTCTGCTTTTAATTTGTCATAAACGCCCGAGTAAGGAACAGCCTCAATTTTCACTTCATATCCAGTTTCTTCTTTAAATTCATCTTTCGTTTGGTTGGCTACTTCATAAGCAGGGCTTCCCCCTTCAACGAGTACCGTCAATGTTTTATCATCACCCGATTCTTTACTTCCTGTTTCACCATTCGTACTATTAGAGCAGCCGCTGACAACCATAAGTAACAGGACTAAGAAAAAAGGAATGATAACCTTCCAGTTAAAAGTTTTCAATTAACTCTCCTCCTTATTTGATTACAACTATTAACGATCCCAAAGTCCGTGTTCAGGCCATCTGCGTGGAAGACGATCTTCTACATGAGGCAGATCGGATAGTGGTTTATGAGGTTCAAGCTGATACCAATAAGCAACAGAGGAATAATCATTTCCCTGATCATTCGCATGCCCATGTTCAATTGTTGCTTTAATAGAGGTAGTAAACCGTATTGGATCTTCTACATGAAATCGATACAGGCTCCATTTTCCAAAATGCTCCTGTACATCGCTTCCTAGAGACACGCCATGGTAAGGTCCCGCGTATTCTCCACTCGGAAATCCCCAGGCGGCATTAAAGTAATCTTCCGTACCTGTTCCATGAAGAGAAGGTGGCCATTCTTCTCCGTCAATGAAGAACATGTCGTCCCCTTCGCCTGGCCATGTAAACGGCTGGTTTGAGGCATCGAAGTTATCGATGTTTAATACGCACCCGACATAATGTCCTTTTCCTTCTGCATCTAAGATGACGTAATTTTCATCTCCAGATAGATTCTTACCAGGTAGTTCCCATGGTGCTGGCTCATCAACGTCGGCATCATGGGCCACTTTTTGAGTAGGGTTTTCTCGATTCCAAGAGGCATGAAATCTTCCCATATCATCAGGGATTTTGTTCTCATCCTCATAAACTTCATAATCAACATAATAAAACAAGTTCTCCACTCTTGATTCACTTTCGTTGATCAGTTGAATTTTAGCTCCATCACCGAAAGGCATCGGAAAGTAGCTGTTCATGGAAGCAGCAAAAGGGCCTTTTGGACCTCTGCGTTCTCCCATCACCATACTTAATGGTAACGATACATAATGCTTGCAAGTCGCATGACCAATTCCGAAAAAATCACCCAAAGGAACGCGAACACTTGGATTTTCTTCGCCGTCCCAGTACATCTCGAGGACGAGCTTTCTTAAGTATTGTGGAGCATAACATCTCGTTGTCATCCAAATGTGTTTGATACATCCCGCTCCTTTGATGTCAGCCATTACAGATGTATCTCCAGGTTCAACAACATCAAAATCACGATTCCCTCCTGTTCGATCATAACTTGATTCTCTTTTGCTGCTTGCATCTTTAATAATTGGCAGTCCGCCTAATGGACTGTTTGGTTCCCAGACATTCATGTGACTTCTCCTTCCTGACGCTCAGTTAAAGCGTTTACATTAATGAATTAGAAATAATTATTTCTTAATTAAAAGTGTATCGTTCTGTTCATTATTTGAAAATTCTAATATTTTTCGATATTGTTAGATATTTTTGAAAAAGTGCGGGGAATAATTTCAGAGAAGTAATAAAGGAAAAAAGAGGTTAAAATATACTTCATTTAAGGCGGATTTCTTATTTAAACTATAAATCTACGGTTCCTTTTTCTAATAAAAACAGATAAACTATAGAGGAATTTGAAATAAAGGAGCCTATAATGAAAAGAGCTTATATTAATGAAATATTCTTTATTCGCTTCATAGCCTGTCTTTGTGTTGTCTTTATTCATTCTATTACTCTATCTCAGCAAAACTATGACCTGTCTGCCTTTACTACAGACATGTTCTATCAGTTCAAAATGACACTCATGTTCGCAACACCAGTGTTTGTCATGATTTCAGAGTTTTTGCTTTCTTATTCTTATCCGGACCGGATGCCAAAAGCAAAACCCTTCTGGAAAAAACGCATCCTTTATATCTTTGTTCCATACCTGGTCATGTCTTTAATTTATACCCTGTACGGGTTATGGGCAGGAGCAGGGATTACATGGTCAGGATTTGTTGAGTTATTCTTTGATAAAACTGTCCTAGGGGTATGGCATGGCTACTTTGTGCTAATCATTTTCCAGTTCTATGCCTTGCATTTCTTATTGAAAAAATACTTTGACCGTTATCCTCCGCTCGTGATGATTGGGTTATCGTTAGTCATCAACGTACTCTATTTAGGGTTCTTTAACTTAAAAGGAAGCAGCAGTTTCCCAGCGTTTTCGTTCCTATGGGATCATTACAAGCTTCCGTTCTTAGGCTGGATCTTTTACTTTACCATTGCTTACTATGCCGGTAAGCATATCAATGTGTTCCTGGACATGCTGAAAAAGTATAAGTATTATGTGATTCCTGGCGTAATTATTACCGGGTTGATTCCGCTTTATATAAGGTATTCGAATTTCTATTCAGTCGTCTCGTCCAAGCGTTTCGATATAGTGGTTTATACGTTCTTCGTTTTCTGTCTGCTCTATTTGATTGCTATGAAAATGAAGAAAACTCCACTGTTTGTGATGTGGGTAAGCAGCTGCTCCTACGGGATTTACCTGTTACACCCGCTGGTACAATACAATGCGATTCGATGGTTCGATTCTCTACCGTTTACGATGACCCTTGATGTCCACATCGCTTTGTTATTTATTTTAGGAGTCGGTGTGCCGATGATTGCTGTTTATCTGTTAAATTTAATTCCTTACGGTGCTTTTGTTGCAGGGAAAATCAATATGCCAAGAACTCCTGTTAAAGTTGATGAAACAAAACCAAAAGTATCATGATCTACAAAAGGCGAAGCATCCAACCATAGGATGCTTCGCCTTCTTTTAATTAGGGAGCTAAATGCTTTTCCCTTTTACGTTTAACTGTGGTTTAAGGGGGGAGCCTGGAATTTTGTATTGTTTGAAAGTTTGTTCAACCATCTCTTCTGAAGTAAAATCTCTTTCCACTTTCTCTCGGGCAGCATAGATGATTTTATGTCTCAATTCCTCATCAGATTTCAAAGCTAAGATCTTTTCTCGAAAAGCTTCTGGGCTATGGTCCTCTACCAACATTCCCGTCTCTTTATCTATAATGGCTTCCGATATACCTCCCCTGTTAATAGAGACCACGGGCGTCCCCGTGGCCATAGCTTCCAGGATGACCATTGGAAACACTTCTCTCTCAGAGGTAAGCAGAAGTACATCCATCGACTGTAGAAATTCCTGGGGTTCTTTTATTTCACCAAGTAATTGTACTTGTTCCTCAAGCCCTGACTGCTTAATTTTTTCAGCTATTACCTCACGTTCAGGCCCGTCCCCGGCAATGTAAAACTGTACATCTTCTTCTGCCTTCATAGCGGCTGCAATATCTACAAACAATCGATGGTTCTTTTCTGGAGATAACCTTGCTAGAATTCCAACCTTAAATACCTCAGGCTGAGTCTTTTCAGTAAAAGGAAATTTATCGAGGTCAACCCCGTTGTAAACGGTGGTGATCCTATCTTGGTTGACTCCATAATCTATTAAAACTCTTTTCTCGTAGTCACTTACTGTAATAATCCCAGTAACAGCATGATTCATCAAAAAGGAAAATACTCTCGGAAACTTTTCAAGAGCCGTGATATTGTGCTTCGTGTAAATGACTTTAATTTTCCGTTTCCAAACAAGCTTTCTCAAACAGCTTGCATACATAACCATCCGCAGACTGTTCGCGTGAATAACATCAATGTCCCACTTATGGATAAATTGATTAAGCTTCCATAAATTTAATAGGTGGTTATTCCTGGATAACTCCAAAAAATTTTGCTTGTTACCAATGTAATTCGTTAGTTCCCCTCCACCGGAAGCGGCATAGAGATGAAACCCTGGGCCTGTTTTCATTTTGTTTTCGAGCTTGATGAAATAATTTTCAGCTCCACCCATCGTCAATTTGTCTGTCAGCATCAATACATTCATCTCTATACGGCCTCCCTTTCAATACGATCGTTTTCCTTAGCCTGGCCTTTTTCATCTTCATAGGAAAAGTAAGTAGACAGGATAGCTAGATATAATAAGAACATGTCATTAACGATCAGCGATAAAAACATCATCTGAAACATAAATCCAAGGAATGTTAAAAAGAGAAATGGATGCTTCAAGTGAATATTAGACCGAAAAATTTGATAGAGCACCGTAAGTACAAACAAACCATACACAAACAAACCAATGACTCCTGATTCCGTTAACACTTCAAGGAATGTGTTGTGAACAACAAGGTTATCCCCGTATTCAAACGAGTTGTAGTCGGCGAAGTTGCTTGCACCAATTCCAAACCAGGGATGGGCTAAAAAGAACTCCCATGCCCTTCCCCATAGTTCAAACCTTCCACTTCCACCGTCAGAGGAAAAGTCTTGAAATCTATGCTGCAGAATATCAAGAACACGGAATTTCATCGCTAGACTGACCGCCCAGGCTATAGCTAAGATAGAAAAGGTAGATAGAAATAAGCGCAATTGGTTAGCTGGTTTGTTCAATAAGAAGTAAACGATGAAAATAACAAGGAGAATCAACAATCCCCCTCTGGAAAAAGAGAGTACACTTGTAACTAAACACAGGGTGAGCCCGATCTTATTTTTCAACGAGTCGCGTTTACATAAAAAGAAAGTAAAAAAGATCGTATTATAAAATACAAAATAGTTCGGGTCTTCCATCAAACCAATCAATCTGGGGTAATCACGGTCAAACCAGACACCATAGCGTATGACTCCGTCTCCTAATAAAGAAAAACCATTGCTTTTCAGTCCCCATACGTAGAGAAAAAGACTTCCGATATTAAATAGAATCCCAGCATTGGCAATCGCATTCTCCAATTGCCTTTTTTGAAACATTTGGAGAATCCCTTTCATGAAGATATAAAAGACGATATATAGTGTGATCCCAAGCATGACCCTCAGACCTGATGATGCATATAAGGAGAATGCGCCAGAAAATACATACACCAGATAGAAAAAAAGCAGCGTCACTTCAAAACTCTGCAGCTTTTGAAATCGGAAGGAAGCCGCCAGTATGATGACAAGAATGCCCAAATACATCATATGTGGCTTAAAGGCAAAGCCGAGGTAAATGTGATATTTACCAAGCATGACTGAAAAGAGCAAGAAAAACAGCAGCAGACTGCTGCGCGGTCTTTCATAGGAACTAAGATGCTCCATCATGGGCCTCCTTCCTAATTTTCGATTTGGATTCCTTAACCAAGCCCACCTTTTTCAAGAGCGCCGGAACTTTTTCTCTCCATTCCTTGTCCATTACGGCAAGGGCAAGAATAAGAACAAATTGGGTACATGCAGCAAGGAATGGAATAGACGATAAGAATACTTCTATACCTAGTAGAGTGATGAAAAAGTAAATCAAATAAGGAACTACTGCTCTTTTTCCCAAGACCATTCTGTCAGGATGACAAATCAGAAATCCGAATAACAGGATCACCTCAATGAGAACTCCAGCGACCACTGCTCCTGTTAATCCATACCTTTCACTAAAAAAGGCATAAAACATCACGCCCGATGCCACGCCTACAGCTAGCACCGTCATTCTTCGAGACTGAAGTGCTCTCGTTGTCAGCCCGTCCCCTAGAGCAATACTGCCTCCCTGAAAAACCATGACTAAAGCCAGCACTTTCAGTAAGAACGCTGCTTCCATCCATCTCTCTCCAAATAATACTCCGATAACAAAGTCAGAAAGATGGTAAAAAGGGATAGCAGCAAGCATGCCAGCAAGTAACATCAATTTCACCTGTGTGATACTCTTTTTCACATGCTGCTCGTAGTCTCCAGCCTGGAATAAACGGAACAATACCGGAAAGAAAGCTCCGGCGATAATAAATGGCAATTGCTGCAAAGCCTGTGGAATGCGGTAAGCGACAGCGAAATAACCAACTTCTTTCCATGTTAAGGTCTTTTCTAAAACAATTGGACCAATCTGCGGAAGGAGAATGAATAATAATCCGGTCACTAAAAACGGTCCCCAATGTTTCCATAGTCCTTTATAAAAAGGAAACCTTATAGAAAGTTTCAGAGTCTTAGTCGTTAAAAATATCCCAAAACAACCGGCCAGAAAATAAGCGGATCCATACAAGAAAAATACGATCATGGGATCTATATAAAACCATTTCCCAACTAAAATAACGGTGATCAAAAGGCCTGCAGAAACCATTCGTATCATCCCTGAATACTGCATTTTCTCCAACATCTGAAAATAGGTGATACTAATGCTCTGCATGGCTATCCCTATCACAAGTGGAAAAATCAGGGCATAGGAAAGTGTAATCAATGCTGTGTCACCGGCGTACATCCAATGAATAAGAAGGAATCCAATCATCAGCGTTGCTAGTGTAAGGCCAAGACGCAGTTTTATAAATGACGCCATGATCAACGAAATGGATGCTTCTTTCTTTGCCCCTTCGCGAAGCACAATCTGGTTTAATCCGGCTTCCGTTAAATAAGCCATAATCATCGCAAAAGCGAGTACCACACTAAATTTTCCATAATCATCTGTGGAGATAAAAGAGGCCAGCACAATCAACGATGCAGCATTTAAAATGCTGGAAAGTGCCGTACTGTAAAATAAATGAAAGATATTCTTTCCTATGGAATTTCTAATCTGCTTCATAAATTTCAGCCCCTTTACTCCTTGCTAATCCATCACTTTTGGTAAACAACACCAAGTATCTTGCATCCTGCCGTCTCAAGTTTTGATTGGGCTTTCTTTATGTCTTCAAGCTTATCCTTGTTCTGCTGAACGACCAGCACTGCTTCCTGACACCCTTCAGCAATCAACTCTGCTTCAACTCCTGATGATAAGGAAGGAGCCGAAAAAATCACTCGATCATAATCCTTCATCCAGGAATCCACATGCTCTTTAAAAGAGGGCGATAGCCAGATATCCATTGGTTTTTGATCAATAGAACGTTTAGCCAAGAGTACATCCAGGCTAGGGAGAAAAGTAGGATAAACGGTTGTTAATGGATCCTGATGGTTTTCTCCAGGCCGCTCCATATGGAACCATTCGTGAAGCATGGGTTTGTTCATATCAGATTCAACAAGCAAGACTTTTTTCTCCTGAAGAGCAATGGCTGCCGCTAGTTCTGCAGCGATCATGGCTACCGACTTTCCTGCAGGTATCGAAGTCACCATCAGGATGGATGGGCTTTTTTTCTCAACTTTTCGACTGATCACCTTCATCTGGTCGAAGCTGACAATCCCCTTCTTTTTCTTGTCCCCGCCGTGAATGATATCTTCAATGGGACTCTGCATGAATTTTCCCTCCTTTTTTCACTTTTCCTGACTCACTTGCGAGCTGTTTTCTGTATGATTTCGGAAGGCTATCAGAAGTCGCAGCCACTTCCCCAAGTACGGGTAACCCCAGTTCTTTTTCAAGTTGATCAAGGCTTTGGACGGAATCATCCCAATGGTCTTTTAACATCGCCATTCCAATCCCACAAAATAATCCCACCATTGTTCCGATCAACATGTTCACAATCGGGCTTCCGACTTCTTCTACTTTATTGGTCCCTTCCTTTTTACTAAGAACAGCTATATTTTCCATTTGCATGGAGCCTTTCATCTCTTCTACTGAAGTGGCAGCAAGAATGTTAGCCAACTCGCTGGCCCGATCCTTTTCCGAATCTCTGATCACTACCGAAATAATCTGGGAATCTTCTTTATTTTTTATTGTGATTTTTTCTTCCAACTCTTCCTGAGATAGATTTATATCCGCCTGTACGGATTCCAATACGATCGGACTTGTAATAAAATCGACCGTTGAAGCAATAAGTCTGTTCACTGTTTGAGGATCAACGTAAACATCCTCCTGATTCCCCAGGTTTCCAACGAGAATATATTCGGTCGCTTCATACGTAGGTTTTAAGAAGTAAAATACAGCAACACCACTTAAAATCGATACGCAAATAGTCGTGATCAAGATCGTAGCCATTCTCCGTTTGAGAATACGGAAAAAAGTTTTGATATCCATTGGTTCTCTCATGAAATCACCTCTTGCACCCCGTAAGGATTTTCCTGCTGATAAAATTGAACGGTCTTCAGCAGCCCTTCTTGCAGTGAATAACAAGGGGCCCAGTGCAGCATGGATTGGGCTCGATCGTTTTTTAAAACACTCGAGCGAATATCACCTTCTCGGGGTGGACGTAAAGTAGGCTGAATAGGTCTCCTTAAAGAAACCGCTAAATGGTCAATAATTTCGTTGATCGATGTTTCCTGTCCTGTCCCTACATTAAAGATTTCATTTTTCCCGTTTTCCAATGCAGCAACATTTGCACGAGCCACGTCTTTGACGAAAACAAAATCCCGCGTCTGGTTTCCATCCCCAAAAATAACTGGAGATTCCCCACAGATTAATTTTTCGATAAAGAGAGCGATGACTCCGGCTTCTCCATGAGCATCCTGTCTTGGTCCGTAGACGTTGGCATAACGTAGAATGGAAAAGTCAAGGTTATGAGTATGTGCAAAAAGGTGGATGTACTTTTCAGCATGTGCTTTTGTCAGACCATAAAAGGAAATCGGCTGCACGTGATGCGCTTCATCAATGGGAAGATAGCTCGGGTTGCCATAGACAGCCGCCGTTGATGCAAACACGACTTTTTTGACTTTATGTTTCGCGCTAGATTGTAAGATATTAAGGGTCGCAACAATATTTTCTTCACAGTCATATAAAGGGTCTGTAAACGACTGACTTACAGAAACCTGGGCAGCCTGATGAATAACATAATCAGGCTTCTCTTTAGCAAAAACCTCATCCATGTCTTTTCGAACATCCCGTTTGTAAAAACTCACCTGTGGGAGAAGGTTTTTCATATGTCCTGTCACTAGATTGTCTACCACGACAACCTCGTAGTGGGAATCTACTAATTCTTCTACTATGTGAGATCCGATAAAGCCTGCCCCGCCAGTTACTAACACCTTCATGGCAACCTTCCTTTCGTAATTTAAGTAAAATAAAGCTTATGACACTTCACCTATCACTCTTCGAAGGTAGAGTAGTTGTTGCTTTGTCCTTTATCTATCAATCGATCTTTAGGTAGATTCATTTTTATGGAATTCCCATAGGATTGTTCGGTTACTTCTATTAAAGGATGTGAATCCTCTATGATGGAAGCGTCCCAAATCATACCTTCTATGGTGTTATTGGTCCCTGATAAAATCACCGCTTTATCTGTACTCTCTGTCAGCTGGATCTGAAGGTTGCCAAACATATTCCCGGAGACCTCATTAGGAATGGTCACGTCACTATCCAAGTGGATACAGACGACGCAGTCATCAAGGGTCATATTTACAAACCTGTTTCCATTTACAAAATTGTGTTCCTCTTCATTCCTGGGAGGCGTTGCTAGGAGATGCACGGCGGTGTGAAACCCGCTCACATTCACTCCTGTCACATTCACAAAACTGATAAATTCCTCGGATGTTTCTGCGGAAAAATAGATTGCTTTTCCACGATTCGTAGCGCTGGAATTGTACAACGTCACATTTTCGAGCTGTATGCGCTCAGTCGTCCAAACCTGTTCTTTTCCACTTACATGGATCACAGCACTTTGAAATTCAGGAGTGGTTATTTCAATGGTTCCATTTGAGATCGAAGTTTTTCGTTCTAGCTCCAATACATTAAAATTACCTTCGACAAGAAGCTTCGTAGCCACTCCCATTTCCAGTGCGACTCCCTCTTTCAACCGTAATCCTTGTTTCAAGATATAGGTCTTACCCAACAACTGGACAGGAAGTTTGTCCCTTTCATAACTGGAGTCAATCGCTGCTTGGATGGCTCTGGAATCATCCTTACTGTCATCCCCACTCGCCCCAAATGCTTCCACACTAATTGTGCCAGTCTCTTGACCCGCCCCCTTCATAAAAAGTCCTACTAACACAACCGCTGTTAAAAAAATGATTATTCCTATATAGATCCGCTGAGCCTTCATTTTCAAATCCTAACTATACGTAATGAGAATACGAAGGTTTCTCCAAATAAAGGACTTCCTCATCATTTTTCCTTCGATTCTCCATTAACCGTTTTCCGTTCTGGATGACGACGAATTCCATATCATGAACCGCTTTCAAGGTGTAATCTTTTCCGGCAGAAATCGTAATACTGGACCCAGGGCCGATGTCTGAAAACCCACCCTTTGAGACCAGGATGCCTTCCCCTTCTGTAACCGTCCATATTTCCTGATTCGTACTGAACTGGCCCTGTATCATACTTCCAGCGTTCAAATGGACTTTTTCCGTCAGGTTTTCTGTGCCATTTTTCTTTTGCTTATAATCAAGCACTCTGCTCCATCCCCATGAATATTCCTCATATCTTGGCCTATCCTGAAAATGGGAAACGTACTGTTTAATTTTGTGACTACACTTTTTATCCGTCACCAACAGACCATCAGGACTTGCGGCTACGACAACATTCTCTACCCCCATCAAAATAATCGGGATATCCAGTTCATTCACGATACACGAACCGGATACATCTTGACTGATCACTCCATTTCCAATGACTCTTGTGTCCATTTCATCGGTCAACGTGTTCCACGTTCCAAGGTCTTTCCAGTAACCATCATAAGGCAGGGCGATAATATTGCTTGCCTTTTCAACTACTTCATAATCGAAACTGTTGGATGGAAGCTTGCCGTAATACTTCAGTAAAGCATTGTACTCGACAGGGATATTCTTACGTTTGAGTAGCTCGATGATATATCCCAGCTTGAAACCAAATACACCACAATTCCAAAGGGCCTGCTGGTGAATTAGCTTTTTAGCTAATGACTCTTTCGGCTTTTCGCAAAACTGACTTACTTTAACAAAATCGCTCTCTGTTCTATTGTTCGGAACGATATACCCATACTTTTCCGAAGGGTACGTGGGTTTCACCCCGAGGAGAGCTAAGTCGGCATCACTCTCGTTCAGACCCCACTCGAGTTTCTTGACCGTCTCAAAAAAGTGGTCTTCCACAAATGGATCGACAGGAAGGACGCCTACAACTTCATCTACGCTGCACCCTTCTACGGAATAAAGGTACACGGCTGCTAATGCGATGGCCGGAAAAGTATCCTTCCGTTCTGGCTCTACCACCACAGGAGTACGTTGACCAAGCTGATTATGAAGCATTTCTACTTGAGAGCCATTTGTGGCAACAATCGCTTTATCATCCAAGTTATACTTCCCGAGCTGCCGCCAGACGCGCTGAACCATAGACTCCATCTTTCCGTTTTCATCTTTCAACACTTTTAGGAATTGTTTGGACCTGGCAGCATTGGAAAGCGGCCATAAACGCTTTCCGGAGCCTCCTGATAACAGTACGATTCGCATGTCACCCACCGCCTTTCATGATTGAACGATCATTGGTTCTAATTTTTCTTGGGTTTCAGAACTTCGGTGTCTCTCAGCCTCCTGCCAGGTTTTTATCAGCCTGTTACAGTTTTTCTCCCATGAATAATGGCTTCTTACAAAGGCTTGCCCTCTCATGGCATAACGTTCTTGTAATTCGGGTTTCTCAATCAACTGTTTAACAGCTGCGATCATTTCTTCTTTATTTCCTGTGCAGATTAGTTCGCCTCCACGCCTTCCTGCAATTCCCTGCAAAGCTGTAGGAGAAGCAATGGTTGGCAATCCACATGCCATGGCTTCCACAATTTTGTTTTGCATCCCCGTCCCTGACTTCATTGGATAAATACCAATTTGCGCCTGCAGCAAAGGAATGCATATATCCTTAACAAATCCGGTCACCACTACATTGTCTTTGCCGTTTAATGTTGTAACTCTCTTAACGGGGTCCTTTCCTACAATATAAAATTTATAGTCTGGATAGGCCTTATGAATATGCGGCCAAACCTCATTCACAAAATCAAGGACAGCTTCGACATTCGGATAATACTGCATGTTTCCGTGAAAAAGGATGATTTTTTCCTTTCTCATCGAAGGATAACTGGCAAGATGCTGTTTCGTAATGGAGGTTCCATTTGGATTCACAACGATTTGCGGATGGTTCAAATAGCTTTTATCACTTTCCGAAACAATCGTAGTGCGGTCAAATTTCTTTAATATGACTTCTTCATATCGTTTCATCAGCCGTGACTCTAGCAGGAATAATGGTTTTATCAACTTTTTCTCCTTTTGGGCACGGCGTTCCATATTCAGAGATAAGGCATCAATCATATCCAAACACTTTGGACTATTGGTATCGATCACATATTCCGCCATCCTAACCGTCTGTACATGAATCACATCCGGATTAAGCCTGCGATGAATCTCCATCACACGTTTCTTTATTTTAGGATTGAAAAACAGATTGACTTGAACCGGTTTAAAGTTATAAAAAGTCTTTAATGACCGAAGCAGCATTGGTATTGGATGCATCCGGAAAACAATCACTTCTTTACAATAAGGGGAAAGCTTTTTTTTGATGAGCTCCTTTTCTTTTCTCGTTTTTGCAAATGTAAGCAGATGAACGTGATCGCCATTAACTTTTAATTGTTTGATCTGTTCCCATGCAATCAGCTGGTCCCCTTTATGGGGTGGGTATGGCGGTCTCGCCGACATGTACAATACGTCCACGTTAAACCCTCCTTTTTATCTAGCACCTTTTCCAGTAAGGACAATTTTAAAGGTCAGTAGTAGTATTTTTAGATCAAGGAGCAAGCTCCTCTTGCGAATATACTCTAGATCGTAAGCCAGCTTTTCCTCAGGGGAGATATCATAACCGCCATTTACTTGAGCCCATCCGGTTAATCCAGGTTTTACAGCGAGACGGTTAATAAACCCTGGCGTTTGTTGATTGAATAATTCAGTAAAAACAGGGCGTTCCGGTCTTGGACCAATGAAGCTCATCTCCCCTTTTAAAACGTTCATAAGCTGTGGGAGTTCATCTATTCTAGTTTTTCGGAGGAATCTCCCTACTCTGGTCACCCTGGGATCATTGATCTCCGCCCAGCGTGGTCCATCTTTCTCAGCATCCATCTTCATCGTTCTGAGTTTTAGTAACTGAAAGGGTTTCCCCATCATCCCTACTCTTACTTGCGGATAAAAGATGGTGCCTTTCGAATCTAGTTTAATGGCGATCGATAAAATAAGAAGAAGAGGTATGAATATGACTAAACCTGCAAAAGCCAGAACAATGTCAACGAACCTTCGGGCAAAAACATATGGAGTAGATGATAAAGACTTGTTTTCAATAAGGAACACTTCCGCCTCAGCAGCCAACCTTCTGATTTCCCTTCTTTCCTCCATCTTCACTGTCAAAACCCGCACCTCCATAAATTCTTTTTTGAGAAAAACTCCACTTTCGTTCTTTATGAAGAACTAAACCTTGAATGTATAGTAACAGATCTCACGTTCTTTATAAAGAACTTTTGTTGATTATTTTACTTTTTTTGCGAAGCTGATGTGTAGAAACCCAGGTAGAGAAAGGAAGAGAGCGGCTTCAACAATCTATCTGGAAAACCGACTAACTGAGGGTATGAGCTTAATGCTCGAATAATGAGGAAAAATAGATCCATAGATACTAGAAGTCCCGAAAATAACCCCGTCCAATTTCGGAACTCCTTGTAAATTACTAGAATAGTATAGAACATAAGCATTACCTGTTTTTTGTACATTATAAAGAACAACACATGAAACCATTACATCTATAAGGATAAAATCGTAATGCTAATTAAAGGAAAGTAGGAACAAAAGATGATCGAAGACATCTATGTTGAAGACTTCACCGGTGCGAATGATTCTTTGAAAATACAAGCGGCCATAGACTTTGCAAGTAATAATAAAGGGAAGACTGTAATCTTAGGAAACAAGAGTTATCTCATCACAGCACCCATCGTCATTAAAAAAGGAGTTAAATTACTGTTCAATTATGGAAGCCAGTTTGTAGTGAAGGGGAACTTTCGAGTGTTGGAAGTGCAAAATAATGCTTCCCTTGAGGGAGCGTACATTGCCATAGACGATCCTGCATTTGCTTCAGATGTTATTTACTTAAACGGGAAATACAAATATTACAACGTATGGAACCGAACACAAATTAAAAATATTAATATCGTCCATTGGCATAGCAGCCACAAGGGTACGGGAATATCACTCTTTTCCGGGGGGCCAGGTCACGAAATTTCATTCGTTGACTTTGAGAATATAAAAATTGCCGGGTTGAAAACCGCTTTGAAAATGGTTGCTAATCGGCCATCTACAGGGTTCGCCTGGATTAACGCAAACCGTTTCCTCAACTTGTCGCTTGATGATTGCATTGAAATGATCATGATGACAAGCAGCTCTACAATCCCTAACGAAATTAGTGGAAATCAATTTCAAAACCTCCAAATCCAGCCCACATCTATCACTACGAAAATTCTTAAAGTTAGTGGACAATTCAACTATATTCATGGCATGGCCTGGGATGTTCCCTCTACACCTGTGATCGAGTTAACCGCTAACAGTATGGATACCACCCTGTATATCCCTTCTGTTTCAGGCAACCAAATCATCGATCGAGGACAGCGAAATAGAGTCAATTTATAAACGGTAGTTCTATTGAAAAGAATCAAACTATGAGAAAAGAAGAAGCGTCCATCGAGGACGCTTCTTCTTTTCAGAAATGGATATCACTATGAAAATATGCCTAACCCTTTTTTCGTTTTCATCCGCTCTGGCGGATCTGTATACACCATCTCACCATCTAAGATCACACTTGCATTCTCCATAAACTGATAAACCGTATCGGTTCCGTACTTTTTCTGCATTTTATCATACGCAGCTTTCATGTAGAATTTCTTTTTCTTTGTATCCCGCGCATCCGAAGCTATCACGTGTGCCAGATTATGTTCAATCATGGTAAACGCTAACTTTTGAGCAGAGCGTCCATATTTTCCTACAATACTGCCAGCCGTTACTTGCATAATCGCGCCATTCCTAACAAAATGATAAAGAAGGTCAGGCTGCTCCTGAACCACCTTATTTCGCTCTGGATGAGCAAGGATTGGCTTGTACCCCGCAAGCTGCAGTTCGTATAAAACATTTTTGGCGTAATTAGGCATCATATTGTATGGCAGCTCAATAAAGATATACTTGCTTTTATGATTGACAGAAAGGAGCTCTTCCGTCTCAAGAGCACTCATAATTTCACTGTTCATTCTCACTTCCTGACCGTACAATACCTCCAGTGGAATTCCTTGTGCTTTAAGTTCTCTGTTAAAATCCTTCACTTTACTGATGATGGAATGATTGGGGTTATGAAAGTTACTCGTCATATGCTGAGGAGTAGCAACAATGGTTTCAATCCCCTCCTCCACTGCCTCTTTTGCCATTTCGATGCTTTCTTCTAGTGTTTGTGCCCCGTCATCTACACCGGGGAGAATATGGCAATGCAAATCAATCATTCTAAACACCTCTCCTATATTCTAGTTAACTTTCTGTATGGGTAGTTCTTTAAAAAGAACATTTATCTTAAAAAAATATACATGAATCAATAGTCCTGCAGTTCATTATTTAGAACTGCTGATATTATTATAAATGGATAAGTTTGGATTTAAAAGTTCAAAAAACAACTATTTATTATGGAATTATGTAATAAACGATTTAAAACCTTTGTATATCATTAATTAGCTTCTTTTTCCTCTTATTTCCTTTTTAAACACTTTAAACTATAGTTCCATGTCATCAGTTCTTAGTGCCGACTATTCCTTATAAAGAAAGGTCCCCTCTTATATAGAGGAGACCTTTCTAGAATCTATTATTTTTCGTTCAAGGCTTCTACCATTTTTTCAGCTGCACTTTCACTGGACATCGGGTTCTGACCAGTAATCAAGTTACCATCACGAACCGCATAAGCTGTCCAGTCTTCCCCTTTAGAGAAGTTCGCTCCTTTGTTGCGAAGCTCTGTCTCAAGCATGAATGGCATATGCACATCTAAGCCCATGCCGATTTCTTCTGAATCTGTGAAGCCAGCTACCTTTTTCCCTTTTACAATTGGTGTACCGTCTTCGTACGTTGCATTCACAAGACCGCTTGGACCGTGGCAGACGGAGCCAATGATGTTACCTTGTTCCGCATGTTTTTGCAATACATATTGCAAGGTTTCACTTTCAGGAAAGTCGAACATTGTTCCATGTCCACCTGGAAGAAAAATTCCGTCAAACCCTTCCGCGTCTTCTTTGGAAAGCTTGGCTGTATCTTTCAATTGTTCTTGAGCTTCCGCCCATTCTGCTACTTCTTCTTCTGGAATACTGTTTGGATCCAGTGGAACTTCGCCACCCTGGATGCTTGTTACTTTTACATCGTAGCCTTGTTCTTTGAAGGCATTATAAGGCACCGCATATTCTTCCAGCCATAGGCCTGTTTTATGATCGTCTGTTATCTTCGTGTGATTGGTTACAACCATTAGTACGCGTTTGTTACTCATTGGTTTTGCCTCCTTCAATTTGGATCCATTTTGATGTAGTCTTCATTGACCACATGTATGTTATACCATCTATATAGAAGATACCGAAAATCATTTGCTCAATGAAGACACAGTTTCCTTTAGGAATGATAAGTACATGGAAATAAGGGTTTTAGAACAAAAACTAGCGTTATACAAATAAAAAAATCCTTAACAATAAAAGGAAGCCCTCTCTTTAATGAGTCCGCTTCCTTTTTATTTATTCACCCATCAATTGTAACCATGACTCCCGCACTACCCTTCAGTAGCAAGGGATCAATCGCAATTTCCATATTTTTCTCCAGCTATAATGCGGTACCCACTAGCCATGAGTTCATTTTTGCAAAAATAGTACTTACAAACTATGCACACTGAAACCCCTTTCAATACTAGTGAAAGCGCATTATAATTAAGCCATAAGATGATCATCGAAATAACACCCGTATAATTCTGCAAAAATTACCAGATAATAACCAGAACAAGGGGGATCCCTATGGTACTGGATAAAAGACGTGCACACTTATTATCCATCATTCAACTATCGAATGATCCTATCCCGACAAAAGATCTGGTTGCAAAAATGAATGTGTCTCAACGCACGATTTATTATGATCTTGATCAGATCAACAGTTGGTTAGAAGATCAGAATTTAGAACCGATTGAAACGAAACATGGTGAAGGGCTGTTTCTGCCTGACACAACAAAATCCAAATTGAACCTTCAAAAGGATGAAAGTTTCGATAATTGGCAATACCAATTATCGAAGCAAGAACGAGAAGTACTCATTAAGTCAAAGATATTATTGGAAGAACAAGATGCCTCGATGCAAAGCTTCATGGACCTTACGAGCATGAGTCGAGGCACCGTCGCGAAGGTTCTTAAAGCGATTAAAGAAGAGTTCAGGCAAGCCGGATTGACGTTGTACTATCAGAAAGGCTCCGGATACCGATTAAGCGGTCCAGAGGAAACAAAAAGAGAAATGCTTTCGGATATCCTGGCCGTCATCTTCTCTCACCCAGAATGGCAAAACGTCCGGAATGAAGTTCACCGTATGATTGAGCCTGGAGATGAGGACTCGTCCCAAGAGACCGACCAAAGACACACCGTGAGAAACCTTCTTTTTGAAGCTGAACAAAAATTAGGATTGACGTTGACCGATGAGATGGTAGAGATCCTTTCTCTACAGATCTTAATGATCATGAAGCGCATCCAGTCAGAGAAGTATATCGTTGTTGAAGAAGAGGAAAAACAGGTACTCAAACAAACAGAGGCTTACCAGGCATCCCTGTTAATTACGAACAAACTCAAGCAATTATGGGATGTTTCCTTTCCAGACGATGAGATCTGCTTCATTACGATGAACTTATTAGGTTCCAAGGTTCAGCATGATGACTTCAGCCGCTATACGGAACGTGAACTTTCCGGACTGCGCGAGGTCGTTCAACGGATGATTTCTGACTTTCAATTGTATTCAGCTGTCGTGTTTGATGACAAGAAAGGGCTTGAGGAAAATCTTATTTTTCACATTAAGCCGACGTACTACCGCTTGAAATACGGTGTAAAAATCGCCAATGATTTAGCGGAAAGTATCCAGGAGAATTATCCTGACATCTTCCACTTAACGAAACGCGTGATGAAACACTTAGAGCTTTATGTTGGAGAGAAAATCCCTAATGAAGAAGTTGCCTATATCACCTTGCATTTCGGCGGATGGCTGACCAAAGAGAAGAAACAGGTGGAAACGAAGTACAGAGCGATTATCGTTTGTGAAAATGGGATTGGAACATCCAACATGCTACGCACCCAACTAGAAAATCTGATTGCAGGATTGAACGTGACCAAAACCATGTCGATCCGGGAATACCAGTCCATCGAACCTGACACAGACGTGATCTTTTCGACAAATTATATTAAGGCAAAAGACATTCCCGTTATCCATGTTCCAGCCATCTTGACCAACCTTGAAAAGGAACAGATTATGCGGCGGATGAATGAGCTTTTCCATTCGAAACAGCCAGAAAAAGATTCTACGGATCTGGTGATGGATGTCATCGAACAATATGCGACGATCCATCAGAAAGACGAACTGAAAAGGGAATTAGTTCAACTTTTAGACCAAAATACACCGCTGACAAAGGAGCTGCGAAAGCCTATGCTCAACGAATTATTAACAGAAAAAACGATACAATTCAAAGATCATGTATCCAGCTGGGAAGAAGCCATCGAAACGGCTGCTCAGCCCCTGGTTGATCAAGAATCGATCAAACCAGAGTATATTAAAGCGATGATTGATAATGTTAAGGAGACGGGACCTTATATCGTCATCGCTCCAAGAATCGCCATCCCCCATGCACGTCCCGAAGCTGGGGTGGAAAAACTGGGAATGAGTTTCTTGCGACTGAAAGAACCTGTTTACTTTTCAGACAAGGAAAAACACCGTGCCCAGTTAGTCATTGTTTTAGCAGCTATTGATAATCAAACCCACTTAAAAGCATTAGCTCAGCTTACTGAGCTGTTATCAGATGAAGAAAATGTCGAGCGTTTAATTGAAGCCAATGATGCAAAGACTGTCATTGAACTAGTCAACAAAACGGTAGAAGCTTAAAAAATTTGAGGAGGAATTTAAAATGAAAAAAGTATTAGTTGTATGTGGAAATGGTTTAGGAAGCAGCATGATCGTAGAAATGAACGTAAAAGCAGCATTGAAGGAAATGGGGAAAGAAGCAGAAGTTTCCCACACAGACTTGACTTCAGCAAAGTCTGAACAAGCCGATCTCTACCTAGGTTCAGAAGATATTGTAGGCGGCCTTGAAGACGGAAACAAAAATGTAGTGAAACTGAAAAACTTGATGGACAAGAATGAGCTCCGCGAAGCACTAGAAAACAATCTGTAATAAAAACTAAAACAACAAAGGAGCGTTACACATGATTGATTTAATAATGAAGGATATCTTAGGAACACCGGCCATACTTGTTGGTTTGTTCGCCCTAATTGGACTCCTTGTGCAACGCAAAAATACAGGCGATGTTGTTTCAGGCACCCTTAAGACAATCATGGGCTTCGTAATCCTAGGGGCAGGGGCGAATGTCCTTGTCCAGTCCCTGGGTCAGTTCAGCAGCATGTTTAATGAAGCTTTTGCCGTCCAGGGCGTTATTCCAAACAACGAAGCCATCGTTGCCCTTGCACAGGAAACATTCGGTACAGCGACAGCAATGATTATGCTGTTCGGTATGGTCGTCAACATTCTACTCGCCCGCTTCAGTCCTTTTAAGTATATCTTTTTAACTGGGCACCATACGATGTTTATGGCCGCTCTGATCGCTGTAATTTTAACTACTGGCGGGTTTTCCGGGGCATCTCTAGTCATTCTGGGATCCATTATCCTTGGTACCTTGATGGTGTTATCCCCGGCTATGCTTCAGCCTTTCACACGTAAAGTAACGGGTTCTGATGACTTTGCCGTTGGACACTTCGGTTCATTTGGATATTTAATTGCGGCTCTAGTAGGTAAGGCTGTCGGAAAAGGTTCTAAATCTACAGAAGAGATTAAAGTTCCTAAATCTCTAAGCTTTCTTCGAGACACATCCGTTTCTGTCTCCTTAACTATGGCGATCCTCTTCTTCGTCGTAGCAGGAGCTGCAGGACCTGCTTTCGTTCAAGGTGAACTAAGCGGTGGGCAAAACTTTCTTGTATTCGCCTTCATGCAAGGTCTTACCTTCGCTGCTGGTGTCTACATCATTTTAGCTGGTGTGCGTATGCTACTTGCTGAAATTGTACCAGCCTTCAAAGGTATTGCAGAGAAGATTGTACCAAATTCAAAACCAGCACTAGACTGCCCAGCAATTTTCCCATTCGCTGGAAACGCTGTGATCATCGGATTCTTCTTCAGCTTTATTGCTGGACTTGTAAGCATGCTGTTCCTGCCACTACTTGGATTAAAAGTTATTGTGCCAGGACTTGTCCCTCACTTCTTCACAGGTGCCGCTGCCGGAGTCTTCGGTAACGCAACTGGTGGTAGAAAAGGTGCCATCATCGGTTCTATGGCGAACGGGGTCATCATCAGTTTCTTACCTGCCCTGTTGCTACCTGTTCTTGGCTCACTCGGATTCCAGGGTACGACATTTGGAGATGCTGACTTCGGAGTCGTTGGTATTATCCTTGGTAACCTGATCCGAATGGTTGAATCAAATGGCGTGATCTTCGCCCTCGTATTAGGTATCATCGCTATCCTTTTCTTCCTTGGCTTCAGATCAAAAGCAAATGGAGATAAGGAAAATCCAGATACGGATATTGCATAATAATCTATCAAGAATCCCTTCCTGATTGCAGGAAGGGATTCTTATGTTTTATTTACTAAAAAGACCAAGCAACTTCGAGCGTTTCACCTGCTCTGGTTCAAAAGTATCCACCATATTCCCTTTTACAACCGCCTCAGCATTTTCAGCGAAAAAGAACACTCTTTCCAACCCGTATTCTGCTCTTACCGCTGTGTAAGCTTCCGTCAAACAGAAGCCGCGATGCGATGTATTATGAGCATCACACGAAATCAGATGGGCCAAATTCGCATTCATTAATTCATAGGAGAATTTCTTATACTCTTTGCCAAAATGTCCAAGGATGCTTCCAGCCGTTAATTGTGTGAAAGCACCATTATTAACAAACTCATAAAGCAAATCAGGTTCTTCGATCAGCTGTTCATTACGCTCCGGGTGAACAATAATTGGGCGGTACCCTGCCACCTGTAGATTGTACAATAACTGCTTAGCAAACCACGGCACTTGCGCATGTGGAAATTCAACAAGGACATAATTGGTGTGTTCATTAATGGTCAGGATTTCCCCATTCTGTAAGTCATCCACAAAATCTCCATATACTCTGGTCTCCTGGCCTGGCAGGACAGTTAATGGAATATCACGTTCAGCTAATGCTTCATTCAACTTTTTTACTTTAGGGAGGATTTCCGATTTGGAGTTATCAAACCTTGTAGTTTTATGGTGAGGGGTAGCTACAATCTCAGTAATTCCATCATTTACTGCAGCCTTCGCCATTTCAATACTTTCCTTTAGAGTCTCCGCTCCGTCATCTACCCTGGGTAAAATATGGCTATGTAAATCAATCATTCCTAGTGGCTCCTTTCCATTGAACTTGTACTTATAAATAAAACTAACCTGATTTTTATAAGACAGGTCCTTTCCTTATTTAGTCATTTACTTACCGTTCTTTTCCCTATCTTGTTCATTAAATAACTAGAATCGTGAACTTAATGACAAATATCGACCCTTATAAATATTACCTACTACACAGGGTAGAGAGAATCCTGCTTTCAATTTTAGGAAAACAAGTCTGGATATCCCTTACCCTAATGTAAAATCTGACTTACAAGTCTCCCCAAAAGAAAAACCCCCAAGCATTAAACTTGAGAGTCGATCTCTTATTTTCCTCCTGTAAAAGTAACTCCTTTGATAAAATAGCGGTTAAAGAACGCGTAGATCAATAAGGACGGTATCGTCATAAGGGTCGACGCAGCCATGATTAAATTCCAGAAGCTGATATACTGCCCTTTAAAGGAGTTCAATCCAAGCGTCAGAGTGAACATTTCTTCGGAAGACATAATGATTAATGGACGCATGAAATCATTCCATGATGACATGAATATAAATACGGCCTGAGCTGCCAGTGCAGGCTTCGCCAAAGGCATGACAATCTTGAAGAATGTGCCGATTCGGCTGAGGCCGTCCATCTGTGCAGCTTCCTCTAGTTCTTTCGGGAAGTTTAGGAAGAACTGCCTCATCATAAAAATGAAGGTCGCATTCACCATACCGGGAATAATGAGTCCCTGATACGTATCCAGCCAGCCGAAAGCCTTCAAGATGAGATAACTAGGAATTAACGTCACTTGGAAAGGAATCATCAATACGACTAAGATCAGGAAGAACCAGAACTTGCGACCGGCGAATTTCACTCGTGCCAGTGCATAGCCCGCCATTGAGTTAAAGATGATATTCAAGACGACCATAAAGGCCGTAATAAATAGAGAATTGAACATCCACCTTAGAAACAGCGGTTCTCTTGAAAAGATTTCCGTATAGTTATTTAAGGTAAAGTTTTCAGGGAAGAACGTGATACCTGATACAATCTCTTCTAAAGGCTTAAAGGAAGAAAGGATCGCCCAAAGAAAAGGCATAAAGGTCACCACGGCGTATAAGATTAATATTCCGTACACAAATGGCTTCGTAAATGTTTTCTTCTTCATTGGTCTCCTCCCTTAGTCATGAAGTTTTTCCTCACCGAAAAATTTTTTCTGGATGATCGTTACAATCATAATGATGAAGGCAAGCACGACAGCCAGCGCTGAAGCATACCCCATATCAAGAGATTTAAAGGCGTACTGATAGATAAGCAGGACAACGGTCAATGTCGAGTTATTCGGTCCACCCGATCCTCCAGAGAAGATGTAAGACTGATCAAACAACTGGAAGGTTCCGATTACTCCCATGACTACGACGAAGAACGTGACAGGTTTCAGGATAGGAATCGTAATAAAGATGAATTTCTGCCACCAGTTGGCTCCATCAATGGTAGCTGCCTCATATACGGAATCAGAGATATCCTGCATCGCAGCCAGATAAATGACCATAAAGAATGGGGCAGTTGCCCAGATGTTCATAATCATAATCGACTTCAAAGCAATATCAGGGTCCGCCAGCCAGTTATACGTTGGGAGGCTTAAAAACGAAAGAAACGAGTTAATTAAACCATCTGGATTGTACATCCACATAAAAATAATGGTAAGGACCGCGGAAGACGTTACCGTTGGCAGGAAGAAAATAATTCGAAACGCATTTTTCCCACGAATATTTGAGTTTAAGGCTGCCGCAAGTAATAAAGCTAAACACGTTTGAACGGGTACCACAATGAGTACATATTCTGCCGTGTTTTTCAGGGCAATTATCGCCCGTGTATCGTCCAATGTACGGGTATAGTTTTCAAGTCCGATAAACTCATAGCCGATGCCACCGAGCAGCTGCACATCATTTAAGGATAAGTAAAAGGCATATAAAATAGGGATAACAACAAATACACCAATGGTAAAAATCGTCGGAGTCATAAACAAATAGCCAGAGAGTCCTTCTTTCATTCCTTTACTCATGTATCGCTTCGGCCGTTTTCCTTTTTTCGGAGGTTTCGACTGTTTCTGTTCATGAGCATGGTTTTCTTTTCTAGCCGGTTCCATATCGCCACCTCTTTCATTCTTGATACCACTTTGCCGACTTCATTCAAGAAAAAGCATGAAGGATAAAGGAAGGAAATCGGATTCCTTCCTCATGATCCATCAGCCAATTGCGCTAATTAGTTCGAAGCTTTGATCTCCTTGTTCGCCGTTTCTTGCGCTTTTTTCAAGGCTTCCTCGAGGGATTGATCCCCAAGTAGGGCACTCGTGAACTGGTTGTTAAAGTTGTTATTGATGGTCGGAAGGTTCGGACCTGCCTGCCATGGCTGAGCATAGGATGCTCCGTCAACAAACGCTTTACGAATAGGATCTTCATCAAATCCAAGCTCAGCAGCTACCGATTCACGCGTCGGAAGAGCTAGACCTTTGCTTGTCCACGTTTTCATCCCTTCTTTACCAGTAAGATAGGAAATCAATTCCCAGGCAGCGTCTTTCACTTCTGATTGTTTGTTCATGACATAAGCGACCGTAAATGCGGCTGTTGCTTTTTCTCCATTTACGGTTGGAAGTTCAGCTGTCGCATAGTCCTTATCTGAGAAGTTGCTCTCAATGAATGGAACAGTCCAGTTGCCCTCGATCACCATCGCCGCTTTCCCTTGACCGAACATATCTCCGCCCCAGTCTGTTCCGGCATCAGATGGAAGAGCAGCAATTTTATCCTGCTTCATATCAACGATTGGCTGGAGTGCTTCGATGGCCTTATCGCCTGCAAAAGCTGCTTCATTGTTCTCGTTGGTCACTTTCGCTCCGTAAGGCTGAAGCTTATAGAATTGACGGGCTAGTTCAGAAGAAAAACCAAGTCCGTATTGATCCGGCTGTCCATCTCCGTCCTCATCTACGGTCAGTTTCTCCGCATATTCTCTAAGCTCATCCCATGTTTTTGGAGGTCCTTCCAGTCCTGCTTCTTCAAAGGCTTGCTTATCATAAAATAAGGCAAGAGTTGAGAAGTCTTTCGGAAAACCATACTGTTTGTCATCAAATTTGAAAGCATTTAGCAGCGGATCCTGGAAGTCATCAACATCGAATTCATCTGTTACGTACTCGTCAAGCGGCTCAAGGACGCCAGTTTTTGCAAGCCCCGGAGCTTCAAAGGCATCAAGGTAGAAAACATCGGCGGCTTCTCCTCCAACAAGACGGGTTTTCATCACATCCATGTATTGATCGGCAATCACTTCGTGTTCCACTTTAATATTTGGGTGAGATTCTTCAAATTCCTGAAGCGTCTTAGTCAATAATTCTTTTTCTTCAGGAGTACTGCCCCATCCCGCAAGTTCTACGGTTACCTGTTCACCGTCGCTTGATCCACCATCACCGGAAGAATCACTGCTGCATCCCGCAAGCGCAGTTCCCATTAACATTCCAGTGACACCAACTGCCGCCAGCATTTTGTTAAATTTCATCATTAACCTACCCCTTCAAATAGTTTTATACGTGAATTTTTGAATCTGAGTCTAGACTTACATTTAAACCAGTCGCGTTCTCTGTAACGTCGAGTTCGTACTGATTTCCTTTTCGTTTGACGGTAAAAGAGACCTTTCCCCCGGCTAATGGGAGGTCCTGAACGGACATTTCATTCAAGCCGTTTACGAAGCTCGGCGATAGTGTAATCTCCTTGCTGTCATACGTGGGATACAGCCCAATCATCGTGCGGATAAATGTTAAAGGCGTTCCTGCAGCCCAGGCTTGCGGCGAACAAGCAACCGGATAAGGGACGGGTTTTCCTTCTTCCCTTCCATATCCACAGAACAATTCTGGCAGGCGTTCATATTCAAACGAACGGGAAGCCTCAATCAGTCCTTCGATGACCATATTGGCTTGCTTGTTTCCTTGAACATATCCCATTCCAAGTAGAACCATGCTGTTATCATGCGGCCAAACACTTCCATCGTGATAGCTCATCGGATTGTACCCGGCTTCTCCTTCCGCCATTGTGCGAATACCGTAACCGGAGAACATCTTCGATGAAACGAGGGAATCTAGCACTTGTTCCTGTTTATCTTCATCAATCAAGCCGGCATACAAGGCATGGCCAGGGTTAGATGTAATCGTACCCACCTGTTTTTTATGTTCATCTAGGGCAATCGCATAATAGCCGACATCATCCATCCAGAAAGCTTCATTGAACTTTTTCTTTAAGTCGGCGGCCTGAGCATTCAGCTTCTCCGCTTTTTCAGAAGATCCCGAGGCTTCGTACAGTTCAGCAATACCGATGCGTGCCTGGTACACATACCCTTGAACCTCAGCTAGAGCGATTGGCGATTTGGCATACTCCCCATTTCGATGGACGATCGAATCTGCTGAGTCCTTCCATCCTTGATTGGCAATGCCTTTACTCGATTCCTGATGATACTCAACAAACCCATCCCCATCACGATCGCCATACTGATCAATCCATTCGATAGCGCTTTCAACGTTTTGTAAAAGCTCTTCAAACAAATTTAGATCTTTTGACCACCTTGCATATTCGGTTAACAGGATGAGAAACAGCGGTGTCGCATCTATCGTTCCATAGTAAGGAGTGAACGGAACCTGATTGGTATTTGCCAATTCACCATAGCGAATTTCGTGCATGATTTTTCCTGGTTCTTCATCTCGCCACTCGTCTTTCTTTGTGCCTTGATAATGCGCCAAAGTACGTAATGTTCCTTTGGCGATCTCCGGTTGGAACGGGAGTGTCTGAAGGGCAGCAATCAGACTATCGCGTCCAAATGGAACACCAAACCACGGAAGTCCTGCGACAAAGAATGGCCCGAAGCCGACATCTGTAGACAACGCTTGAAGATCCTGAACCCCTCGTTCAATCAATCGGTTCAACGGCGTATGGTCGGTGGTGACTTCCGTGACGTTGTCATTCCACTCTTCGTACGTTTCTTTAAGGTTTTGAAATGCCTCAGAAGCAGGAAGTGCCTCTTTCTTCTCTTCTCCGACGAGCGGGACGACCCGCACCGTTACTTCCTTCACTTCTTCATGAGCTAATTCAAATGGAAACGTAATCGTACTGCCTTCTGCCTTAGCTCCTGAAGTCGGTTCCCAAATCACCTGAGTGGAACGATTGATTTGATCTGAACCCTCGTAACCGAAGATCAACCGGTTATCTTCTACTTTCGTTTTCTGCTTTGTGCCGACTTCACCATGTTGAAAGCCACGGATGATAAACATGTCAGCAAAGTCCGCTTCAAACGAAAGTTCCAATGAAAAGCTGACAGGCGTTGGATAATAGCTTTTCGCTCTAATCGTTTCATAAAGAACGTCATCCGAAATGTAGCGGAACCTCTCGATCTCAATCGATTCCCTCCACAGTTCAATCTCTCCGTCCTTCTCCATGTGCGGGTTGGTTAATAGCATGGAAGATTCATAGGTTCCATCCGCCTCGGATTTCAACAGGATTAATGGCTTACGGTTAATCGTCAGTGACATCTGACTTAAAAACCGCGTGTCCTGTTTGTACAATCCAAGTCCATACGGATGGTCAAGTGGAACATCTCCACTCTTATCAGTAAGTAAAAATAATTCATTATCTTTCAAAACACGGTATTCCATTCCTACACTCCTTCATCCGAAACGTTTTGGTTTTTGCTTAAAAAAAATATACCGAAACGTTTTGGATATTCTTTAAAAAAATTTACTCTCTTTCTTTTGTTGTATTTCTTATTTTTAGTTCATTTTCAATCAATCGTACCCTGTCTCCCGATTTTTGTTGGAGAATGCTAAGCAGCAAGTCTGCCGCGGCATATCCCATTCGGAACCAATCCTGTGCCACAGTCGTAAGCGCCGGCGTCACGTAAGAAGCAAGTGTAATGTCATCGTAACCTGTTACGGATAGTTGATCAGGCACTTTTCGTCCCAGCTCTTCAGCTGCACGTACTACCCCAAGCGCCATAAGATCACTCGCACAGACAACAGCAGTAATCTCAGGATAAGTGGTTAGCAGCTGTAACGCGACTTCCTGCGCTTTTCTTTCGCTGTATTCCCCATTGCAAATCCATTCTTTGCGAACAGAAAGGTCAGCTTCAAGCATCCCCAGTTCAAACCCTTTGAATCGTTCTTTACTGACAAAAGCCTGATCATGGCCATTCATCATGGCTATGTTTTCATGCCCAAGCTCGACAAGATGTCTGACTGCTTTCATTAATCCATCAACGTTATCCGTTGTGACATACCCTGCTGTTTCACTCTCGACTGGCACGTCAATGAGAACGCACGGGATGTTACTGTCAAAGATCTCTTGTAGATAAGGATCGTCATTTTTAATCCCCTGAACAATGACTCCTTCCACACGGCGCTCTCTGCATAGTTGAGCATAGGTCTTTTCCTTCTGCTTCGAGGTCGTCGTATTGAAGAGCACAAGGTCATATTCTTCCGCACCGCAGAATTCGTTGATGCCTGTCAGCACGTCGAAAACAATGTTATCCTTTGCGCCTTCCCTGGAAAGCCCAGATACCAATAAGCCGATGGTCTTTGTCTTATTCATCACAAGACTTCTTGCCAAAGCGTTTGGACTGTATTCAATCTCTTTTGCAATTTCTTCGATGCGCTTTCTTGTTTTCGCATTGACATCGGAATATCCGTTCAAAGCTCTTGATACCGTTGTAACGGAAACTCCTGCGAGTTTTGCGATATCTTTGATGGTCGCCATAGCCTTCTTAATTTCCTTTCCAAAACGTTTTGGATTTTTAACTTGGTTAGAATTATACATAGAATGAAAACGTTTTACAACCCTGTTTTTAAGAATACTCTTACTGATTAATGAGGCGTGTTCAAATTTTATGAATTAGAAACAAGCACGAAGCCACGGTTGCTAATGGTTCACGATATAGAGTTATCCACTACCATGATTTTTCAATAAATCTATTCTCTTTGATAAAAATAAGACCAGCACCCTCCTCGGGATGCTGGCCCTATGTGCTTCTATATTAATTCAATAACTTACAAAACCATATTGCTTAATTCAAATCAAAATCGTATAAATAAGCCACCAACTTGTCGAATTCTTGATCAGAGGAACATTCAATTTGTAAATCTATAAAAGTCATGACTACTTCTTCATCATCAAATGGGAAATGGCTGTTATCTACATTGCTAAGGATGTCCCTATTCGAAAGACCTTTCTCCCGTAACACCTCAACGGCTTGCTTCATTGAAGATACTTCTGCCATGTGTATTCCTCCTTCATAATTCTAGCGTTTGTCTCTCATTCAATACTTCGAGATTTCACTAAAGAACATAGAAGTCCTCTTACTATAAAATGTTCTACATGGCCACTTAAAATCCCTGTTTATTTCATGATATTGATCAGTTCGATGATTCCCAAATACCCAAAGACTAAAACACATCCAGTCAAAACAGCATTTGCAAACCAACCATTTCTCAGTGACTTATCTACGCGATTAGAATTTAACAGCCACATCAACACGATGGCTAGAAAAGGCATGAATAAAGCGCCGAGAGCACCGTATAAGATGACAAGAAACACGGGTTTACCTGTAAACAACAAAATCATTGGAGGAAAGGTCAGCCATAATAGATACGCTCTGTAAGCCGGATCCTTTTCTGTTACTTTATGATCCTTCCTTTTTCTAACCATCCTTACAAAATCGGCAAATAGATAAGGAACTCCATTCCATACACCTAAAAGAGAAGAAAAGGCTGCACACCAAGCACCGATCAGGAACATCCAGCGAGCGACCTCACCAAACTCATCGCTGAACATACTCGAGAGAGTAACTAGCCCTTCCTCTCCATTAATTTCAATGCCCGTCCCGTATAAAAATTCTGCACCGATGACTAGCAGAGAAAGGGTGAAAATACCCGTAATGATGTAACCAACCGCTGAATCCAGTTTCATCATCGGCAGCCATTTTCGACCTTCCCATTGGTTCTCACGGATCCAGTATCCATAAGAAGCCATGGTGATGGTGCCGCCTACTCCACCTAAAAGTCCCAGGACAAGCAATAGAGATCCGTCTCCGGTTCTAGGCACAAATCCACTAAGGATGTTTCCGATATTAGGAAAAAGAATGATAGCTGATCCAACAACCGTGATAAACATAATTCCAATCATAACCGTCATGACGCGTTCAAAAAGTTTGTACCTTCCTGTTAATACGAGCAGCAGCCCTGCAAGACCATGAATAATCGCCCAGGCCCACAATGGCATAATCGGAAACATCGTCACCATCATAATCGCACTCGTTGACATTGCGGCCGCTCCGTAACTCAATCCCCAGAGAATCGAATAGACGCCAAAGTAACCTGTCGCCCACTTTCCTAGTGAATGGAATCCTTCAAGGATCGTCCGACCAGTCGCTAACTGCCAGCGCCCCATCCCTTCTGTAAAAAAGAATTTAAAAATGGCACCAATTACGATCGCCCATATCAATGTCGTTCCAAAACTAACGCCAGCCACAAGGGCAGCAATTAAATCTCCCGTTCCCACTCCAGTGGCAGCGGTTACAAATCCGGGGCCTACGGTTTTCAGTTTTCCGGTAAACGTCGTGGGCGGTGCTTTTACAGACGGATTCTGTCCTTGAAAGTCTTGCTCTGTTGCTTTAACTCCCATCCTCGAAACCTCCTTAAAAATAGTAGATTATGTATAATTTTGCATATTAATTATAGAATGGTTTTCAATTCCATTACAATGGTTTTCGAAAAATTCCGACTTTAGCATCGAATTATGGTAGTTAACGCCAGAAAAAAGCTTTGCCCCCTCATCAAAAGTAAGTGATGAGAGGGCAAGCACACGCTTATTTCACCAATATTGTTTTCACTTGATTAGAAGCTAACGTAGTTTGAACCTTACTTTCACTAAAATCTACCGAAGACTGCTTCTCCTCATTCAAATTGACTTCATAAGCTACTTGATATTCGCCGTTAATACAGAACCCAGCACTTACACTCTTTTCTGTTGGATTATAAGCACGGATCACAAGCGCCTCTTCGATCTCTGCTTTCTTCATCGTACTCAATACCACATTAGAATTCTCTTCTTCTACTAGCTGGTAAGACGCTGGAGTTTTCACTTTCGATTCATTCAGCTTCATCGCATTATGAGGGATTTTGTTGTACGTGTGAATCGGAGTGAGATACTCTTTCGCCACTCGTGCGACTCCAGATTCCAGTGTGCTTCCCTCATAAGTGTACAAGGCGAAGTCGAGGGACAGTTTTCCTAGCATCTGTGAATCCGGTGTTGGTAGTTTGATCCCAGAAGGACGACCTGGGCGGCGGACTAATTCCGCTTTCCCTAAATGGCCGACACTTCGGAACAGCGTGAGCGCAATGGTATCATAATCTTCACCAACGATTTCATACTCTCTTGTACTGTTCGTCAACACACTTAGTCCGTGGTTTTGATCTGATAAACCTACAAAGCTTAACATCGGATAGATGGCATCCGGACGCTCGCTCCAGTTTTCTTCTTCCCATACATCCATCGCAGAATCATAGACATGCCGTTTAATCGAACCGAACTGATTATCCGAAACGGAAAAAGAGGAAGCGATCCCTGTTGGAATAAAAGCGCGAAGACGATGGTCTTTTGCCAGATTCTCCAGCTCAACATTCACTTCAATCAAGGGTTTATGATTTGGAATGCGGATTTGTAAATGGATATCTACCTTGCTTGTAGCTAGGTTTTGCTTTCTATCTTCTAGATTCTCCGGTACAGGGAGCTCATATCGAATATCAATCAGTCCTTCAAACTCATTTTGACTGATCTTGATATCCGCTTCGACATCCGAACTAACAATTGCCTCATCATTCTCTAATGGGGAGTAATCGTACTCATCCCCATCATCTCCACTGTCCTCTAAAAGCAGGACGTTCTCAAACCGTTTATCCAACCGCTTATCCTCAATGCTTAACGTCCCATTTTTGTTTACATGGACGTTATAATAATCCGTGTCAACAGCACTCGCTTCTTTATTCTCTACTTTCATGCCGCCAGAAGATTCTTCAACGAAAAAGGTTCGATAGCCCATAGCCGGAACCGTTTCTTTCCATTGAATTTGATATTTGATAAAAGGATCATAGTTTCCGTAGTGGACAATTTGACGGTCGATGAGACCTGGATCGATTTCTTCGGCTTCTAAAATCTCAAAGTCTGCTTGATGGCCATTTTCATCTACAAGTACAAAGTTCTTGTACTTTGAAATCACTTCTGTCGTCACCACTTCTTCCCGCTCGTAGGGAAGAAAGTTGAACAACGTCAATCGATCACCGCCATGATCCGTCTCGATCGCATCGACAATTTTCCGTTTATAAAAATCGATCAGGCGATCTGTTTTTTCTTCTGCAAGAAACAACCGATTGGCGATTTCCTGATGCACTTTATCCGAACAACAGCAGCCGATACTGTCATGGGCATGATTTTTCATGATTTCCTTCCAGATCAATTCGATTAATCCATGATGGTATTCGAACCCGAGATCATACGCCATTGACGCCAATGGCTCTAGAATGTTCGTCAACTTGTTTTCCACTCGTGTGTTGGCTGCTTTAATGTCCATCCGTGTCGAGTAGATACTTCTGTGGACACGCATGTATTTTCCATCAAGAAATTCGCCGCTTATTGTCGGGAGGTCACTTTTCTTCTCAAGTTCAGCAAAGATATTCTCATATTTACTGAGGAAAAATTCCCGTTCTGGATAGAGCTCTTTTAATTTTTCCATAATCGGAAAAATATCTTTTTGGATCGGCATCTGGTCATGCCCATTCGGGAGCAGAAGATGGTCAGACGTCGCTCCTTTATCCAATACCGGAAAATATTTCTCCATTCGTTGCTTCAAAGCTTCTTCTTCTTCCGGTAGATACTTCCCGATGGCATAACCAAGTGGCAGCAGTTGTACGAGTACTTTTGAGCCATCATCGGATTCCCAGTAAAACTCTGTTTTGTCGGTGCCATGACGCTCAGATGTTCCTCTCCAGAAAATTGAATACTTAATATCAAAGCCGTTTAAAATCTGTGGCATTTGCGAGCTTTGTCCAAAAGAATCTGGGAGATAGCCGATCATCATCGGATCACCGAACTTCTTGCTATCTTTCATCCCATAGAGAAGGTTGCGTACAATCGATTCTCCTCCGACAACCATTTCATCGGTTTGCGTATACCAGGGGCCGATGATCAATTTGCCTTCCTGGACAAGCTTTCTCACACGCTCTTCATTTTCTGGCTTAACATCAAAGTAATCTTCAAGAATGGAGGTTTGTCCGTCTAATACATAATAAGGATAGTCAGGATAATTTTCTAATCGATCCATGATCTCCTCCATGTTATTAACGAGCAGGATGCGCGATTCCTCTGTTGAAAAGTACCATTCACGGTCCCAATGCATGTGCGGAACGACATGGACCTGCTTTGTCCTTACGTTTTTCTCTGCTTGATAATCTATTTCCCTATCTTGAATAGTCATTTCACTCATACAAAATCCCTTCCTATCATGCTGATTAACTAACAGCCTCTTTCATTTCGACTTGCTGATCTTCAGTTTTGTCACTACGTTTACGCGACTGTTTTTTTAACTTATTTTTTCGAGTGATGATCAATAGGACCATTGAAATGAACGCCCCGATGAGAGCGGCCCCTAACCAGATACTAGCCGCCACGAACAGCGAAGGTCCTTCTACTAGAGCAAGAGAGAAAATACCTGCCCCTGGTACACCAAGTCCGATATTAAAGTAGGCGACAATGCCTCCCGTCACAGCAGAACCCGCAATTAGTGATGGGATCACACGTAATGGATCTTTGATCATAAATGGAATGGCTCCTTCAGTAATCCCAGCCAGTCCTAACAGCCATGTCTGTTTTCCGATTTCCTGTTCTGGTTTCGTGAAGTACTTCTTCCCAACAATTGTTGCCCCTGTGACTCCAAAAGCAGAAACCATTTTGACAGAAGCGAATGCTGCATATGGCATGATGTTTCCACTTGCCATCGCTCCAATACAGAAGGTGTAAGCCGCTTTGTTGACAGGGCCACCTAAATCAAAGGAAACCATGGCACCAAGAATGACTCCAAGGAGAATCGCATTTCCACCTGACATGCCTTCCAGCCAGCTGATTAACCCTTGGTTCATCGCTGCTAACGGTTCTCCAATGACAAACAGCATGATACAGCCGACAGAGAGTGTTCCTAGTACGGGATATAGCCAAAAGCTAACAAAGCCTGAAAAGGTTCCTGTTGTCTGCAGCTTTTTCTTTAAAAACTTGATGATATAACCGGCTAGTAGACCACCGAGCATACCGCCTAAGAATCCACTGCCAATCAAATTCGCACAAATACCAGCCGCAAAACCAGGTCCTAGTGCCGGTTTATCTCCAATGGAGTAAGCCATGTAAGCCGCTAACACCGGAACCATCAGCGTACCCAGCATATTTCCGCCTAACTGGCGTAAGAGCCATAGCCATGAGCCTTCTGTTTCATACACTTCCTGCAGTCCAAAAGCCTGGGAGACAAGAACGGCAAAAGCAAGTGTCATCCCGCCTGCAACAATAATCGGAATGATATAAGATATCCCGGTCATGACCGAGTCTTTGATTTCTGTTTTAAATGGTTTGTCTTCCTGTTCCTCTTCTTCAACTTCTACTTCGGCAGCCTCCTGGCGAGCTGGAGCTTTCTCTGCCTTTTCCAATGCTTCTTGTAATAACCCCTCAGCATTTTTCAGCGGGGCAGCTACGGTCGTCGTCACTTTTGGCAGCGAGGAGAATCTCTGCTTGTCTTTCACCGCGACATCGGCGGCAAAAATTACCGCATCTGCTTTAGTCACCTGTGATTTGGAAATACGGTCTTCTACTCCATTGGCCCCCTGCTTTTCAACAAGAACCTCGACTCCGAGATCGTTCCCAGCTCGTACAAGAGCTTCCGCAGCCATGTAGGTGTGGGCAATTCCTGCTGGACAAGCCGTAACTGCAAGAATGGTTTTACCTGTATGAGAAACCGCACGTTCTTTTTCTTCCTCTTCTTGATCAAGAGACGCATACAAAGCCTTGCTCGTCTTGGCCTGCAGCAGTCGCTCCTTATAAGCCGGGTCGGCCATACGCGTCATTAGCTCAGATAAAAGTGATAAATGCGTAGAACCCGCTTCTGCTTCGGGAATTGCAAGCAGGATTACAAGCTCAACTCTGTTGTTTTCATCGATGCTTTCCCAGTCGTCTAACGGTGTTTGAAGAGTGGCGACAGCGAAAGAAGCTTCTTTCACAGCTGACGACTTCCCGTGAGGAATCGCTAGCCCTCCTTCAAAACCAGTAGCCGATAACGTTTCACGTTCCATAACAGATTGATAGAATTCTTCTTTAGAATGAAGCTTTCCTTCCTGATTTAACTGTTCAACTAAATATCGAATGGCTTCATCTTTCGACGTGAAGGACACATTCGTATGGATCAAAGCTGTTGAGGTCAAATTTTGTAATTCCATGATTTTCTCCCTTCTTTCAGCTGGATGACTAACTTGATATCATCCTAGCATAGGAAAAGTAAGCGCTTGCTTTTCTTTAAAAAATTACACAAACAACAAGATTAAGCACTTTATCTTGTGTATTTATACACAACTATTACGCTTCCCAGAAAACGTTGGAAAGGATTTGCAGCATAAACATCATCGGAGTTTTATCAGACACGTTGTAATTCTCCAGCTTCTTTTTCGGCGAGTGAAAAAACAAGTTCAGGTCGGCGATTTCTTGTAATGAATTACGATCAAAGTGAGTCAAAGAAATCACCAGAACTTCTTTCTCCTTCGCTAACTCCGCAATCTCTAAAATCTGCTTGGTTTCTCCTGACATACTGAGAACGAATAACACATCCTGGTTTTTCGCATGGTTGACCGCATACACTGCATCGTGCCGGTGCAAAAAATGTTCGGCCGCCTTTCCGCCTATCTTCAAATGGGTCGATAAAATTTCACAAAAAGGCAATGTATCTCCGACCCCAAAAATATAAATGCGCCGCGCTTTGTGTAAGTAATCCGCTACTTTGTTCAAACGATCATAATCGACTAATTCCATCGTTCGTTTAATGTTGGATGCGACATTAGATCCCTCAGGAGAACTTTCTTCCTTTACTTCTTCTTTCAAGTGATTCTTAAGTTGAGAAAAACCATCATATCCAAGCTTCTTAGACAGCCGAATGATCGTATTTGGAACGGTATATAACGTTTCCGCCAGCATCTGAATCGACATCTGAATCACTTCACTCTTATGATCCATAATGTAGTTAATGATTTGGTCGTCTGTATCGTTCATTTTGTATTCATATTTATGAGCACGTTCTTTTAAGTTCAATGAGTCTCCCCCTAACTGAGATAATCAATGAAGGATTATGAACCTTCCAACAGTGATAATGTTCTGAATTAACTGTTAGTAGTAGTATAAAAGAATCTGATAAAAAGAAGTAGGGAATTAAAGAAAAGATTGTCGAATAAAAGTGGAAGAAAGAAAAATTTAATCCTATAAAACCATAATTATCTTTCTAAACATAAAATAGGCAGCACTGCTCCTGCAGAACTGCCTAAAAATCAGAAGTAATAAGGTTAACAAAATTAAACCCTTACGATCATCAACGCCCTAACCTATATGATTTTAATAGATATGATTAAAAACTGCTTTCTAACTTTTTCTGCGTTATGGACTGATCATTTACCCAAGACTTTGTTAAAAGACTTACAGTTATAAAAGCCACGAATGATAAAATGATAGGCATAACTACATTATGCATACCGAATAAATTAGGGTAAAACTGATCCACCACGATATAAGAGACAATACCGACCACCATCGAGGCTAATGCGCCATACTTATTCCCCGCTTGCCAATAAAGTCCAAGAACAACCGGCCAAATAAATGTAGCTTCAAGACCTCCAAAAGCGAACAAATTAAGCCATATAAGTAAATCAGGAGGGCTCAAGGCCATTAAAAATACTAGAATTCCAAGAATCGCCGTCACACCGAAACTCATTCTCTTAACTATCCTGTTTGAGGCATCCGGCTTGATGTAATTCAAATAAACATCCTTCACAACCGCAGAACTGACAAGCAGCAGCAGGGAGTCTACCGTTGACATGATCGCGGCCATAGGCGCAGCCAGTACAATCCCGGCCAGCCATGGTGGCAAAACCTCTTGAGCGATCAACGGCATCACTTTATCTCCTACTTCAATACCAGGTAAAATCGGGCGGGCGAATACACCAATTAAGTGCATGTTCAACATAATGAACCCAACGACAATTGTTCCGATTATAAGCGCCCGGTGCATAGACCGTGAACTCTTATAAGACATCGCACGAACCGTGACTTGCGGCAAACCGACGACTGCTACACCAACGAGAATCCAGAAAGAAGATACATAGGTTGGGCTTAACCCTCCATCTGCGCCATAAGGAGTAACTAAGTTGGGATTTTCAGCCGTTAAATCTGCCATGATACTCCCAATTCCTCCACCTGCGATAATCGTCGCTATTAACAGGATGAGTGTTCCGCCAAACATGACCACTCCCTGGACAGTATCGGTTAAAGCCACCGCTCTGAATCCACCGATAATAACATACACAAGGACCGATACAGCAAAGATGGATAATGCCGTCGTATAATGAAAGCCTGTCAGAGACTCAATCAACCTGGCACCACCCACCCATTGGGCTGCCATGGCTGAGAAAAGGAAGACTATAATACTGAAGGCTGCAGTAAGCACTACCCACTTGCTTTGATAACGCCCTTTTAAGAAGTCGATCAGCGTAACCGCATTATACCGGCGTGCCATAATGGCAAATTTCTTCCCAAGAATCATTAACACAAAGTAACCTGTCACCACTTGTGACATGGACAGGAGCACCCAGCCAAGTCCTTGCGTGTAGGCCACTCCAGGACCGCCAATAAAACTGCTGGCACTTCCATAAGTAGCGATCATCGTCATGGCAAGGATGAATCCTCCTAACCGACGACCTCCCAGGAAATACTCTTGTAAAAAAGTTTCTTCCGTTGTGTTTCTTAATGATCGGCTTGACCAAAAACCAACCATGAAAATGATGACGAGGAAAATGAACAGGGAAATCACAACACTTAGGTTCATGACTGTTCACCTTCTTCCTCATCAAAAGGCACTTCGACAAACCATACTTTCACCACTAAAATAACAAGTAAAACCATCACAATAAATCCGAGCACACAGCTGTAAAAGAACCATGCGGGAAGACCAAAGACATATGTATAGTTTTCAGGTGATCGGTCGCCAAGGCCGTAGGCGAAGGCAAACCACCAGATAAAATTGAACACAGCTAAACCGATTCCAATTAGGGCTTCGCGGTTAGCAATCTTAAAACGTTTATCCTGTTTCCTTTTGCGATCTGTATCCAACTTCCCATCTCCTTTACTAATAGAATCTAGCAATAAATGAACAGAGTTCTAGATATAGACTTACATAACAAATGAATTGTAAAAAATATCGTCCTCACATTGATTGAACTATAACCCTGGTGTCACCTTTTCTGGAGAATACCGTCATTTTCTTTGCCGCTGTGAAAAATGTCACCCTGGAGGAATACAGAACTACAGGATCAAGGTAGAATAGAACCTCTCCCATGTACAATATTATTTAGTTTACTTTATCATAATTTCTCATAAAAAAGACTCAAATGTCGAGGGGTACACCTTCGATCATTTGAGTCTTGAACCTTACCTATTTTACACGCCCACTTTACCAAGAGGTTGTGTTTCCAGAATTTCCGGATTTAGCTTTTGTTCCTGTTTTAATAAAGAAACCTTCATACGCTCTTGTTCCAACTCTTCTTGCAGCCTCTTGTTTTCTTTCACAAGATAATCTCTTTGATCTAACACTTGAATCATATCTTCTCTCATAGTTTTTCCCTACTTTCTGTGTATTTACTATTAACGATCAGGTGAACAGCTACTCAACAAACTGGTTTTTCTTCTACAGCCTGTGTTGAAAAATGACGACTTTTGTATTTATTTATGAGTTCAAGGTGTCTATACCCCTCGTAATGACTACTCAAACAATATTTTATAAAAGAGATTCTACTAACCTTAAACGGACCTTTAATGCACTTTGTAATCCTCCCCTATGGAAAAGTCCTGTTGACCCCGCTTTTGAATTATCAAGTGGTTCCTGAAAGAACATTCAGACTCATCCTTTTAATGTTTTTCTCTTTCAAGGGCTCTATATTTTTTCCTTCATAAAAAAAGCTGACTCCGGGAGTCAGCTTTTTCATTCGTTTATGAACTATATTCTTTAATCTTATTATGAACCTCTTGGATCTCTTGATCAGAGACCTGCAAATAATAGACTCCATTAATCTTCGTTCCTGAACCTGTCATTTGATACGTTGTCATGTTTTGCTGCGCACTACGATAGTTCAGCATTAAATCCTTCATCGTATTAAAATCCAGATTGGTCGTCACATTATTACCTAGCACGTCCATTACATTACCAATTTTATTTACAGATCCTATGCTTGCGCCTTTGTCAATAATTCCTTTAATTACTTGCCGTTGACGTTCATTTCTACCAAAATCACCGTTCGGATCCTTATATCTCATCCGTACGTATCCTATAGCCTTCTCACCGTTTAACTGAATATCACCTTTTTGATAATGATATCCTTTCTTATAATACCCTTCATCATACCAGTCAATCTTATTGTTGACAGTAATTCCACCTACAGCATCAACCATTTCAGTTAAACCTTCCATATTCAAACGAACATAGTAATCTAGTTGTATATCCAGTAAGTTTTCCACCGTATTAATAGACATATCAGTCCCGCCAAATGCGTAAGCATGATTAATTTTATCTAACCTACCTGCCTCTGGAGCATCACCAACCAATTCAGTCCTCGTATCACGTGGGATACTTACTAACTGACTTCTATTATTTTCAGGATCTAACGATAATACCATTAGAGCGTCTGAACGACCACGGTCCCCACTTCTTTCATCAACCCCAAGAAGAAGAATATTCAGTGGCTTTTGCTCTTTTATTTTCTTATTTGTCACTTCATGATCAATAGATGCTACTTCTTCATGCATTTTTTTATCGACTGTGTTTTTTGCACCACTATAAACGGTATACACATAGACACCGCCCGCAACTATGATTAGTGCTACTAGCAGCAGAGGTATTTTCCACCATTTCCCCTTTTTCTTTTTATGCTTTGATAATCGGCTCATTATTCTTTTCACTCCATATAGTAAACAAATTTCTACAATATGTTATTATATCTAGAATCCTTTGAAACTACAACGTAAATTCTCAGACAAATCTATTAACTCAATAGTACTCTCTTTTCCAAAGGAAATTTAATTGGTATGCGCAAGGAAAAAAGAACATGAAAAAAGACTCTGCCTTTAAGCCCTCCCATTTCATACGTTTTTCGGTTACCTTTTTCTAAATAACGACACATAAATAACATTGATACTTGACTCATCGTCTATGGTTGTTCTAACCGATCCATACGATGATTTTTATATGAAACCAATACCTCGAAAACTCATTCAAAAAACCGTCGGAAAACAATTAAGAGATCTACGAATGAAACAGGGACTTTCCCAAGAAGAACTTGCTTATAGAGCAGACATGCACCCTACTTATATTAGTGGAATTGAAAGAGGCCGGAGAAATCCTTCTATAACAAATTTCTACTACTTGGCTCATGCCCTGGAAGTCCACCCGAAGCAGTTAATCCCTACCATAGACATGACAAACACAGGGGTGGAGTTGGATGACTGATTCTCTTAAAAAAGACTACCTCCTCCTCCCTATTTCAAATTCTATCCTTTATATTGAACTCCTCGGCCAAAATCCTACCCTGGCCATGACAACATGGAAACAAACCCATTTCAAGACAGAAGCCCCTACAAAAAATGAAGCCATAAAAAAAATTCTATCAATGATTAAAGAAGGTCCTCCCAGTTCATAAATATTGAAATTTAATATGTGTATATGAACATTTACACATATATAGTTTATAAAAGAAGCATGGTATCAGCTGTAAAACGTTGATACCATGCCGACCTTTAACACACTACCGCAGTGGGGGTCAGGCATGGATATATATATATATATTTTTCAGATTTCTTTTTGAAGTAATAAAACTCGCATATGGAGGTTAATGAGTATTATTTAAGATTTATTGATTGAGATTAGTGAATAAAACCTATGATAAAGTATCAGTAATTGATTTGAAATGATTATTAATCATTTTGGGGATGATTTTTTGAAACACTATTTTTATATAAATATATGTAAAAAACAATATAATTTAAACTGAAAGTAAATGAAATCAAGCTAAGGAACAAAGTAATGTCAAAATCAAAAGCATTCGTTATAAAATAAACTACCACACAACTTACAACAAAACACGTTTGTAATAAGAGTTCAACTTTCTGCTTCGAAATAATAATTATTGATAATGAAACAGTGGATACTATTAACCTAATAGCATACATTGGAGCTAAAAATGAAACATAAATTCCAGCATCAACCCATTGTTCTCCAAATATAAGTGGGAATAATGATGGGGAAATAAATGTAAGGAGAATAAAAACCGGAATAGATATTACTAATAAAACTAGAGTTGTCTTTTGCAACAAATTCTTAAATTCCCCCTTACTATTGTAATCTCTAGCTGCTTTTTCAAAAAATACTCTGGAAAAGCTAAGAGATATAAAAGTCAACGGTAACCCTAAGACTCGAACTGTTATTGAATACATTCCAACCTCATATGGGCTATATAAATTAGAAATTAGAAATATTATTATAGAATAAGAGAGACCATTTATAAAAATTGAAGGAGTTGAAAAAAGTATTTGGTTTTTATAATTAACAAATGTTTCAAATAACTTTACTGAACTTATTTTATAATGTCTTAAAAACATTTTTATTTGAATTATGAAACCACTAAAATATGATACAACGTATGCGATGATAAGTCCTATTACATTAAAGCTAAGTGCCCCAAAAGCGATTTGCATAACAGCTTGTGTACTTGACCTCATGACTAATACTTTTGACATGAGGTGATAATGTTCCAACCTATTCATGTAGCTTTTTAATATATTATTCATTGACCCTATTAAAATAAATGGTATTAAGAAATAAAGGTATATTATATTTATTCCAAAAATATCGTAAGTAAAAATATTTATTATTATAATAGTAATACTTACTAGAGATAAAATTACTAAACTAATAATGAAACTGAGAGTTACCAACGTATTTGCTTCTATTCTATCTTTTACACTAACAATAAGTAAATCATATCTAGCATTTAGTATCGGTAATATCAAGGTACATATAGTCAAAAATATAGTGAATTGTCCTAATTCTCCGGGAGTGTATATTCTAGTTAATAAAGGAGAAATAAGGACTGTCATTATTTGTGAAATGATGGCTCCAGAGAACATTACTGTTACATTTTTTAGATACTTATTATTTAGAAATCTTTCTAACATATGAATAACCTACTTATATTTTTATTGTTAAAGTTTCTTTATTACCTTCGCAGGGTTGCCTGCAATTACACAATTACCCTCTGGAAAACTTTTAGTTACTACTGAACCAGCTCCAACGATAGTTTTTTCACCTAATATAACTCCTGGTAAAATAACACTGTTCATACCTATCCAAGTATCCTTATTGATAATAACATCCTCCCCTGGCATGTGTTTATCTAAATTGTTCACATCATGATTAGCAGTTATTATCCCTACATTAGGAGCTATATAAACTCCTTCTCCAATTACTATTTTTGCTGAAAAATTATTATAATAACAGCCTGGAGATTGAAATATATTTATAGAACTTGGAGAAAATATCATATTTTCTGCCTTATGAATTCTTATATTATGGGACGCAGGCCATGGAATGTTAGTATTTACACCAACCAATTTAAAGGGGATTGATTTCCAAGCCCATAACCATCCCATAGATTTTTTTTCGAAATAATATCCTTTGAGGTATCTTGTATTAAAAAAAGGGGATAACAAGACTTTATTGACTGCAATAAAAATCTTTTTGAATAAATTAATCTTCAATAATTTTCTAATCATATATATTTTCCCTCCTAATTCGCCAATTATTGTTTCTCTGTTTTAATAATAGAACTTTGGTAACCCTCGCGCTGAAATATACTAAACCAACACTTATTAACATTAATGAAACCACATTTAATAATGCTGTAATAGCTGTAAAGACTCCTAAGATTGATCTAATTAAGATATATGCTAATAAGTAAGCATATTCAAATGAAGATGTGTTCTTTAATTTTGTTTCAATAAATAATGCGAATACAATAATAGTTGCAGAAAAAAATGGAGCTAAAATATATCCAAAATACATATATCCATAACCTATACTCGATATTATATGACCAGTGCTTGTTAACCCTCCGTAGATATAGGTATTAAATAGATTTGTTGAAGTTGGCATACCAATATCTTTTACTAAGAAGCTTATACCTAAAATAGATCTACTAACATCATAAAATAAATTTGAAATGGAGGGACTTATATTTGCTGTAAACTCTATTGATTTTGCAATATTTTGTGGTCCCAATAAATATAATTGTAAATAATTTGCTATATCAGATGATTGAGAGTTGCTTTTCATAATCGCTTCAATATATGAATCGTATTCAAAAGCATAGAAAAACTTGTAAATACTCATACCAATTAGTACTGTACCAGCAGTTACCAATACCCATATTGCTATCTTCTTCTTATGCTTTTTATACAAGGTTAATAGTAAAAATAACACAGCAAATGTCGTGTACAACTGAAAAGATCTTCTTTCACCTATAATAATGGAGACTTGGATTAACGAAATAAAAATAGAAGCATAAACATAAATTACCGAATTATTTCTTTTATATTCGCTATACAAATAGTTTAAACAAAGTACGTAACCAAAAATCGTCGCAGAAATTAAAATTTGCCTTACAATCATCGCGGTCGTTGAAAGGTCTTCTTCAATCCTACTTGAGCCTGTACTTTCAATATTGAAAAAGGATAATAAGTTATTAGCACCTGGATAGATAATATACAATAAAAAAGCCACCATTATTAATAATATATAAATATAAATTGAACCTGTAAGTTTAAGGTTTGATCTATAATTCTTAAATTTATTTTTTTGCTTACTTGTATAAAGGTAAATAACAATGCAAATAACAACAATCTCATAAATCATAAGCATAAATCCATTATGATAATAAGAATCATTAGCAATATTAATGTAATTTATCCCATAACTATTTGTTAATGTAATGCACAAGGGTAGAATAATGTATCTAAAAAAACTTAAAATTGAGAAAATTACTGCGACAATCGATTTATACTCAAATATCGCTCTGTTAAGAAATAATATGTACACCATTAGGTAGCTAATTGGTAAAAAAGGCATTAATATATATTGAGAATCATTATTTAATAACCAAGAAATAATACAAGTAGTAATGGAACTAAAAAATAAAAAAATGAAGAGTATTCTTTTCATATTTTACCTCGTATCTTCAGTTTAGAATATAATAATATCGAATAGCTTTTTATACTGTTCGAATTTTATCTTAGATCAAATAACTTTTCATTATTCTTCTAAAATGTGATTGATTCTCTTTAATTACTTCAATATAGTCTTTACACCCTTGATCTAACTTATTAAATTGAATATTGTGATAGGTATTATAGATTTCATCCCCCATACTCTGAAAATATTGATCTTCGATTGTAATATTAATGTTATAGTTCTTAGAGATTTCATCCATATATGTACCTTTATATACTAAAATTGGAATTCTCAAATAAATTGCATAATACAATTTTATTGATAATGCAGTTCTTAAGCCTGGAGTTCCTGTACCATATAAATTGTTTATTATATCTGTCTTTTCAAGTAACTTTGAAGTTTCTTTAGTATCGAACCTTCCTTTGCATATCACGTTACTATAACCTTTATCCTGGGCATATTCTTTTAGCCTTTCAGCTCCTTCACCAAAGTACTGAACTATAAATCTGTTATCATTTCCTAATTCATCAATTACCTTTTTGTCGTTATCAAAAAATCTTACATAGCCTATAAAAGAAATTCTTAATGGTTGATTAACTTTTCTTAGCTGTGTTCTAGGGTTTGTTTGCTCAAGCATTGATTGATTATAACTATATACATTTACATATTTATATGGTGGAAGAAAATTCTTAAACCCTTCCGATGAAATGGTTGTAAATGCAGAAAATTTTATCACGGCCTTCATTATTAAGTAGATGGGCAATAAATTTTCTTTATTATAATCTCTTATATTTATACTATATTTGCCTTTGAATTTAAGAGATAGATAGTCAGCAAACATAAAGGCTGTAAAACTATTCCACACAATAATAAAGTCATATTGTTTTTTGTTAATTATTTTTTTGGCAAATTTTTTAAAACCGTAATATTCCTTTACTTTTCTAGCCTTTGACCAATTCCTATTGACTTTAATAGGATAACTATACACGTTTGTAGCATTATTTGATTCATTTTCACCATATTTATCTATGTGGATCACATCATATTCAATGTTATTTTTATCTAAGAAATCCGTATATACACTAAGCATAGTCATATGTTTAAAATTAACTGTACTTAAAATGCAAATTTTCTTCAATTTAAAGATCCTCTCTAGTATTAAAAACTTACTTCAACCCATGTGTATTGATGTAAATTTCTTCTAATTTTTCTTGCCCCTGTATAAAATCGACCACGCCGAAGCCAAACAAATATAATGGAAATATATCTTTCTCAAATTCCATTAACTCTGTCCATTCAGTACCATCTTTTGAGATATAAATTATTGATTTGTGTACACCTCTATATTCAACTATAGATGCTAACATCATAACCCCTTTTGAACTTTCAGCGGAATAGAAAACAGGACCAGCGACTGGTTGAACCTTAGAAATCCTCTTTTTTTCAAGATCATATTGAAAAATATAATTTTGATCATTTGGCGCATCAGTCCCCCAGTATAAATAATTGTCTTTTTGCAGTACACTAACTGCTCTCCAATCCTGACTTCCCCCTCCTAATCTTATCAGCTCATTGCTTTTTATATTTAGAGTTAATATTATACATTCATTATCTTCATCTCCTGTGCCAATGTAAAATTGATTTGAGTCATACTTAGATTGTTGAATAAAATGAATATGTCTCACATTATAAATAGTTTTCAAAAAAGTTCTTTCCATTGTACGTGTATTTATTATATTAATGTTTGCTGGTTCTCTATTTTCATTATTCCAGTAATCTCCATAAATTAAATTACCATCGTAGTTCAAAATACATTGTCTTATTGGACGGCTTCCCCGTTCAATTTTAAAACTTTTTAATAATGATTCGTTTTGATATAAAAGAATTCGTTTTTTTATTATAACTGCAAACAAGTCATCCCTAATATTAATAATGTTAGATATACCATTTCTAGTTAAACGATTATATAATTTGCTCCTACTTAAGAATGGTAATTCACTGACAGTTAATATTTTACGCCAGGACTTTCCATAATCGTTACTACAAATAACATCTCTGTTTTTTGAAGCCCATATTTTACCTTTGTAAAAGCTATGATAAAATATATTCTTATCTAAATTTATCTTAAACATTCTTATCCAACTTCCTCTTTGGTGCATATGGATAGCATGTATTTCCTTTTTTAGCTTCTTGTATCATGAATTCCACACATTTTTGAGCATTCATATATTCCACTTCTACATTATCAATAACACTTTTTTTTAATATTCCGTTTTTGATCCAATCTTTTTCTATTTTTGATTTCGCAATGAATATTTGCGATTTAGATATATTCAATGCTCTAACTTTATATATATTTTCATCTTTTTTGTCTCTTACTATAACTTTGTAATTATTGAATAGGTTTTTTACTAAATATTCATCATCAAGTACCTCCTCCGCTGTGTGTCTAATAGTACCTCTCCGTATCGCTGCTACGCCAATACATAGTACCTTCCCGTTTAACTTTGCCATTTTATAATATGGTGAATTTACTCCATGTGGTAGAGGATTGTTTAAAGTTAAATTATCCTTCAGAAGATACTCCACATCCTTTCCCCAAGCAGCTATTGAAGAAAAGGGATGTTTACTTCTATAGACATTATTGGATTTTCTAAAAGTTTCTGTTAAATATCCAACAGTTGAGGGAGAGGATTCTCTATCATAAAATAAATAGCCATCTTTTTTTGTAAGTTTTGGATGAGTGGGCATTAATATATTTCCACTTGGCCCAATGAAATCCTTAAGAAATTGCACTACTTCTTCGGCATTCTCCTTAAAATGTCTAAATGAAGAATGCACTAAAATTGTATCACCTTCATTGATGCCAAATTCAACCATTTGTTCTTTTAATTGTTTAATACTTATTTTACTGTGATTGCTAGTTTTATTACTTTTTTTTCTAGCTATTATAGATTGAATGTTTAATCCAAAATACACACTTCTAACACACAATTCTAGTAAAGGATGCAAATACAATTTTATGAAACCGCCTTTGATATTTTTTTAAACCTATTTAAATAAAATTATAAATTTTATTTTCTCCATATGTTTCTATTAATTATCTTTGTATAGCTTTGTATTAGTTTTATTACTTTTATAGAAACATTATCATCAATATAATCATTTGCAATTATAGATTTTTCTTTATTTTTCTTAATGGCTCTACTTGTTTCTACCGATTGTAAGATTTCTTCTTCAGTTATCCCCCCTATTACCACAGTACCTTTATCTAATACTTCAGGCCTTTCAGTAGAAGTTCGTATTAATACACCAGGGAAGTTTAGTATTGCAGATTCTTCAGACAATGTACCGCTGTCAGATAATGTTACAAAGGAGCTTTTTTGTAATTTATTGTAATCGAAGAACCCGAAGGGTTTCAATTTGCTAACTAATGGATGAAACTTAAAATCTCTTTCATCGATTTTATTCCAACTTCTTGGATGAGTGGAGTAAATGACTGGTAGATTATATGTTTCTGCTATATTATTTATTGAATTCATTAGAGAGAAGAAATTCTTTTCATTGTCAATGTTCTCTTCTCTGTGAGCCGAAACAAGAATATAATTTTCCTCTTCAATTCCAAGCTTATTTAAAACGCTACTTTGATTTATTTTTTCTATATTCTTTGAAAGCACTTCTTGCATAGGAGAACCAGTTACAAAAACGTAATCTTTCTTGATACCCTCTGACAACAAATATCTCCTACTATGCTCCGTATATGCCAAATTCACGTCTGAAATGTGATCTACTAATTTTCGATTAATCTCCTCAGGTACATTTTGATCAAAACATCGATTCCCAGCTTCCATATGAAAAGTAGGGATCTTTAACCTTTTTGCAGAGAGAGCACTTAAACAACTATTTGTATCACCTAAAATTAACAAAGCATCTGGCTTAACTTTGCTCAAAATATTGTAGGATTCGGAAATAATATTTCCCATAGTGTGACCTAAATTTTCTCCCACCACATCTAAAAAATAATCTGGCTCTCTTAATCCAAACTCCTTGAAGAAAACTTCATTTAATGTAAAATCCCAATTTTGTCCAGTATGTACCAAGGTATGATTAAAATATTTATCGCAAGCTTTTATAGTTTCTGAAAGTCTAATAATTTCTGGTCTTGTACCTACAATGGTCATTACTTTCATTTTTTCCAATGCTTACACCTCCAAGTGATATGTATCCGGGTTATCTTTATCAAACATTTCATTAGCCCACATAATAGTGACCATATCTGTATTACCAATATTTTCGATATTATGTGTGTAACCTGTTGGAATATCTACTACTTCCATTTTGTCACCACTAACAAAGTATTCTATAATCTCTTCAGATCCATACTTTCTAAACCTGATAACACCCCTGCCACTTACTACAAGAAACTTTTCATTTTTCGTGTGGTGCCAATGATTACCTTTTGTTATTCCTGGCTTTGATACATTTACCGACACCTGTCCTGTATCTATAGTTCTTATAAATTCAGTAAACGATCCCCTATCATCAATATTCATTTTTAAATCATAGCTAAACTGATTCTTGGGAATGTAGCTTAGATATGTACTATATAATTTCTTTATAAATGGATCAGACATATCAGGTATTGATTTATCTTTGCGACATTGCTTGAAAGAGTAAGTAAGTTCTGCAATTTCCCCTAAAGTTTTTTCATGTTCTATAGGGACCTTACAAAAATCTCCATGAGCTGTTTCACGACCATTTAGTGCATCAATCAATTCGTTTATAACATCATCTATATAAACTAGATTTAACATTCTGTTTGGATCCTTTACTTGTATTGGATGATCATGTGCAATATTGTGACAAAATGTGGCAACAACACTATTATAATTTGGTTTACACCATTTGCCGAATACGTTAGGCAGACGATAAATTAATACGTTCGCTCCAGTGTCTTTCTCATAATGAAATAGAACATTTTCTCCTGCTTTTTTGCTAATACCATATGGATTTTCTAATTCAGCTTGTATTGAAGAGGTAGTTAAAATTGGACAAGTATTTTGATGTTTTTTTAATAGGATAATTAATTCAGAAGTAAAACCATAGTTCCCACTCATAAATTCGGATTTATTAATAGGTCGATTTACTCCAGCAAGGTGAAAGACAAAGTCTGCTTTTTGGCAATAGTCATCCAATAACTCTTTACTTGTTTTACGAGTGTATTGAAAGATATTTTTATAACCCTGGTTATATAATTCTGCAACTAAGTTTTTACCAATAAAACCTTCTGCTCCAGTAACTAAAATATTCATACTTTAATCAAATCCTTTAATTCTTCTCTCACATAATCCAAACTTAATAACCGTTTCTTTACTTCTTCAATGTTTAACCGTTGAGTGTTATGAGAATTATACTCTTCAGTATAAGAAAGGTTTTCATCTCCCTCAACAAAATACTTGTCATAATTCAAATCTCTTTTGTCCGCGGGAACTTTGTAATAATTACCTAAATCTCGCGCAACCACGTGTTCTTCTCTAGTGAGTAAAGTTTCATAAAGTTTCTCTCCATGCCTGGTACCAATTATTTTAATCTCGTTTTCTGCCTGGAATAATTCCTTAAGAGCCTGAGCTAAATCACGAATGGTAGAAGCAGGAGATTTCTGAACCATAATGTCTCCAGCCTCCCCATTTTGAAAGGCAAAAACAACTAATTCTACAGCTTCCTCAAGGCTCATTAAAAACCGGGTCATATTAGGATCTGTAACCGTAATAGGCTGGCCACTTTTAATTTGTTCGATAAATAGTGGTATTACAGAACCTCTTGAAGCCATTACATTTCCATAGCGAGTACCGCATATTAAAGTTCTATCAGAATCTACTGTTTTAGCTTTTGCCACAAAAACTTTTTCCATCATTGCTTTAGAAATTCCCATCGCATTAATAGGATAAGCAGCCTTATCTGTTGATAAACAAACCACTTTTTTTACATTAGTCTCAATTGCGCCAGTTAAAACATTTTCTGTTCCTATAACATTTGTTTTTACTGCTTCTAAAGGGAAAAACTCACAAGAAGGGACCTGTTTTAATGCCGCAGCATGAAAAATATAATCCACTCCATACATTGCATTTTTAACACTGTTCAAATCTCGTACATCACCAAGGTAAAACTTAAGTTTTTCATTTTTATACAATTTACGCATATCTTCTTGTTTTTTTTCATCACGGGAAAAAATACGTATTTCTTTTATATCAGTGTCTAAGAATCTCTCCATAACAGCATTTCCAAAAGAACCTGTTCCTCCAGTAATAAGAAGAGTTTTATCTTTAAACATATCTGCTTACCTCACTTTTTAGTTAATAGTAGTGATTTTCTAAAATTTGAAGGGATTTTTCGACCTTAAGGTTATCTAAAACATAACTCCTACCGTTTTCACCCATAGTTTCCAAATCATTCCTTTTGGAAATTTCTTTAACCTTTTTTATTACCTGATCACTTTCACCTGACCAAACCCATTCACCACATTTACAACTTTCAATTAAATCTCTTAGATCCGTTACTTTGTCTGTAACAGCTAAAACAGGTTTTGCGTATTCCAAATAAGACAATATACGTGAGGGATAATTTGGTATGGTAAATCCTGGGTCTAAAACTATTAATCCTACATCACACTCTTTAGTTATTTGTTCATATTCTTCCCTAGGTAAATTTTCAATTAATAGTGCATTTTTTATATCGTAATCTTCTATCGTTTCTTCCAACTTATAACGATCTGTACCTCTTCCAACAAATAAAAAGAATATGTCTTGCTCATCCCTACATTCTTTAATAGTTTTACATAGAACTTCAATATACTGAGGCTTTCCCATATTTCCACCAAACAAAAAAACAACGGAATCATCTGGGATTCCAAGTTGTTTTCGCATTGGAAAACCATTTGATTTTATATCAGTAGTAAGCTTTTTAGTGTTCGGAAATATTTCAACTTTTTTTTGATCTAACCAGGGATTATGGCTTAAAATATATTTTTGATTAGCTGGTGACATACATCCGACCTTGTCTGCTGTGCGATAAAGTTTTTTTTCTTTACCTTCAAAATATTTGTATAATAAACTATTTTTCTTCATAATTCCTAAGTCTACTGCATTCTGGGGGAATATATCTTTTAGCATTAAATACGCTTCACAGTTAAATTTACTCTTCGCCCAAGATACTACAGCTGCATTTGTTACTGGAGGAGCTTCAAATAATATGAAATCAAACTCTTTCTCTCCCAAATACTTAGCAATACCTTTTTTCATTAATACAGGAATCTTAAGAGTGGTCACACCTTTTTCTATTAAGCTTACATCGTAGTAGTTGCCGGTAACTACTCTGAGAACTTCAATACCACGTTCTATGTTTAACTCGGTATTCTTTTTATTACGAGCTTGTTCAGCCACAGCTACAGTAATATCGTGTCCAGCTTCTTTAATGGTTTCAGCTAAATCCGTATAAATAGTTGCACCCTTGTTAGGTTCAGGAAACGAAGTAGCTATGTATAGAACCTTCACTTTTAATCAATCTCCCCATTTTTAAGTTTGTCTATATTCCAAAGGTGATATATTTGATTAGTAGCTTGCTGGACACAACCGACCTTATGATAAAAATTAATAGCATTTGTGTTTCTGATCTGTGTACCAACCTTTATTGTTTTAATACTATTTTCATAAGCTTTAGTCTCGACTGTTTTAAAAAGTTTCGTACCGATACCCGCATTAAAAGAATTGGTTGAAACACCAATAAGTTCAATTACACAAGCATTATCGGAATACGAATACAACAAAAATCCATTTACTACACCTTTATTGTCCTTAAAAACAGCAAAAAATTTATCCGTTTTCTCAAAAGAATTTAACAGCCATTGTTCATAAACTTGGTCTCCACCACGTTTAGCTAGCTCAGGATCTTCTAAAAATTTCGAGTATTTATACTCTGCTATTTCTAGAATCCGATTATTTTTCTTCATTCTGTTTTGGATGGTTATATTTTCGGTAGTGGAACTCCATTCTGGGTATGTAATGCTTTTTGAAAATTGGATATTCGTGTCAGCCACAAAAGCAGATGTTTCCCTACCTATAATTTGCATATTCTTTGGTTCTGAATTTCGATTTTCTATAGATATAAATTCGAAACGTTCCATTTCAATTTTCAGTTTTGCCCATTGTTGTTTATTTAATGGTTTATGCAAAATTGCTTTGGCGCAATGTAACCCAAAGAAATTTGTGTCCCACTCCAATGGATAAATAGTAAAAGCATCGGTTAATACCTTTTCCATAAAATCACCTAATTAGTTCAATTTTGTTTTCTCTTTTGATACATATACATCTTCACGCTTTAAAACAGATTTAGCTGTTCTAAAGAAAATTTTAATATCGAGCCACCATGATAAATGATCAATATAATAAATATCGTTTTGAATTCTTTCTTTCCATGGGATTGTATTCCTAAAATAAGCTTGATTGTAACCTGTTACACCAGGTCTGATCTCTAATTTTCTACTTTCATTTCCTTTATATAAAGCAAAATGTTCAGGCAAATCAGGTCTTGGTCCAATAATACTCATGTCTCCTTTTAAGATATTTATAAGTTGCGGTGTTTCATCCAAGCTAGTTTTTCTAATGAATTTTCCAATCTTAGTTAATCGAGGGTCATCTTCAGAATTAAAAGTAGACCCATCCTCGTTTCTTAGGTCTGGTGCATTCAACTTCATAGAGCGAAGTTTGTACATTATAAATTTTTTACCATCTTTTCCAAGTCGAGGTGCATTATAAAAAATTGTTCCTTTATCTTGAAAATAGATTATTGGACCTAAAATTATCAGAATTATTAACAATATCGGAAATATTATTAGTGCTATAAGAAGATCGAATACTCTTTTTAATGCTATTTTATACATTTTTAACCTCAACCCTTGTTTACAGTTTTCGTCAGCAATTTTTTTAGGCAAACTATAATGTAATCGACGTCCTCATCACTTAATAAGGTGTGTAATGGGAGAGTTATTTCATTTTTGTAAACATTATAAGCGTTAGGATAGTCTTTAATATCGAACCCTAAGTTTTTATACGCTGTAAACATTGGCAATGGTTTGTAATGAACGTTACAAGTAACTCCTAATTCAGCCATCCTTGCAATCAAACTGTTTCTTTCCAGTTCATCAATACCAGGTATTCTTAGTAGATATAGATGACTAGAAGAAGAATGGTTTTTACTCTCATGACATATTGTTTGAGTTTTAGTATCTGAGAATCCATCATTATATTTCCTTATTATTTCTCTACGTCTTTGCAAAGATTGATTATATTTAGCTAATTGCTTTAAGCCTATAGCAGCAGTTATATCCGTCATGTTGCACTTATACGCTGGATAGACAATATCATATTCCCAAGACCCTTTTTTAGTTTTTGAAAGAGCATCCTTAGACTGTCCGTGAAGACTGTACAACATGTATTGTTTGTATAACCACTCATCATCTAAATCTTCCCTATCTCTCCAAACTACAGCTCCACCTTCTGCAGTAGTTAAATTTTTAACTGCATGAAAAGAGTAACAAGTAAAGTCGGCTACCTGCCCGCATTTTCGGCCGTATCTCTCTGCTCCAAAAGCATGAGCAGCATCAGTCATTATTATTACTCTACTATAGAGATCTTGTAGCTTATTCTTTGCCTTAAATAATTCTTTCTTGCGTTCTACAGCTTCAAATAGCTTTTCATAATCACACATTACACCAGCAATATCAACAGGTATAATTGCCTTTGTGTTTTCAGTAATAGCACCTTCTAATTTAGAATAATCCATTTCAAAAGAATTAGGAGCTGTATCCACAAGTACAACTTTGGCACCCACGTGGTTAATAACTGAAGCAGTTGCAGTATATGTATAGGCTGAAGTAATAACTTCATCCCCAGGACCAATACCTAAAATACGAAGGGTAAGCTCCATAGCAGAAGTAGCTGAGTTAAGACATACAGCCTTGTTGACCCCAACATAATGTGCAATTTCCTTTTCAAATTCCTTAGTTCTAGGTCCTGTTGTAATCCACCCAGATCTCATCGCTTTTATGACTTCATCCATTTCTTCCTCACCAATATCTGGAGGAGAAAAAGGAATGTTTCTATTACCTGTATCTAACATAATACTTTCCTCACTTTTTAAGTTAATGTGCAATTTTTAAAATTTCACCACACTAGAATTGCCAATCTTTAAACTAATTAAGATTCAAGAGGCCTTTTTAAATTAATTCAGTTGTGTGAAATTAATTTAAATAGTAATAAGATTTTAGGATATTCCTATTGTTGAATTGTTCCTTAAGTACATGTATTACATTTCTATCTAGCTAACAATTCCGGTTTTCTTTCAGCGTTCGCTAAGTTAATAGCATAATGCTTAACTAATTCTTGACTATAATTCATATGTTCTCTAACTAGTTTGTTAACAGAATCTTCGTCAAACTCTACTGTTTTTCCAATCAAGATTTTCGGGAAAATTGGTTCACTATAAACTTCATCTTCTCCAAGTAATTCTTCGTACATTTTTTCACCTGGTCGAATTCCTGCGAACTTAATAGGAATCTCATCTTCACTAAAACCAGATAAATGAATTAAATTTCTTGCAAGATCCACAATTTTTACTGGTTCACCCATATCGAGAACGAAAATTTCTCCACCTCTTGCTAACGTCCCGGCTTGAAGTACTAGACGAGAAGCCTCTGGTATTGTCATAAAAAAGCGAGTCATATCAGGGTGAGTAACCGTAACTGGCCCACCGCTTGCAATTTGCTTCTTAAATAGTGGGATTACTGAACCTCGGCTTCCTAGAACATTTCCAAATCTTACGGCAACAAACTTGGTCTGACTTCTTTTACTGAGTGTCTGAATCACCATTTCTGCAATCCGCTTTGTTGCTCCCATAATGTTCGGTGGGTTTACAGCTTTATCAGTAGAAACAAGGACAAAGGTTTTTACACCAGCTGCGTCCGCTGCTTCTGAAACATTTTTGGTGCCGATTACATTATTCTTAATCGCTTCTTTCGGATTCACTTCCATCAATGGCACATGCTTATGGGCCGCTGCATGGTAGATATAAGAAGGTCCATAATGGTTCACGACTTCAAAAATACGGTCACGGTCTTGTACATCAGCGATCACAGGCACTAGTTCAGTATCTAACCCAAGTTGAGTCAGCTCCATATGAATCGTATAAATGCTGTTTTCTCCGTGTCCTAATAAAACCAAGCGTTCAGGCTTGAATTTAACTAATTGACGGCATATTTCTGAACCTATGGATCCGCCTGCTCCCGTAACTAATATGGTTCTACCTTTTATTTCGGACTCAATGGAATCGATATCAAGTTCAACAGGCTCGCGTCCTAACAAATCCTCGATCTGCACATCACGAATCTGATTCACGGATACATTCCCTAAGGCAATATCTTCGATCATAGGGAGAGTCTGTACATCTTTAACGACATTCTTTGAAGCTTGAATAATAGTTTTTACCCGTTCACGCTTAACAGATGGCATCGCAATGACGATATGGTTAATAGAGTGCTTTGAAGTAATCTTTTCAATATCATTCGTATCACCAAGCACAGGTAAACCACTTATCGTAAGGTGGTGCATCGTGAAATCATCATCTAGAAAACCGACAACGTCCGTCTCCATTTCATTTGATGTACGCATTTGTCTTGCGAGCATCCGGCCTGCTGATCCGGCCCCAATGATTAACGTTCGTTTGGCATTCGGATTGTTTGTAACGATTTTTGCTCTTTTGAATTTCGGATTGATGGTTAATCCATAACTTTTATAATACTGCCAGGCAAAGCGCACACCGCCGATAAGCAAAATATGTAGCATCCATGTAATGGTTAGCGCCCGCTCGTAGATGGTACCAAAGGCAAGTAATTGTATGATTGTTGTAGATAAAATAGATAGAGTGACTACAAATATAATTCCAAATAATTCTTCCGTACTCGCATACCGCCACTTCTTCTTGTACATGCCAAACAGGCTTGAATAGAGATGGTGGGTAATCAGCAAAGTGAGTGCCGATACAACCATAATTCCATCAAACACGGCGACATAAGGGTTCAAAAAGAAATGGGACATATAAATTGAAAACGACACGATGAATGAATCGATGACAATTAATAGCAGTAACCTTCTTCTATAGGCTGCTGTCATAAGTCTTACCCTCTCCTTTCTTATAATGAGTGACTGATTCAACTTTAAACTAGTAAACTATTTTTATATGGTTATATAATCCAGTTTAAACAAATATTCACTATTTTTTTACGACCGTCGTTATACATTTGTAATCTTTTTGTAACTTTAATTAGTATAGCAGTATTTCCCAATGGTATAAAGGGGAAATATAGGTTTTTTTACTTAATATTTACGATTCATGTCGTATTTTTATGATGAAATAATTTAAAGTAAGTCAAAAGTCATGTTAACTATGAATATTTGCCGTATTATATAATAGAACTCTAATTTGAATGACTTAAGATTGCCTGAATTATAATATTCCACAAATGGAAAAAATTTCTGAAATGGCTATAAAAATATAGGAGCTCTATGATCTAATCACAAAAGCTCCTACACTACTACACTAACCAAATAATCCGAATATCTTCGCCTTCTTTATATGTTCAGGAGGCTCTGCTCCCAGCACCTTTCCATTAACGACTGCTTCGGCATTTTCTGAAAGTAAATACACCATATCAAGACCAAATTCTTTTCTTACTTCTCCATAGGCATCTGTTAAGCAAAACCCTCTTGCTGACGTATTGTGAGCGTCTGTCGCAATCAGATGAGCAAGGTTGTGCTCGATTAACTGATGAGAGAATTTCTTTATCTTCCTTCCAAAGTGGCCGCACACACTTCCTGCTGTCAGTTGAGTGAAGGCTCCTCGTTTTACAAAAGAATACAGCAAATCTGGATGTTCCATCAGCTGTTTATTTCTCTCTGGATGAACAATGATTGGTTGATATTCAGCCATTTGTAAATCAAAGAACAATTGGCTGGCGTACCTCGGGACGTTCCCCGAAGGGAATTCTATAAATACATAGTTTGTTTTTTCATTGATTGGAAGGATCTCATTGGTTTCTAAACCATTTAGAAACTCTCCAAACACTCTCGTTTCTTGCCCAGGAAGTACCTCTAATGGGATGTTTCTCTGCTGTAGCTGTCGGTTTAATTCACCGACTTGAATAATAATGTTGTGCTTATAATTGTCAAAGCTTCCATTCTTATGGTGAGGTGTAGCAACGATCATATCAATACCATCTGCTACCGCAGCTTCCGCCATTTTCATACTTTCTTCGATGGTTTGGGCTCCATCATCGACCCCAGGTAAAATGTGACTATGTATATCTATCAAATTACCTACCCCCTACATTTATTCCTATACACCTATACGTATTGAATTCTTTTATTTTTGTACGAATTCTATTCAATATCAAAATTATAACAGTAAATTACTATAAATTGAAGGTTTTTTAATAAAAATTACCAATTAATCATTCTTATTGTATGAATATAAATATGTAAACCTTTTCCTATTTAATGGTATATATAAGGTCTAAAGGTACTAAAAAAGAACGCTTGAGAGCGCTCTTTTTCTATTTATCTACCATAATAATAATAATAGTTGCTCGCTCTTACATCCTGGTCATTCAGAACGGCCCCAAGGATATTCGCCCTTGATTGAAGCAATTGTTCTTTAGCTTTAACAGCCGCTTCCTGGTCAGTTTGCTTACTTCTTACCACCAATAAAACTCCATCCACAAGTCTTGATAATACAGGTGCATCGGTTACAGCCAATACCGGCGGTGTGTCAAAGATAATTATATCGTAAGTTTGCTTGGCTTCCTTTATGAATCTTTCCATCTTCTTTGATCCTAATAACTCTGATGGATTAGGTGGGATTGGACCGCAAGGCAGCAAATCCAGATTCTCTACATTACTCTCCCTGACTAGATCTAAGACGGAACGTGAACTTACCAAATAGTTGCTTAATCCGTACGTATTATCTACACGGAACGTGTAGTGCATTGTCGGTTTTCTTAAGTCTGCGTCCACAAGCAAGACTTTCTTTCCTTGTTGAGCAAACACAGCTGCTGTATTCGCGGTTGTGATGGATTTCCCTTCTGCAGGACTTGCTGAGGTCACCATCAGTGTTTCCAACTCATTGTCAATGGATGCAAACTGCAGATTGGTACGTATTGTACGGAACTGCTCAGCTACCGGTGATTTCGGATCTTCGTTTGCAATTAAGCTTCGGGCCCTTGTTTGAATCGTTTTATTTTTCTTACGTGCCAACGGATTCACCTCTGATGTTTGATACTTTAGACTTTTTTGAAGAACGTCCATCCTCTGGATTATCGTCAACTGAGATGGTTGATACTACTCCCATGATCGGCAGGCCTAACGTCTGTTCAATATCCTCTTCCGTTTTAATGGTTGTATCTAAGTATTCAAGTAAGAAAGCAAGACCAACTCCTACCATCAACCCGACAACCACAGCGATTGCAATGTTTAACATCAGATTTGGACTGACAGGTGATGGGTCACCTTCTACATTGGCTCGCGTTAATACATTGACGTTATCTACATTCATCAGTTGAGGTATTTCTTCTTTAAATACTTCAACTGTGGTGTTTGCTATGGCAGCTGCTTGAGATGCGCTAGTATCCGTAACGTCGACGTTCACCACTTGTGACTGCTCTGCGTTAGAGACTTGAATCTTATTGGATAACGATGATGCCGTCATATTTAATCCTAACTCATCAACAACCTGATCTAGGATTCTTGGACTTTTAATAATAACGTTATATGTATTAATGAGTTCGACATTAGATCGTATTTCATTATAATCATACGGTGTGTTTTCTGACTGATTCCCTGACTGGCTAACGATGAATTGAGCAGATGTTTGATATGTAGGTGTTAACAAAAAGAATGTAACGCCGGCACTGATTGCCCCTGCCAAGACTGCTAGACTTATAATAAGCAAGAGACGCTTCTTGAGCACCTCAAAGATTTCTTTCAATGAAATTGTTTCTTCCATGCTGAGCCTCCCATGATTTGTCGAAATTTAACATAGAGTCATTATAGCATAGGAAAAATTGATTAATAGATATTATTACTAAATTTTTTAACAAAATTTACATTCGCGAACCTTTATACCTATACTAAAGTACCCATTACTTCTTCTAATCTAGTGGAGCATAGGTTCTATACGCTAGGAATTTCATCCAGATTCCTCGACAAATTGAGCTAAAGTTCGTCAAGACCGTCAAATATACCTAATGAATCATGTATTATATAATTAGGAAATTTTTAAACCTATAAAACTCTCAAAGAAAGGCATGTGAGGAATGAGGACGAAGTATTTAATCATAGCTTTCACTGCACTCCTGGCTATGGCGGGAGCCATTATTCTTACGGTAGACTCAGCCAACGCTGATTCTTTAGAAGAAGTTCTGAAGGAAGCGGAGGAAGCCTACGAGTCCAAGGAATGGAAGAAGAGCATTCAATTATATTATGAAGTTCTGGATATGGATCCCTCTAACGTAAAAGCGAGACTTGCGTTGAGTAAATCCTATATGCAAATTGATAAGGATATAGAGGCAATTGCAATCTTGAATTTCGGGATTGACAAACAAAAGGATGAACCAGAATTTTACAAGCTCTTATCTAAAATCTACTTAGCGAATGAAAATGTTTCGAAGGCTTTAGAAGTTCTTAAGAAAGGTCAAAAGAACAGCAAGGATGAATCGTTGAAAAAATTCTATGACGAATTCGTTTCAAACATTCAGATACATACGGAACGTGCCCTTGTCCAAAAAGGCTTTGAACGCAAAGTTACGCTTACATGGGAAGACGATGAAGGAGACGTCATTCCGCTCAAAGGGGAATGGAAGCTTTCGGATTCTTCTATCGGAACGATCAGCCCTAAGAAAAATAAGGAAAGTCTTGTTTTTAAAGCTCAAAAAGTTGGAAAGACCAATCTACAGGTTAACTGGGAGTCCCTAACAAGAAAGGTAGAGTTTAAAGTAGCGGATCAGGTGTTAGTCGAGTTAAAAACTGATCCTAAGAAAATAGAAAAACTTGCTAAAGGGCAGACCATGGACGTATCCGTAACCGCTCTGGACGAAGCTGGTGAGAAAATGGACATCACTCCTGTATGGTCAACGTCAGAAGGTGTAGTGGAAGTCAAAGACCAAAAAGGACAATCCAATACGCTTACAGCTAAAAAGGAAGGGAAAGACACCCTGAAAATCCTTTACCTTGATTATAAGAAAGAAATTGATCTTGTCGTCGATGGAAAAATGAAAAAGGTGAAGACAGGCGTCAAAGGTCATGGATCTGTTTCGGTTTACCCTAATCAAGAAAGCTTCCCTGTTGGAGAAGAGATTTCTCTTAAAGCTGTTCCAAGTGCAGGATGGAAATTCGCCGGCTGGGCTGGTGACCTAACAACGTCATCGGACGAAGTAAATCTGACCGTCGAAAAAAACATGGATGTAACCGCCGTGTTTGAACGCGCGACCCATGACCTTCAACTTTCCGTTTCAGGGGAAGGAAAAATCATTAAAGACAAACAAGGGTCCACCTTTAATCACTCAGAAGAAGTATCCTTAAAAGCACAGGCAGCCGATGGATGGAGGTTTGAAGGCTGGGAAGGCTCAGCTACAGGATCATCAGCGACAGTTAACGTGCAAATGGATAAGGATAAATCAGTGAAAGCCATATTTACGAAAGTAGAAGAAGAGCCAGAACCTGAACCAGAAGAAGAGGATACCACCAATGAGGATAATGGAGACGAAGAGGAACCAGCTCCAGAACCTGCCGTGTATCAACTGAATACAGGTGTTTCTGGGGAAGGAAGCATTCAAAAAGATCAAACTGGCAGTGAATTTAAAGAAGGCTCAAACGTACAGCTGACAGCCAAGCCTCAAGAAGGATGGGTATTTAAAGGCTGGAGTGGAGACATCAGCGGATCTTCTGCTACAGTCACGGTAACCATGGATCAAGATAAAACGATCCAGGCGAATTTTGAGAAGAAACCTGAACCAGAACCGGAAACCTACTCGTTATCTACTGGGGTAATCGGTGAAGGAACTGTGAATACGTCGAGTACGTCAGCGCAGGAAGGTGAAACGATAACCGTTGAGGCGGTTCCATCGAACGGATGGCAATTTGTGAAATGGCAGGGGGATACATCAGGTACGAACTCTGTAACCAAAGTAACAATGGATCAAAACAAAGAAGTAACCGCAGTGTTTGAAAAGGTACGAGGAAAACCTGAATAAGGTTTTCCTCCCTATTTAGAGCCAATAAAAAAGCAGCGTGTGAATGGACACACGCTGCTTTTTATGTGAAAAGAAAGCTATTCTTGCTTCTCTTTTTTTGTTTTAAATTGAAGAGTCTCTTCCTCGGCATTCAAGATCACTTGGAAGTTTTCGTTCTCAATGTAATGGATTGTATCATCATTTGAAGATAGATAAGCCTTCTCTTTTAATTCTTCAATCGCTTCGTCATGAACATCGATATTCATCACTTCTAATTCATCAGTGTTATTGTCCTCGTCAAATTTGAAAGCTACTCCATCCGTTTCATAAAGAAGAACGCTTCTCCCTGATTCATCTTCTGTTTCATCTGTTAATCCATTAAATGTAGATTTGACAGACTCATAATCAGAATCGATAAAAGCAAAGAAATATTCATAGGATTGAGCAAAGGATCCCGGAAAAGCCTGAGCCAATTCATCTAAAGTGATCGTACTTATTTCACTTTCTCCTGGACTGAGTTGAATATTTGACGCCTTCACATAACCTTTTTGACCTTCGTAAGTAACTTCATACACATCGCCGATTTGATTTTCCACATCAACTTTTGTGGTAATAGGAATTTCTCCCTGGACAGAAGTAAGTTCAGGCTCATTGTAAACTTTGGATGATTCCGTGTTGATGGCACCTGGCTGGTCGATTTCCTTCATTTCAACAGGGCCCTGACCCTCCGCTGTATTTTTATCTTCTTCTGCCGTTTCAGAGGCCGCCTCTTTGCTGTTTAAGAATCCAAACTGATCCTTCACAGCTTCTACCGGCTGGTCAATAAATAATAGCAGCGTACTGATGATTACAAAAAGACTGAACAATACGATCTGAAAAACAGATGAAAAAGACGTACGTTTCTTTCTCTTTTCCAAGCGTTTAATTGGGTCTGTCTCGATCGTGCTCTTGTTCATTTGCGAACGAAGCTTTGATTGTTTGTACTCTTTTTTCTCCTCTTTGGTTAACTGATTAAACCATTTGATAAAAGAGTTATATTCTTTCGCAACTTTTTCCGTCTCATCAAACATTTCGATTTGGCCATGATTCATCCAAATCATTCGGTCCGATATGGATTTTACCTGGTTTAAAGAGTGGCTGATAAAGAAGATTGTTTTTCCCTGTTGTTTAAACTCCGCAAATTTATCAACACACTTCTGATGAAAGGTTGAGTCTCCAACGGATAAAGCTTCATCAATAATCAGGATGTCAGGATCGATATGCACTGATATAGCAAATCCCAGCCGTGATTTCATCCCGCTGGAATAGTTCTTTATTGGCTGGTCCATAAAGTCCCCGATATCCGCAAAATCAATGATCGCAGGTGTAATCGCTTCGATTTCCTTTTTATTCATTCCGTGCATTAAACATTTTAACTCGATATTTTCATATCCAGTCAGATGATTGTTCAAACCAGCTGAAATGGCTACTAACGTTGGCTCTCCATGCATTTCGATAATACCTGATGAAGGGGGGATCACCTGGGCTAGCAAATTGGATAACGTTGATTTCCCAGACCCATTCGTCCCTACAATGCCAATTGTCTCCCCGCGAAACACTTCAAAAGAGACATCCGATAAAGCACTGAAGTTCTTTTTATTTTTCTTGAAAGAAAACATGTCTAACAGCTGATCTGATTTCTTTTTAAACAAGCTGTATCGTTTCGATACTTTTGTAAATTTAACGACTGGCTTCATTTCATAAGCCTCCATATTACAAGTAGTCCACAAACTTATCTTTAAAATTCTCATGCATTATTGAACCTATCACCAGTACAAGAATGGTGAGGGACCAGAAATAAAGCATATACTGCCAGTCTTCAAAGAACCACCCTTGGGCTAAGAATGTATCCCTGAATCCCGATACAATATAAGCTAAAGGATTCAGTTTGATAATGCTTTGAACCGTTTCAGGAAAGCTCTTGATACTCCAGAAAATCGGGGTCAAGAAAAATAACATGCGAACAACAGACTGAAGCATTAATTGGTAATCCCTAATGATGGCAGAGATCGTACTCGATAACAAGGTAAAGGCAAATAAAAATATAAATAAGCTCACAATATAGTAAGGAAGCTGCAAGATATAAACTCCCGGATTAATCTCATAGAAAAAGAGAACGACTCCTAAGATTCCCAGCATCAAAAAGAAATTAAACATGTTTCCAAGGATCGTAATCGATGGAAGCACACTGACTGGGAACTTCATTTTCGAGACGAGGTTTACTTTGCTGTATACACTATTCGACCCCTGAATAATCGTTGGAGCTATAAAGAACCACGGGACTAACCCTAATAACAAAAACACGATAAAAGGGGTATCTCCGACAGTCCCCACTTGCCTTAATCCAACGCCAAAGACGAACCAATAGACGCAGACTTGAATTAAAGGGTTGATAAACTGCCAGAGAATGCCTAAATAGTGCATTTGATAGCTCCCTTTAATATCGTAGATCGCAAGTCTCACTATTAAAGGGAGATGTAAAAATTGTTCTTTAAAGATTTTAAAGACCGACGTCATACCAATACATTTTCTTTCTTCGTATATTGATGGAGATTCCCAAAATTAATATACTGCACCTCATCTGTGGCATTGGAGACGACATTTTTCGTATCGAACACTTGGACGTTGTTCATAGAGTTTAATTGATCCCAGTCCAGCTCTTTGAATTCGTTATGATCCGTTAAGATGAGAACTAAATCAGAACCTCTTACGGCACTATCAAAATCTGCTTCCACCATATCTGCAGTTACATGCGGGTCATACGCACGCACTTCAAAATTACTTTGTTCTTTAAGCATTTCGTAGATTTCCATCGCCGGACTTTCACGGATATCATCAACGTTTCCTTTGTAAGCAAGACCGAATACCGTCACTGTTTTACCGTCTACATTCTTCATCAGCTTGTGTACGTTGCCGACCACGTATTCCGGCATAGACACATTGACAGAACGTGCCAGGTTAATCAACTGGGCCGTTTCTGGTGCTTTGGACACGATAAAGTACGGATCGACTGCAAGACAGTGGCCGCCTACTCCAGGTCCAGGTGTGTGAAGGTTGACACGCGGGTGCTTGTTCGCCATTTCCACAACATCCAGAGCGTTAATATCCAGCTCGTTACACACTTTTGTCAGTTCATTCGCTAAGGCAATGTTCACATCTCGATAGGTGTTTTCCATTAGTTTAGACATTTCAGCCGTCTTCGCGTTTGTCTTGATGATTTCGCCTTCTACGAACGTCTCGTACACTTTCGCTCCTGCTTCTGTACATGCTGGGGTTACTCCGCCTACGATACGGTTGTTATAAATCAATTCATGCATGATTTGTCCAGGAAGAACGCGTTCTGGACAATGGACAAGGTACACGTCCTCTCCAATCGCAAACCCTGCTTCTTCAATCAATGGCTTCACATGATCATCCATGGTTCTTGGAGCAATTGTAGATTCAACAATAAGCACATTTCCTTTTTCCAGATAAGGAATGGTATTTTTAACTGCATCCTTTACATAAGTCAAATCGCATGATTTATGTTCATCATCCATGTTCGGAGTTGGAACGGCTATAATAAAGGCATCGGATTTTTCTGGTTGAGTGGATGCCTTGAAATTCCCTTGTTCTACAACCTCGGTCAAAGCCTCTTGTAAGCCAGGCTCTTCGATATGAATCTGTCCCTCGTTCAAGGACTTGATTACGGATGGGTTAACGTCCACACCTACGACCTCTACTCCATATTTGGCAAACATTACAGATGTGGGCAGTCCAATATAGCCCAATCCAATTGTACTGATTTTCATATAAATTTCCTCCTGTAATTAAGCAACTCGTGATGTAATGTTCAATTCAAAACGTGCAGATTTTTAAAAACTTAATACATCAGAGAACCTTGTAGATTATACGGTTACGAGTAAATCTTTCTTTTCATTTACAGCTTTTTCAAATACTCCAGTTGCTTGCTCGATATTTCCTAACTCAGATTTATAGCTTAATGGATAGCGGCTAAGGATACTGCCTTCTTCATAGATCCCCCATATTTTACTTCCGCTTCCGATATAATCGCTCAGTTTGGACGGCAGATACGGGTTTAATGGTTTACTATCTTTCGTTTTTGCATCATTCACAACGAGACAGTCAAACTTCGTTGTAAGATTCAGGAATTCTGTATAGCTTACATAAGGGTTAACCTCAACATGATCTTCTATCTCGCTCCCCTTCAAATCTTCTCTCAGTGGAGTTGGATCACCCGTAAAGATGTGCAGCTTCACATGGTCTCTTACCGTTTGACTGACATTTTCGAGACCCACAAATAGATCATCCAGATTTCTAGTACTATAGAAGTTACCGAAATAAGCGAAGTTTACATGTTCTTCATCCACTTGATAGGCCGTATCCTTTAACTCGTAATAACTATGATCAACTTGTGGATGTGCCGACACGACCGCCTTTTCCATGACGATCTTCTTCATCTGTTTGATTGGGAAACTATCAATCATGTATTTTAACTGGTTTTCGTTGGTAAAGACAAGTTCATCCGCAAAAAGGTACGGCAAGTATTCACACCAGAGAAACAGATTGCTGTCCTTAACAGCTGGCAGGTTAAAGCGTTTCTTAATCAATTTGTTTGCTTGTTTAAGGAAATCTTCATCCTCAATTTTTGCCTCTCTTACTTTACCATGAATATCAAGCAGTAAAGGATCGGAAAACTCAGCGACCCATTTCACTTCTGGGTTTTCTATTTTGTATTTATAAGCGAGAATATGAGAACCTGGCCACATCGCCCGGCTGTAAACCTCGTCATATTTCTTTTCTGCATTGATCTTCTTAGAAGCTAGATCACTAAAATGATTGATCGCTTTCCAATTTGAGAAACTAGGATAAGAAGGAATCTCTATTCGTTCCTCAATCAGATCATTCACTAAGTGGCTGACATTGTCATCTCTTTTTCTGACCTTATCCATTTTGTTATAAACAACATCGACCACTTCGTCCATGTTCCGAATCCGCTTCGCCATCACGTTTGCTGCGGTATCGACGTAAGGAGGGAAGCAATAAGAAATGACTAATTTTTTTGCCAGCCCGCGGTTGATGATTGGGTACGGGATATACGACAACTCACGTTTCTTAATTTCCTCCATGACTTGATCTCTCTCGTCCCTATTCTCTTTCAAATACCGGTTCAAAAACGCGGACTGAGCATGGATTTTCTGTCTAATAAACGTGATCTTCGCTTGGTCATTCGTTTTTCCAAGCATCCGGTCTAAGCATGCGATAACATCCAAACGCTGTCTAATGAAAAAGTCGAACGTCATGCCTTGTCTTGAGACAGAGTTATCACGCAGGACACGGTAGTAATTAACTTCATCTTCGATAGGAGCAACTTTGAAGTCCAAATCATTCTCCACAAATAAGTCCATAAAGTAAACAATGTCTTCCCCGCTTTTAAGGGTGTGATCGTATTTAACTTTTTTCACTGCATGGGTAGGAACTAGCTTACAGGCATTGATCGTAGCCACCATGCTTAACGCAGGAAAGTCACTCTTGTTTTGTTCAGCTGCTTTTTTAATCTGCTTGTTAATCGGGTTTTCCGCATCAATCTTCCCTTGAGCATCAACGTTTATAATTTGCGAATAGACGATATTTTCTGGTGTAGCGTAACTTAACATCTTCTCTAAATAATTATCAGAAAGGTAATCGTCATCATCGAGGAAGAGGCTGTACTTTCTATTCGCCCGGTTAATCCCAATATTTCTAGCAGAAGAAGCGCTGGCAATTGATGAATAAGTCATCGAAATATTATTCATATTGTTCCGTTTCATAAACTTTTGGATGAGATATTCTGTCGAGTCTTTCTCTCCATTCATCACGATGATCACTTCGAATAATTCTTTAGAAAGAGTCTGTCGATGAAGAGAGTTTAAACATTTCTCAATGACTTCTTCCCCTTGATAGGTGGGGATGATGACACTGACACCATCCTTAAAGTTAGAAACAGGTGGCTGAGGAGTCTTTGTTGGCAAAGAAATAGCTTGTTCGGTATCAAGTTCTTTCTTAAGTTTTCTGACTTGTTGCAATCTGCTTAAGATCTCATTTCTGTTCATCATAGTATGACTCCTTTAGGCCTTTCTTCTGTTTCTGAACTTCCAGTATTTCAAGGTCAGCTTCCCTAGTTTTGAATTCTTAAGGGCAAGATATTTCCGCTCCACATTGGCAAGCTTTCTCTCTGCACTTTCCATCCTGTGTTCTTTTGCTGTCCGTTCATCTATTTCTTTGATCAACTGCTGAAGAGCCGATTCTTCATTATTCAAACTGCTGCTTAGGTCTGATTTCAGACGTTGGATCTGTTCTATTAAAGGATCAATATTAACGGTTTCTTCTTCTCGATCATCGGTTTCCGTTTCAGCGGAAGTTTGCGTAATTTCTTCCAGCAATTCATCCTTAAGTGCTTCTATTTGATGGTCTCTTCTATCTAGAGACTTCTTAAGTTCTTCGATTTGAACATCTCTCGAGGAAAGAGATTCTTTAAGCTCTTCGATCTGATCATTTTTTAATCCTATAGATTCTTCAAGTTTTGCCAATCGTTGATCTTTCGATATATGAGAAACCTGGTGCTTTTCTTCTTTAAATTGATAGACTTTCAATTGATGTTTAAGTTCGGCTATTTCCTGATCTTTTTGACTGCTCTCTTTTTCTAGTTTGCTAGATTCAGCTATAAAATGGCTTTCTACTTTTTTGTTAGCAGATTCTATCGTTTTATCCAGGTCCTGAAGCTGACTAAGAAGATCATTGTTGGATTTCTGTTGTTCTCGTATAAATTCGTCTTTCTTTTTCAATTCTCCGGCGAAATCCATGAGCCGTTCATTTAACATTTCAATTTCTTTGTCTTTCTGCTCAAGCTCCTGGGACCTATTCTCATCCTTCTCTTTTCTCTGGTTCTCCAGCCTTTTTATATAATCGTTCTTCGTTTTCAGGGTCGCCTGAAGGCCTTCAACCTTATTTAATAATTGACGCTGAACCTCATAGAAAGAGCTTTCCAGTTTTTTAACGTTTTGAACAGAGTAAGCTTTTTGCCCTCTCCGTTTAGAGGTGGATTTCTTTGTACAAACTACCCCTGTCCAACCTCCGAGAAATTCAAAATCCTCTACAGTAAAGTGTTCAGAGAGGTGTTCATCTAAATTAGTCAGAAAATACGTTCGCTTGTGATCAAAGTAATCGTTAATGCCGAAAGGGACTGTTACCACTAGACGACCTTCTGGTGCCAAGTGATCATGAACCTTCTTTAAAAAGCCTTCCGGGTCAGAAATATGCTCAAGTACCTCTGTCATTAGCACCGTTTCGTACTGCCCCTCTAATTCTGTTTCTGTCATGAAATTAGAAACTCTGAAATTAATGTTTTCCTGTACAGAGGTGTGCTCGTTTTTCAGTTGTTCTTTTGCATAGTCGATCGATTCCTTGATGATATCGAGCGCATCAATCGTTTTTCCTTCCCGTCCGAGGATTATGGGAATGATTCCTTGTGAACAACCAATATCCAGAACCTTCGTTCCCTTCACCTGGTTGACAATCCAGTTCACTCGGCTTCGGGTCTTCCTTCTAAAATCTTCTCCCATATTCCCTTCATAAGCTTCCGTCACTCGGTCTAGTGGTGTCTTTATCATTCTATAACTCCTTCTCACTCCGTCAGTGTTATGAATTTAATAGTTGTCAGCCTACACTATGATAGATCTTTGTGAACGTTCCCTTTTCAACATCCCAGTTATAATTCGTTCTAGCTTCAAACGCATTTTTGCTGAGCTCGTTGCGTTTTTCAGGATTGGTAACAAGATCATTAACTGCTCTGGCAATGTCCTCGTAATCATGAGAATCTACACTAACCCCCATGCTCTCACCTTCAACAACTCGTTTGATTTCCGGAAAACTGCAAGCCACTACCGGGACACCGCTCATCATATATTCAAAAAGCTTGTTAGACGAAGCTGAATAGTGATTAAAACAAACGTTATTTAAAACTTGAAATCCTAGATAGGCATTACTAGTGTATTTTGGCAAATCCTCAAGTGGAACTTTGGGCAGGAATTTCACCTTGTGGTCTAAGTTCATTTCTTTAACCATTTTTTCGAGTTCAGGTTTAATCTTTCCATCACCGATAAAGACGAGCGTTCCTTCTTTAAAAAGCGGGGCAGCCTTTACCAGCTTTTCTAATCCTCTGCCTGTCTGAATACCGCCCTGGTAAAGTAAGATTTTTTCGTCTTCAGGCAGTCCTAATAACCTTCGTAGATCAATAGTCTCTTCTGTAGGTTTGTCTTCCTGTTTAAAAGGGTAATTATGGACAACATGGGGATAAAACCCATATAAATCTTCGTTATATTGAGCACGTGTATGATTCTCGACAATCATCATATCAATTTTATTAATAAGAAAAGCTTCTAACTTAGCATGGTACCCACTCTCATAACCTGTTCGGCTTGTCTGTACTTCGTGAGAATCATAGACTAATGCTTTTTTGTTAAGCTTGAGTTTTGAGCATATATAACCCTGGGGCAATGTATTTAAATCATTAGAATGATAGATTTGGTAATTCTTTTGGAAACCTCTTAATATCATTCGAACAATGATTTCTCCCCTGATCCATAGCACTCGCACCTTCGTTTTTAATAAACCAAAAGAAACTAGTGATAGTGCGCCAACCAAAATAGGATTGAAATAAAGACATGCTAGCCATAATAGGAAGACAAGTGCACCTAGTACTTTGTTTCTCATCAGGTGACGGTAGACTTTCTGCATAAACTGCAGCAACGGCGGATATCTCCGCACACGAAAAACCCTGAAGTTTTCGTTCCGTTCTTCGTACATAGGAAGGTCCTTTTCTTTAGGGTCGTGAATACAAATTAAATCAACCTTATAATCTTGCTCCGAGAGTGCCGTGCATTCACGCAGTACTCTCGCATCATTTGTGAAGTGATTCCATACAAACATACAAACATTTTTGTTCATTACAGTTCAACCTTACGTAATTTATTTGGTACTTTTTCTGTACGTGCTTCCATCAAGTTTAATAAAGACTGAATATTGTTTTCCCAAAGAAAATGTTCTCTTACATATTTCGTCCCGTTCTTACTCATTCTTTTCTGCAGTAACGCATCGTTTTTCAATCGGTCTACGTAGCCAATGAGATCGTCAGCATCTTTTGTTTCTGATACGAAGCCCGCATCTTCATCTTCAATGACCTGTTTGGAGAAACCGGACACAGAACCGACAATAGGAACCCCACATGTCATGTAATCGATGATCTTGCCTGGCAACACGGTTTTAAAGACATCCTTATCAACAAGTGTAACGATGCCAACCTGATGCTCAGAGATCAATTTGAAACATTCATTTCTCGTCCGTGGATGAACAAAATTCACATTATCGAGCCCGCGTCCTTCCATTTCATACTTCAAATTGTGGCTATAGTAGCCATATCCCATAATCGTTAACTTCACATTTCTTTCTTTCATTCTTTCTGCCAAATGCAGAAGCATTTCATTGTCTTGGGCAAGTCCTAAATTCCCTGCATAAATCGCTTTGAACGACTCAGAATCCGACTTCGATTGAGAGATTTCATGTTCTCTAGCCGCGTTAGGCACGTACGTCATCTTTTCCTGTACGTTTTCTTCTTGGGCTGTAATATGGTCAATAAAACCTTGGCTGTTTACGATGATCTCGTTGGCTTTTCGATAAAGAACCTTTTCAATCTTGTGGAAGAAATTGATGATGAACGGATAATTAAATACACCGACGCCCTTAAGAGAGTCTGGCCATAAATCGCGGATATCAAGGATGAGCTTTGCGCCAAACTTATATTTGGCCAGCAAGCCGACAACGGCAATGAAAATCGGAGGGGATGTTGTAAATACATAATCGTATTTCTTTTTGCTTCTGAAAATATTGCCGACCATTTTCGAAGCCATTTCTAAGTAGTAGAAAAGCCGGTTGGAAAAGCTTCTGGAATATTTCCGATTACGAATTTTTATCCTCGTCACATCCGATGTTTCATTCAATTCCTCATGATCCCAGAAGGATTCATCTTCATAGAATTTTCGATTCGGGTATGTTGGATCTGTAGTCAATACGTCCACATCGTATCCACTTTCTTTTAAAAGAAGATAGATATTTTTTATGCGGTTGCCTGCGCTGCCAATTTCCGGGTAAAAGTTCTGAGAGACAATTAAGATTTTCTTAGTCATATGACCTCTTTCCATAAACATACTCCATTTACTCAACCACCTTATGTACGTTTATTGATAAAAAGATACAATCAGACAAATCTTCTTCACAAGAAATAGGACGTTGTCCCCCATTCTAGTTCAATAGATTCAAGTGTCTGACCGCTCAAATAAAAGCCCCATCTGTTAGAGCTAATCCTCTCAGGTGGGGCTTTTTCTACTGTTTTATATCGGAGTCTTACGAGGAATCTGAAATCTTTTGTTCACCATTTTGTAACAAAGAACATTATAGCAGTAATTTACTTTCAATTGAAGAAAATATAAGAGAATTATAGAAGATACTAGATTTTTTTGTCGGCATTTATCGAAAATATACGATTATAATCGTTCTTTTTTGACCGTCTTTAAAAAAATTTGACTTATTCATGTAAAAAAATTCATTAAAAAATGAAGAGAATTTAATAGTTTTATTTGGCCAAAACAGCGTCTTTACCCGCTTTTATCTATCAGTAAACCCTGTGAAACTTAATTGTTACATAAATGTAAACTCGTGACGAAATATGTTGTGATAAGCTTGAAAAGGATTACGAGGAAGATATAGGTATTACAAAAAATTTACAGGGGGAGTACTATTTTGATGAAGAGAGTTTTGTCGGTATTGGTCGCATTTGCCACGTTTTTTCTACTATTTGCACCTTCATCTTTTGCAGGTCAGAGGATTGGGGACCAAGTAGTAGACATTGCGTTTGACTACTCCGGTTCACCATATGTTTACGGAGGAGAGAGCCCTTCCGGGTTTGATTGCTCAGGTTTTACGCAGTATGTTTACGGTAAAGTCGGAATTGATTTGAATCGAACTTCAGGAGGACAATGGAGCAACGGAACCCAGGTCAGCCGTTCGAACTTACAAAAAGGAGATCTATTATTCTTCAACTATTACGATGGCGGACCCATTAGACACGTTGGTATATACATAGGAGATAACAAAATGATTTCTGCTGAAAACCCTGATGATGATATCACGGTTGCTTCTGTCTCATCTAGCCGTTACTGGGGCGAGCGCATGGTCGGTGCACGCCGCGTAATTGAAAAGGTAGAAGCTGAATCAACAGATCCAGAGCCGCTTCCAACTGGTGAATACCACGACGTTGCAAGCAGTCACTGGGCAGCAGATGAAATCGAATATATGAGTAAGCAAGGCATCATTAACGGGTACGACGGAGACTACTTCAAGCCTGACAACAAAGTATCCCGTGGTGAAGTTGCGAAAATGTTGAGTGTTGCACTAGATTTGGGTACATCTACAAGCGATCAGTTCTCTGATACAGATGGTCACTGGTCAGAGAAATACATTAACGCTGCAGCTAAAGTAGGCTACATCAACGGGTACAAAGACGGCACATACAAGCCTGAGCAAGACATTACTCGTCAAGAGATCGCTGTTCTTTTTGACCGCGCCTTCGGTCTAAGCGGATCTGGCGAAAACTTCACAGACGTTTCCAGCCAGCATTGGGCTTACGATTCTATTCAAGCTCTAGCTGCCAACGACATTACAACAGGGTACGACGATGGCTCCTTCAAGCCATGGGCTGAAACAAAACGTAGTGAATTTGCTGTATTCCTATACAGAGCGCTATATTAATGAAGGAAAAAATCCTCTCACTAGATTGTGAGAGGATTTTTTTGATCTTTTATTTATTTTTTCAACTTTTTAGACATCCCTATCCCAATAAATATAACAACGAACAATGCAATCCAGGTCCCTCCCCCTTTTTGTGAACACCCTTCTACATGCTTGTTACTCTCAATACAAATGAATAGCCAGAACGTTTCTTTACAGCCAAGCCATACTTAAGGACAACTTATAAAAAACATTTTTATCCTTCCGTTCGAATACGATAGGTACAAAGTAAACCTTGAAAAGAGGAATCGTATGATACAAGTATCAGGGAGACCTTTTCAATTACCTACCTCGTGGAATCTTGATGATACAGAAAAAATGATTTTTCAAAGCCTGGAAGACGCTCCTAGCCTCTATTCGTATCCTTCCAGTCGAGGACTTTATTTTGAAATTAAATTCCGAAAGAACATTATTGATAGTGCAAGAGAAATGAAAGCAAGTGAAGCCATCTTTTCTTCCTTTCTGCGTGCCCGGTGCAACCCTCAATACTGGGAGAAAACAAATGCAGGCGGGTTCCTGTTGAAACCCAATGTGAATCCCGCAGATGCTATTCTAGATATCTACCAAAATGGAGCCCTCTATGCTTTTGAATGTGCCACAGCTTGCGTAATTGTTCTCTATCATGCACTTATTAAAAGTATGGGAAAGACTTTTTTTAATAGCTATTTTCAGAATCTCTATCTATACAGCTGGCATACCGATGATGACCTTAAGATTCACACCTTTTATGGGGACCACTTTTTACCTGGTGACATTATTTATTTCAATAATCCCGATTTCAGCCCCACCACTCCATGGTTCAGAGGTGTCAATGCAGTAGTTTTAGGTAATGATCAGTTTTTCGGGCATGGATTCGCCATTAAAAATGCGGATGAATTTATTGAAACGTTAAATAGAAAGAGAAAACCTGACAGTGAAACGTCGGCTTATTTAACGAATTTAGTGACGCGGCCTGTGTTCAGCCAATTAGGAAACCAAGCCGGGCGCTTCACTCAACCGATCCGCCATCGAGTCATTCACCACAACAGAAATTCTTTGTGCCGTGCTCACTATCTTATCTATTTAAGACAGTACTTAAATCAGTAACAGAGAGAAGTGCGGAGTTCAGGCTGCTACCCATGACACCCACCCATTTTTCATGTTGACGGGCTCATCTTTGAGAGTAGGCGAGTACTATGTAGGGATGAATACACAATTACGAAAGGATGACATCACATGCATGCTAACCTAAATGCAATGCCTAATATGTATGCACCAGCTAATGTTGCTCCAAATGTTCCTCCTAATGTAGCCCCTATGGCTCACTACCCTATGATGCCTAGTTATTGTGCTCCGGCTCGTGGATACGATACTTTCATTTTAATCGTCGTGCTCTTTATTTTGCTGATCATCATCGGTGCGTGCGCTTTTCCGAAGTGCTAACGATGAAAAGTTCTAAAGAAGGCTTCTAAAAATAAAGCCTTTCTGCTAATAAACTCCCCATAAAACTAGAAAGCCCCGGAGACTCGTTTCTCCGGGACTTTCTGTTTATGATCTTAATTCTGGATTAATTGTCCTTGATAGAATCGTAGCAAATTCAGCACGTGTAATTGGCTGCTCTGGTCTGAATTCCGTACCGTTGTAACCGTTAATGATCCCTTCCTTCGCTAATGAATGGATCGCTTCTGAGTAATAACGATCCCGGTTCACGTCTTCAAAGAAGTGCTCATTTGATGTTGGAATATCAAACGCACGGTAAATAATTAACGCCACATCTCCTCGGCGCATCGATTCATCGGGGCGGAAGGTACCGTCTCTAAAGCCCTCAACAATTCCTTTGTCTGTCGCTGAATCAATAAAACCTGAACCATAATGGTACTGGTTCACATCGGAATAGTCCGTACTTCGCTTCGTACCATCTAAATCAAGCGAACGGCCGATAAGCGTAACAACTTCTTGTCTCGTAATCTTGTTTTGCGGACGGAAGGTATAATCAGGATACCCTTGAATCCACTCTTTACGAGTTAAATCGTTAACGTAGTTTAAAAACCAGTCTTCGTTCTCTACGTCTGTAAAGTAACTTACTGGGGACTGGACAAGTCCGTCACCATAAACATCGTCTCTCCCCGGTCTCCCTAAGTCATCCGCATTGTTCATAAGTACCGCTTCCAGTTCATCGAAAGAAAGCTCTGGATATAGCTGTTTGTATAAGGCAAGAGCTCCTGCTACATAAGGAGAAGCCATCGATGTTCCGCTTAAGTACGCATATTCACTATCATTTCTTTCTATATAAGTACTGTAAATCTGGGAGCCTGGAGCGACGAAGTCCAGGGATTTCCCTTGATAAGAGAATTTAGCTTTCTTTAAATCCTCGGTCACGGCTCCTACACTGATGACGTTGTCATAACGGCCGGGATACATGACATCCTCTGTGAGCTGTCCATCTCCTGTTTTATCATTTCCGGATGCAGCTACTACAAAAATTCCTTTGGCATGGGCCCGGTCAATCATTTTTTTCAATGCTGTGGAGGAGTAAGGCGATGTAAGACTCAAGTTAATGATGTCGACGTCTTTTTCAATTGCCCACTGGATTCCAGCGATGACGTCAGCTTCATTTCCTATTCCTTCGCTGTCTAGTGATTTAACGGCATACAGTTTCGCTGCTGGTGCGACACCGAGTGTTCCGTAGGAGTTATTTTGCGCATTTATGACTCCTGCTACGTGCGTACCATGGCCATTATCATCTTCATAGGAAGTTCCGTCTCCTACAAAATTAGCGCCGCCTGCCACGTCAAGATCCGGATGATCACGATTGATACCTGTGTCGATGACAGCGACCTTTGTGCCATTCCCGTTGATTTGCAGGTCTCTTGAGGCATTCGTATTTGTGGCATCAAACCCCCAGTTTCTGACCTGTCTTGTTGCTTTTACTTTTCGATCTTTTTCTACCCATTTGACCTTCGGATTTGCTCTAAGCTCTTCAAGCACATCTTTCTCTACTGAAACAGATATCGCATCGATTGGTTCATAGGTATGGATGAGTTGGTGTGATGAATCTTCCAAAATCGTGGTTTCGATCTCATTCTCAAAGCCGATGATCACCCGCTCCGACGTTTCCTCCGCGCTTGCGATCTGCGGGAAACCAATCAGTCCGATGAGAACAATGAGTAACAGATGTCCGATGTACTTTTTCAAATGACTTCATCTCCTATGGATAAATTAAAAAGCGGACAAATTGTCCGCTTTTCACATGTTAATACTTCCAATTATAGTAATCTATGACTCCTAAGTAAATAGCTTTTGCTGCTCGATCTCGATACCAGCTAGATCCAAGCTTAGAAGCATCGGAATCGTTTGTTAAAAATCCTAGTTCTATTAAGGCTGATGGAAGTGGTGTGGCATGAATGACACGGTAAGGAACGTCCTTCACTCCACGGTCATTTGAATTCATCGCTTCGACAACACGATTTTGGATAAAGTGTGCAAGCTTGTAGCTATCATAAGCTCTTCCGCTAAGAGCAGCAGAAGAATAAAATGTCTCTACTCCACTTACACTTTCATTCGGATAAGCATTGGAGTGGATACTAACAAACGTATCGGCACCGTGACCGACCGCATTGTCGACTCGTTCATCTAATTCTAAGAAACTATCATCGTCGCGAGTCATAACTACATTGATATTTGAATTACTTAAGTAATCTCGAACGCGTTTTGCAACGTCCAGGTTGACTTCTTTTTCTAGTAATCCATTCGCAGTAGCGCCTCCGTCATGACCACCATGACCGGCATCAATCGCAATTGTATATTTTCCATCGTTGGTTTGCTTGTCCATCACATAGGCGCCGTGAACGTAACCTGAGCCGCCATTATAAGCAAACTGCCACCAGTCACCGACTTTTTTATAAACTTTAATTACGGTTCCTTCAGTCAATTGACCAATTTTAGCGTAGCCTGTACTAGGACCTGAACGCACATTCAAAATTCCAGTCGAAACTACCTTTTCACCGATGACTTGAAGGTCGTCTCCATCGACTTTATACTCTGGGTTCATCCCGCGTGCGACAAGAAGTGCGAACTCTTCACGCGTAATGGACTTATAGGGTCTATACGTTCCATCTGGATAACCATTCGCAATTCCAGCGGTGGAGACCTGATCGATTGCAGTAGAAAGCGCTCCGCTATCCGGAACATCACTATATTGGTTTCCACTCGACTCATTTAAATTGAAAGCTTTTGAAATTAAGTATGCCATTTCTCCTCGATTGATTTCGTTACGAGGTTTGTATGTACCGTCCGGATAACCGGTGATGATGTTCTTCCCGTAAGCCGATTGAATGTATCCAGAAGCGTATGAGGAGGAGTGTACATCCGGGAAGCTCGTGCTCCTTTTCGTACCATTCAAATCTAAAGCGCGTCCAACCATTGTAGCGGCTTCCTGTCTATTTACAGAATTGTTTGGTCTGTAGGTTCCATCAGGATAACCGGTAATGACGCCTTGATCCATCAGATAATTGATTTCATCTGAAGACCTGCTCGGGATATCGCTTAACGAATCCGCATGAGCGACGTTCGTTGGAAGAAAAGATGCCAGCAATAAAATAAAAGCGGCAAACAACAAAGGCGTAATCTTCCTAATCATAATGTGATTCCATCTTCCTTTCTAAGTGTTCGTTATATTACTACAATCGACATTATATGAGGTTTCTTAAGTAAATAGTAGGTATAATTTCGACAATATAGTAAAAATAGGTAAAAAGATTGAAATATTTCAGCAACATTCATAATCTAAATGTAATATTTTTAGATAAATATACCAAAAGACTCTTGCAAAATGATTATCTTAGGTCCGTTACACTATGAGGTATAGGTTTGGCTGGAAAACGACTCGCTTTCCTGCGGGGGAACTGGCAAGATCCTCCCTCGCTTCGCTCCTTGCGAGGTCTCGCCTACCTCCTTCTCCAGCGTGAATCTCCCTGTTTTCCATCCAAACCTTCTATAATGTGGTTTAAGCTACCTATCCAATGTAGGAGAAGGTGGTCAGATTCTTATTTTTTGTAAATAAGTGTATTGTCAATTATGTTTTCAACCAATTCTCCTGTTAAGAGGTTTCCGTTATTTCAAACAATAGGAAGGAGGTTCTGTAAATGGTGAGACTCCTGTGGGAATAAAGTTCAAGGTGAGATCCCGGAAGGCGGAGCCTAAGGAAGCTCACCGAACTCCCACGGAAAGCGAATCATTTACAGAACCTCCAAGTTCTATCCATGGTAACGGAAACGTTTCAAAAGATAACTTGAAATTAAGTCTCCTAGAGTTTTACTAGATAATAGAATGAAATTCCAAACAAAAAAGCTGAGGCCGTGTGGGATACACGAACCTCAGCTTTTCACTGATTCATAGAATGACGCTTCGCTTCTTAATCTTCTTTGAAGCGATCGTCTTCAGCACGAGCTAAGAACATCGCGAACTCAGCACGCGTCGTATTGTTGTCCGGCTTGAACGTACCATCTGGATAGCCGATGGTGATCTTGTTCGCAGCCAACGTGTTAATATAATCTTGGGCCCAGTGGTAAAGCGGTACATCTTCGAAGCGTTTAGAAGTGCTGCCTTTCAAGTCGTAAGCTTCTACAACAATCTTGGCCATTTCTGAACGTTTCAGGTTCGCTTTCGGATCAAAGCTTCCGTCAGGTGAACCATTCATGATACCAGCTTCTGCAATCGCTGCGATCTCTTCGTACATGTAATCGCCCTCTTCGACATCTGTAAATCCAGGATCTTTCGGATTATCAGTATCTAAGTCGAACGCACGTACAATCATCGCTGCTGCATCAGCACGGATGATCTCATCATTTACACCGAAATCTCCGTTAGGGTAACCGTTGATGACACCAGCGACATTCAATTTCTCAATCGCTTCTTTACCCCAGAAACCATCGGAGACATCATCAAAGTCTTTTGGACCTTCATCCGATTTGTAGATGGTGATCATCTTCGTCGTTGTATTTCCGCCGAAGTCGGTAAGCTCAAATTCGAACGTGTTACGTCCATCTTCAAGCTGTACTTCATGTTCGATTGTTTCACTGATGGCTCTCATTTCGAACGGCTCTTTGAAGACGTGTTTGTACTCTTCACTGCCATTGACGAACAAACGAAGATCATCCCAGTTGTCTTTCATGGAAATCTCAAGTGTCGCAGTATCCTCTTTCGTTGTATGAGGACCTTCGATTTCTAATTCAGGACTTGTAGAATCAATCATGAACTTACGTTTGAACGAAATGTCATTGCCTTGATCGTCGACAGCGTAGAATTCGATTTCCTTAACTCCGTCTTTCTTGTAATTAAGAGTTTCGCTGAAGTTGTAAACATTCTCCTCTTCGTCCCATTTCAGCTTCGCTTCCTTGCCATCGATCGTCAGTTTTTCGACTTTTGAATCGTCTTGAACGAAACCAATGACTTGGACTTCTTTTTCATTCGTTACGGACAGGGCTTCTGGTGTTATTGCCGTAATAGCAGGAATCGTATCGTCACCTTCTGCTACAGCATCCGTTTTCGCATTGCCAGCATAGTCATGAGCGACAACTTTCACACCTTCCACTCCATCAAGCTTCTCAAATGTGTAAGAACCTTCGTCCGGACCAAGTGGTTCTTCAAGTACGCTTTCGCCGTTGACGACAATATCAAAGTGGGACAATCCTGTACCTTCGTCAAAAGCATCCCATGATACTTCGCCAGTTTCTTTATCATAAGAAACTTCTAAATCAGGCGCTTGTGTATCGACTTTTACAGGAATTTTCTTCGACTGCCATTCAGCGTCTTCGAAGTCGATCACTGACTTCACTTCATAGTAGTACTGTCCATCTTCAACGACTTCTCCATTCACTTTACCATCCCATGTCGCTTGAGGGTATGGATCACTCGCTGGAGCTGCACCGCCGTCGAAGTAATTCTTTTTGACTTCATCTTCTGTGCGTACAGTACGCAGTTCGTTTCCGTCTTCATCTAAGATGTTAAATTCTACTTCTTTCGCGTTTCTTAAGAATGATAGATTCGGTAAAATCTCATCCATAGACTCGTCTCCATTTGGAGAGAAACCGACATTCTCTTCGGAACCAGCAAGAGGATCATCTTCTCCCAATAATGGGGAAACACCTAGGATCTGACCATCCCAGGAAAGTAAAGCCGTTTCACCGTAAAAGATCTTGCTTGGATCTTCATAGATCGTTGCATCGACGTTACGTGCTTGATCCCACTCGCCGTGGAATCCAACATAAGGAACGTTCAGTTCTGGATTTGTATCGTTAGGATCTGTAAATGTTACGAATCCTTCTACAAAGTGTCCATTTTCAAACAATTCCTCTGGAGACAGACCTTCATACCCATCGACTACGTTCTCCAGATCAAGAGATACATTGACTTCAACCGTGGAGTTAGCTGGAACGACGACTTGGTAGTCCCCTTCCACGTCACTTCCATTCGGAGAAGTGATTTCGATTGGGAATTCTTTTGTTCCTTTTTTGTAGATTGGATTAGCTTCAGCAAAGTTAAAGGAACCGAAATCATAAACACCAACAAGGTCGGTTTGCACAGAACCTGTTACGTTGTAAACGGTGTTTTCGTCACTCACGTTTTCAAGTTCAAGGGTAAAGGACTCTTGGTCGCCCATTTCTTTCAGCGCAACTTTACCAATACCAGTCGCTTTATCTGTTGCCATGACTGGCGTCTTCATCGCTGCATGAAGATCCATTAACCCCGTACCCATGCGGCGAGGGGAATAATAGAGCCCATCTTCGTTATCTGTTCCTTTATCCACTTGAGGGACAGAAGTGTTCATTAAAATGTTTTTCGTCGTTTCTACACGCTGTGAACCGCTGTAATCAAACTCCTCGTCCACACGCTGCATAACGAGAGCTGATCCACCGGATACGTGAGGTGCAGCCATGGAAGTACCACTCATCATGCCATACTCGTCATCCTGAAGCGTTGACAGAATGTTTCCACCTGGCGCTGTAATTTCAGGCTTAAAGTTCAAGTTAGGTGTCACACCCCATGAGGTGAAGGAAGACATTTTTCCAGCTTCAGGGTTTTTCGTTTTCACTTCATTGCCTTCAAAAGCGATTTCAACCGTTTGATCATTTTGCAGTTTGTCTCTCAACATTTCTCCATTTACTTTTGAGATGGAAAGTTGAGGAATTGTGATGTCTGAGCTTGACGCCATACTGATGTATCCATCTACATTATTGAAGATGATGACGCCGATTGCTCCTCGCTCCTGAGCATTTAATGTCTTAGAAACGAAGGTGGACTGACCGCGTTGGATGAGGGCAATTTTCCCTTCAACATCCACGCCTTCAAAGTCATTGGCTTCTGGGTCTACATCTGAATCTCCAGGCGTTCTTCCTAGACCAGCGTAGACCACTTCCTGATATCCTTCGAGTGTATCAGGAGAAACACTGCTTGCAGACAGGAATGGAATTGGATCCATCGTCTCCCCGTCTACTTTCGGAGTGAAAGCACTAAGGTTCAAATATTCGTTCTCAAAAGCAGCCACTTGCAAGGATTCAGGTGTAATCCCTGGGGCACCTACAACTCCGTAATCAGGATCAGATGCATAGGTCGGGTAGAAACCGTCCCCTAACCTTGCAGAGTTACCCGCAGATATAGACATCATCACACCATTGTCTACCGCGTTCGCAATTGCACGTTGTTCAGGATCATCTTCGTTTACGAAGCCTGCTGTCGAACCTAAACTCATGTTAATCACGTCTGCTCCTAAAACAATCGCATCGTCAATGGCCTTAATGTAGATATCTCCGTAAGTAGACGGCATTTCAGGGTCATTACCGAATACTTTCATGCCCAGGATTTGAGCTTCTGGGGCAACCCCTTTGATGCCGCCGTTATCCTCATCCCCGTTCGCTCCGACAGTACCGGATACGTGCATGCCGTGTTCACTGGCATCTGGACCGAGGTCTAAAACTGTATGATTATCGTCTGCGTAGTTATACGCGTATGGTACTTTTTCCGTAAAATATTTTCCGTTTAGTCCATCATCGTTTATCCAGGAATCTACTTCTTCCTTGCTCAGTTCAGGGTCCGTCTCCTCACTTAGGACCATGTCTTTATGGTCTGGATCGATTCCTGTATCGATGACAGCTACGGTCATCCCTTCCCCTTTATAACCGTAGTCCTGCCACGTTTTTTGAGCATTAACGAGCTCTTTACTATAAAGCATTTCAGGGTCTTCTGTCGGACGTTCGTATTCATGTGTGATATGTACTTTCCCGACATTATCAAGTTTTTCAATCATTTTGATTGAACCGTACTTGACTGTACCGCTGAATCCGTTAAGGACTGTAGTAAAGCTTTCTTTAAAGTCCATCGCGATCGATTTTCGATTGATCGATTGCTTCACTTCGCTTTGGGCGTCTAACGCTGCTTTGCGTAATTTCTCCTTATTGGATTCGGATAGTTCACTATAGCTTTTCCCTAAGCTCTGTGCAGAATAAATAACAGGTTTATCTTTTAGTTCAACAATGACACGAACTTCTTCATCCTGCGCGTACGATTTTTCTTTAATATCCTTACTAAATTCACCTTTCGTTACTCTTTCTTTTTGCTGCCCTTCACGCACGTCCTGTGGACTAGTGCCTGTAGCTGCAAAAGCGGAGTTCGAAAAGGCTAGCAGGAACACAAAAAATACCACTAAACCTTTTTTCAAGTTCAAATGACATCCTCCTTAGTTTTTTTACATGAAAAACTATGAAACTATCACATTCGCCCCCTTCTCTGTTAATACATTCCAATTATATTCAAATTTTTCTATCTATTCAATTAATTCGACATTCTTTTCAGATAAAAAAGAAAAATATTCTTATACCCCCACAAATTAGGTATATTGGCAGATTTACTGAAAATTAACTATTATTCGACAAACTTTTCTGATACATTATTTAATAGATTTTAAAAAAGGGGGAAATAGACTCATAATGAAAAGATTTTTGTTTATTGGTGTCGTTCTTGCTTTCCTATTCTCTTTACTCACCCCTCAGGTGGCGAAAGCGGAAGCAACCGACGATATTACCGGACACTTTTTTGAAGAAGAAATGAGAGAACTCATTGAAACAGGCATTTTAAAGGGTTACGGAGACGATACATACTTACCAGAAAAACCCGTGAATCGAGCTGAGTTTACAGCCTTTTTAGTCAGGGCTTTGGAGCTGGAAATGAAAGCTGCTGCTGATTACTCTGTCGCTCAAGTCTCTGAATCTCCTTCCTTCTCCGATGTCTCACCTGAAGATTGGTTTTATCCTTCTGTCATCACTGCGAGCACCCAAAGCCTTGTCAATGGCTATCCAGATGGTTCATTCAAACCGAAAAATGAAATCACTCGAGAAGAAATGGCAGTCATGATCATGCGTGCTGCTGACTTAAAAGGCGTGGTCTCTGAAAAAGATCCCCTTCAATTTGAGGACAATGATGAGATTCTGGATATTTATCGTGAATCCGTTCAGCGCTTGATTAACCTTGGAATCCTGACTGGTAAAGTCGATTCAGAAGGCAATAAGTTTTTCGATCCTAAAGCGAGCACAACTCGTGGACAAACCTCAGGAGTGATCAGCCGATTGTTACATGTCATCCACCCACCTGTACCACTGAATTATGAAGTAGTTACGTTAACTACAGACGGTGAGCCTGATGTCACAGGAAAATACGAAACCTTTGAAGAAGCGAAAAGCCATGCTTCTGGCAACCAGGTTGTAATGAACGGCAATAATATCGTCTGGATCAAAGACGGAATGGCCGTTTCAAACAAATTCACAAATGTTTATCCAAGCGAATCATTGACCAACGCAGTTACTTACGTCACCTCTGGCGTTGAAATGAAATATCTTGCTGCGACTGAAACGTGGGTGAAGGTTCAAATTGCCGATACTATTGGTTATATCGACGCCGATACGGCGAATTTAACCCCCGCCCACATGGTTACGAAGCGTTCTTACTATGAAGCGCGTAGCGGGGACTTGTATCATCATATTTATAATCCAATCACGGATAGTGTTTCTAGCTACGTTTATGGAAAAGCTCCTTCCTTCCTAAGTGAAGATCAGAAATACTACAGCTGGAATGGAAACAAGTTCTATACGACAAGCGGCGATCAAGTTGGAGATGCTTACCAGTACTTCAACCGCATGCCGCTATACACAAAAACGCAGTACTCCGCGGAACAGCTTGATGCATTCATTCGTGCCAAACGTCCTGAAAGTCCACTTATCGGGTTAGGAGAAGCGTTTAAAAAAGCCGAAGACTTGCATGGGACAAATGCCATGTACCTCCTCTCCCACGCCATCATCGAAAGCCGCTGGGGAGAAAGTGATATCGCGAGAGACAAAAACAACCTCTTCGGTATCAATGCTGTAGATGCCAACCCTTATGAAAATGCGTACACGTACGACAGCTATGAGGATGGAATCCTGGAAGCTGCAGAACAGTTCATCGTACCTGGTTATTTTAACGATGAGGACTGGCGCTTTAATGGGGCTCACTTAGGAAACAAGAGCACGGGGATGAACGTCCGCTATGCATCTGATCCTTACTGGGGGCAGAAGATTTCAAGCCTTATGTACTTGATGGATCAATATTTGAGCAGTGAGTTTGATGTTACATCTGAGTATGGACAATATGGACTGGCTGTTTCTAAACAAAACGGAACGAACGTCCGCTCTTCTGCAAAAGTGGATAACAACGATATCTATCAATTGAAGAAAGCCGGCTCTACTGTCCAAATTTTGGATGAAGTATCCGCCAATGGTACCTGGCTCAAGATCGTACCGAAGAACATCAGTGATCGCAGCTATCAGGACGCCTATGTCTATAGTCACGGCGGAACTTATGGAAGCCTGTTCGAACACTTGAATATCGCACAGTAAAAAAGTAGCAATGGAATGATTAAGGGGGCAAAACCATATGGTTGCCCCCTTTTTTATGTTATATTTACTAGAGTAAGTACGCGCAATATTAAAGGAGCCACACCACACATGAAGCAAGTGAAAATCATGGGGGTCCCACTTTCACATATCGATCACAAAACGCTGGTAAAACAACTGGATGAACACGTAATGCTTGAAGAAAAATCCTTTGTCATTACCGTTAATCCTGAAATTGTGATGAGAGCGAACGAGGATACCGCCTATATGGACCATTTACATAAAGCCAATTATATTACTGCGGACGGTATCGGGATCATTCGTGCCTCCCAGCTTCTTAAAAACCCTCTTCCTGAACGGGTGACTGGCTACGACCTGATGATTGATCTATTAAGCATTTCGAATATCAAAGGGTATAAAATCTTCTTATTAGGTGCCCATAAAGACGTACTTAAGAGAGTTGAAACGAACCTGCAGCACTTTTATCCGGATATAAAAATTGTCGGGTCTCACGATGGATATTTTGATTGGAATAAGAGTGATGAGATCGTCGAACAGGTAAAACAAGCAGACCCTGATCTCACGTTTGTCGCCTTAGGTGCTCCGAAGCAGGAGCAATGGATTTCAGAAAACATCGACCATTTCAACAAAGGGGTTTTCCTTTGTGTTGGGGGAAGTTTCGATGTGATCGCAGGCGACGTGAAACGTGCGCCGGTCAGGTGGAGAAAGTATAATGTCGAGTGGCTGTACCGATTGATCAAGCAGCCAAAACGCTGGCGACGAATGCTCGCCCTACCCCGCTTTGCGATCAGAATTATTAAGAGAAAACTGAAGGGATCACCATGAGCCGTTCTACATTAATTAAAGGTACAATTGTATTATCAGGAGCAACCCTCCTTTCTAAATTCCTAGGAGCTATCTTTCGTATCCCTCTGCAAAACATTGCGGGAGACGAGGTTCTAGGAATTTTTAGTATGGTTTATCCTGTTTACATGGTCGCCCTCATCTTATCAGTCGCCGGAATTCCTCTTGCTATCTCTAAGCTGATTGCAGAAGCACGCAGTGAAAGCCGCTTAGACCAGATAAAAGAGATCTATGTAACCGCCAGTATTCTTGCCGTCTTATTTGGTGCCACCAGCTTTCTATTGATCTACACGTTTGCAGATCCAATCACGGCTCTACTTGGCGGAGAATCTACGAAACCCGCGTTGATTATCGTATCGACCACCCTGTTATTTGCTCCCTATATGGCCGTGTACCGGGGATTCTTCCAGGGGTTTGAAACAATGCAGCCGACAGCGATTTCCCAGGTAATCGAACAATTCGTCAGGGTGACGCTGATTCTAATCGCTGCCTATTATTTAGTTGTGCAAGGTTATTCCGATCGTGTGATCGCTGGAGGTACGATGATCGGTTCTTCCATTGGGGTTCTAGCTTCATTAGGTTATTTACTGCGGACGTTCAGAGCTTCCTCTTTTACTCCGCTTCCTTCTATATCCTATGACTTTTCTGTTTTTAGAAAAAGGAGTCAGCAAATCCTCCGGGTATCGATTCCAATTGCAGTTGGCGCAATCACGATGGCGTTAATGAATGTTGTCGATGCACTTACGATTCCTTATGGGTTGCGTACGGCAGGCATAGACCCGGCTGAAGTGAATTACTACTACGGACTTTATGGCCGTGGGCTTTCGCTAGTGCAGATTGCGACCATATTTGCTACATCACTTGTCCTCCCACTCGTCCCACTGATTACGAAGAAATTGACAGAAGGTGACCAACAGGGGGTACAGAAGGTTGTGGCACGGGCGTTTTCGCTAACCCATCTGCTTTCCTGGCCGGCAGCAATAGGCATTCTTGCCCTTACACTGCCATTGAATCTTGCGTTATTTACGAACCTTGAAGGAAGTGTTGTACTTGCGATTGTCGGGTTCAGTTCAGTCTTTACGGCGCTTGCCGTTTTAGGTACAGGGATTTTACAAGGAATGAATCGCTCAGGGCAGGCGGCTCTCTTAGTATTAGGAGCCATGGTTTTGAAGACAGTGACCAATATTGGTCTTATTCAGGCTTATGGATTGGCTGGAGCGGCAGCCGCTACGCTTGCGATCTATATCATTCTTCATTACTCGAATGTGCTGCTCATCAAAAGAACCGTTTCCACTACATCTGAAAATCAAGATCGCGCGAAAACGATTATTTCCTCGGTAATAATGGGAGGAATTGTCGCAATGCCGCTATTCTATCTACAAATAGAGACATGGACGAGAGTAGAGGCGTTCCTCTATGTGTGTGGAGCGGTGGTAATAGGAGCTGTCATCTACTTGGTTTCTTTGTGGTTGATGAACGTGTCTGAAGTGAAAAAGCTTCCGATTTTAAATAGATGGAGAAAGAGGTGAGTTCATTGCACGTTGTGATATCTGGTTATTTCGGTTTTCATAATACCGGTGATGAAGCCATTTTATTATCGATGATCAAAAGTCTTAGAAGAGTGGATCCTGATATTAGAATTACGGTTCTATCGAATGACCCTGTTCATACATCGGAAACCTATGAGGTTGAAGCGGCAGATCGGTGGAATTTGAAGCAGATCTATCTCCTGCTCTCTCAAGCGGATGGGTTGATCAGCGGCGGAGGCAGCCTGCTGCAGGACGCTACAGGGATCAAATCGATTATTTATTATACGGGTGTGATCAGGATTGCAAGGCTCTGGAAGAAACCAGTATTTGTTTATGCCCAGGGCATGGGACCAATTGATAGCTTCTTAGGAAAGAAACTTGTCAAAGGTGCCCTGAATAAAGGTGTACAGATTACGGTACGAGATGAAGAATCGAAGGAGTTACTGAAGAAATTTGGTGTTCGTAACCCTATAGAACTTGTGCCTGACCCCGTTATGACATTAGAGACGAATACGTTAATGAGTTTTTGGTTAGAAGAGAAAAAATTATCTAACATTATTACGGTTAGTGTAAGAGACTGGCCGACAACTATGAATTATAAAGAAAAAATAGCCTTAGCTCTTGATGCATTTGCCGAATCGGGGTACGATATTGTCTTCGTTCCGATGCATGGAGACCATGATGAAGAGACCTCCTATGAAATACTAGAACATATGGTCGAAAAAGCTCATATCGCCCCGCAATATGTCCCTATTGAAGAGAAAATCGCCATCATTAAGAAATCAGAACTGCTTGTTGGGATGAGGCTGCATTCGCTAATCTTTGCAACGATCGGACATGTCCCTTTTGTCGCGTTATCCTATGATCCGAAAATCGATTCTTTTGCTAGGATTTGTGATCAGCCTGTAGCGGGACACGTATCGGATGACGATTGGACGGCACAGGACCTTATCGATACGATGGAACGTGCACTCACTCAGACGTATGCTCCATCAGAAACTATGATACGGCTGCAAAAGGAAGCGGACGATACAGCCGCTATGGCGATCAATTATTTAAGCAGGTAAAGGATGATGAGAAAGGCGGACATCCCCAGTGTGGATGTCCGCTTTTTGTTTGTGTTTCTTTTTTTATGGGGACTGTAGCCCAAACTCTTTTTCAGCGAGCTCTGTTAAGTCATGCGGCTGTAGTTGTTCTTTTGTCTTCTCTCCGTGAACCCACTTCGTATAGGAGGTAGCCGTTAAGGTTTGGCTTCCTTCTTCTAAAAGCTTTACGGCAAGAGGACCTTTGTTAAAGGTAGAGTTCTCATGTGTTTCGATGATGTGCTGTATCTCATTCATCTCATCTTCTATGCGGGTTAACGGTTTAGAGTCAAAGGCATAACCGACCTTCATTTCCGGGTCTTTATCCTTCACTTTGATCTCTAATACATAATCCCCGTAAGCAGTCTCTCTTGGACTTACTTTATATTCGCCGTTACGAGAAGTTACAGTTTCTCCATTCATATGTACAGGCTTTAACGGCAGATTGCCTCCGAACCCAGTATCGACTAAGTAATCATCCGCCTGGTCATGAATGATGACTGCAACGTGAGTTCTTCCAATATTCGACCACTCTTTCTTTTCATGGTTGAATACCTCTCCCCTGACTAATGAGGCACGAAAGCCGTTCTCCAACAAAAAGTAATAAAGCAGCGGATTTAATTCATAACAAAGTCCGCCTTCTTTTTCCTCAAGGATTTTTTCACTTAGATTTTCTTTTGAGATCTGTTCACTTGTTCCTTTTATAATTCTAAAATTTTCAAATGGAATGGACCTGGCCATTTTTTCCAATAGCTTATCAAGGTTAGCAATCGTAAGCTGTTCACTTTTCGACAGTCCGATTCTATTTCTGAATGCTTCATTAAAACTCATATTCATCTAGCCTTTCTTCATAGGGTTTAAGCTTGATGAGGATGACATACCCTGTGTTCTGATGGAAACAGATCTGCACGGCAGTTTCCTATTCTATCTCCAGACAATCATTCAGTGTCTAGGGACCTATAAACTTTAGTAAACTCTTTTAAGTTGTCCCCAGGTGTTTGTAAACGATAATAAAAGGCTACTAATTAGTACATAAAGGAGTGATTGGATGGAAGTCATTGCTGTAATTTTGATGACGATTGGATTTATCGCCGCTCCAGTCATCGGTTTTTTCTATCCCAGCTGGAGAAGTATGAATGGAAGAGAATTAACAGAAGGCCAGCTTTATGCAGTAAGAGCATTAGGCATTGGGATTTTACTTGCCCTTTTTGTCGTCGGTCAACTCATTCTCTAACTCTACGACGAACCATTTACGGTGTACAAACCCATACGTCTCCATTCGTCAATTCCGCATACACCTCAAAATCACAACCACTTATGACCTTATCAATATCCTTCTCTACCATCTCTCCATTGATTGTTTCCACACGAATCGTTTCATTACGTAATTCTGCTATTTTTCCGTAATTCTCTACATAATACCCGCGCTCACTTTTCCAATTGTTCATCGCACTATTTTTCTGATTATTATTTAATTCTGAGTTTAATAGGGAGAGTACTCCAACAATCCCGCCTGCTAACACTAACCCCCACGAGGCATAACGGAGAGCGTCTAGTTTGTTTTTTTGCAGCTTTAGTGCTCCCTTAGAAATAGAAATGGATAATCCAATCCCTGCTAGCAAGATAACTATAGATAAGATGATCCACCCCCACTGAATTTCCCTCGTTCCGTAATCTACTAGTATCTCCTTCACCAAATCCCCCCCTCTAAAATCTCCCTTATCAAAAGCTTATGTATTCAAATAAGCCATTCTTCCTGTTATCGTACCACTTTTTTCAAATGAGAAGTAGGATAATAAACCCTATTCTGCTTTTCAATCGATAAAAACAACCTGCAAAAACAACGTCCCTCTCCAGTGGAGAGGGACGCTGTTTTTAAACTATATATCAATTTTTCGTCCTATCCTTTACCCGTTCCAACACATTCACATCAATTTTCTTCATCTGCAGCATTTCATTCATCACATCTTCAGCTATGGCAGGATCTTCATGGCTTAACCATTCATCCAGTTGTTGGGGTATGATTTGCCAGGACACTCCGAATTTATCTTTTAACCACCCACATTGCTGAGCGGCTTCGTCTCCACCCTGGGACAGCCTGTCCCAAAAATAATCCACTTCTTCCTGATTAGCGCAATTGACGATAAAGGAGATGGCTTCATTGAACGTAAAATGCGGGCCACCATTTAACGCTACAAACTTTTGACCTTCCAATTTGAAGTCTACAGTCATAACAGTCCCTTCTGCCATCCCATGGACCTCTTGGCCAGCGTTCTTATAGTGGGTCACTTTCAAAATTTCGGAATCCTCAAATATAGAGGTGTAAAACTGTACCGCTTCTTCCGCCTCGGTATCAAACCATAAATGTGGAGTGATCTTTTGGATAGTCCCCATGTTTTCTCCTCCTTGAAAATTTTTAATCTTGCGTCCCTCTAAATAGAATCCTACCCATTTAAACACAACTTTCTATTATTGATAACTAATTCCTGCTTGTGACACCGAGATAGAAGACCCAATTATATAATGACAACTTTTTCACTATTAATTTAGTTGAATGTCAACTGCTTATTTCACCTGGATATGCTTTTTAAAAGTTGTATCGTTCTATCCTCTATCCCGTATTAGTAACATTGCCCAGGCTTTGGTCATATTTTGTTTGAGAAAGTGTTGTTCTGGATTTATAAGGACAGCGAATAAAAACGCTTCGTTCCTGTCCAAAATACATTATTTGATGATGGAGGTTTTTAAAGATGAACGAGTTTCAAAATGAACTTCAGAACTTAGAAGTAGGCGAATTTAACGCGCAAAGTTTGGTACCTAGTAATCAAGCTAACGCTTATGCAAATAACTCACGGCTATGTGTAGGATTAGGTTTCGGTTTTGGCTGTTTTGGGTGTTTTACATGCTTCGGATGTGCCGGATGCGGCGGCTGTGGTGGATGTGCTCGTTGCGCTGGCTGTGGTGGTTGTGCGCGCTGCGCTGGTTGTGCACGCTGTGGAGGGTGTGGCGGCCGCTGTGGTGGATGTGGACGCTGCGGCGGACGCTAAGCCATTCATCATTCCTGAACTTTCTATAAATAAATCATTTTCACTTTCCCCTGTTGATATATCGGCAGGGGTTCTTCTTTTATGTCGAGACATATGAGACAAAGTGGGTTACATAGTATCGTAGTGGGAAGATAGCACAGTCGGTAAGGGGGAGTGTCATGTCGAATGTTAGACCATCAATGCGTTTAAAGGTGAAAAAAGGTACTTTCTTTATGCCTGAACCAAATGGAAGTGTTTATTTCAGGAACAATTCAGGTTCATTTCGTATGGAAGGAAGTACTGTTCATCAATGGGTTGAAAAACTGATTCCCATGCTCAACGGGGAGCATTCCTTAGCAAGTCTGACAGATGGATTACCCGCACTTTACCGGGATCGCGTTTATGAAATTACGGAGTCCCTCTATACGAACGGGTTCCTCCGGGACGTGAGCAAGGATCGTCCTCATGAGTTAAAAGAGCATGTGATGGAGAAGTTTGCTTCGCAAATCGAGTATTTAGAGAGTTTCGGTGATTCTGCTGCCTACAGATTCCAACACTATCGCCAGCAGCGGATACTAGCAATTGGGGAAGGGAGTATGCTCATAGGTCTGGTTTCTTCCTTGCTTCAATCAGGGATGGCCCGCTTTCATACGTTAATTACAGATTCTGAGCAAACCAGTCTAGCGAGACTTGAAGAATTGGAGGAATCTGCACGTAAAACAGATCCTGATGTATCGATTGAAGTATTAGTGAAAAATAGTCAAGGCTCTATATTATGGGAGAAACAAGTCGAACCTTTTGATGCCGTGATTTATGTGTCTGAAGAAGGGAACGTGGAAGAACTCCAAAGAATCGCTAAAGCTTGCAAGAGAAAGGGCGTATTGTTTGCCCCAGTTATATGCTTGGATGGTATCGGATGCACGGGTCCTTTTGTGAGCCCTGATGCGGATAATAGTTGGGATTCCGCATGGCGAAGCCTTCCACAAAGCTTACTTAACGAAGCGCAAACTGAAAACTTTTCAACTGGATCTTCCATGCTAGCCAATGTCCTCGTTTTTGAGTTGTTCAAAAGAGTCACAGGGGTAAAAGAAGCCCACCATAACGATCACATGTTTCTCCTGAACATGGAAACGTTAGAAGGAAGATGGCATTCCTTTAAGCCTCACCCACTAATAACTAAAAACATCTCAATCGAGCGTGTAGATCACATCCTTGATGAAACGAAAAGCACACCAGAACAAAAAGATCCTAATGAGCTCTTTTATTATTTCAGTGAACTGGCCGCAAGCCCGCTCGGAATTTTCCAAAAGTGGGAGGAAGGCGACCTTACCCAGCTGCCACTTGCTCAATGTGAAATCCAGGTGGCTGATGTCCATTCAGAAGGACCAGCAGACCCGCACCCGCGCCTCACCATTGCAGGCATGACTCACCAAGAAGTAAGGCGGGAAGCTGCCCTGATCGGCATTGAACAATACGTGATGCCTTTAAAGAAAGAAATCTTAGAATCAATAGAGCATGAGACGTCTTCTCCCCTCCATCTGGGAGCTGGGGATACGTTAATGGAAGCGACTAGCCGAGCATTGAAAAAAGCGATTCAATATGAATGGAAAAATCACACTCAGCCGGAGACTGAACACATCACAAAAATTATAGTTAAGGAGATTGAGGAGGATCACTGCCGTTATTATTGGCAGGCGTTATCATCAATGAATAATGTTCCACAGTTGGGCATAGGAAAAGACGGCTACGGATTTCCTGTCATGTGGTTTAAAACGGACGGCAATCAGTGGCGAGGATGTGTCGGACTTTCGGAAACACTGGCTTTGCGTGAAGCCTTATTATTAGCTCTAATGGAAGCACAAAGTGATACGGCTGCCCTTTTTAATCACCTCCCTCCTTCATCAAATATCTCATTTGAAAAGGAAGCCTCTCAAACCCTGGATGTTCCTTTATGCGATTCTGAAAGCCGATTTGAAGTCATTCATGCTGCGAAGAGGCGTCTTGAAGATCATCATAAAAAGCTCTTCCCTGTAAAAGTACTAATGGATACCTTTGAGAAAGACAGCAAGATCCATATTTGCGGCGTATGGTTAGGAGAGGAGGAAGAACTTTGAGTTCTTTTATTACAGTAGTCGGAAAAGGATTGTTACTCAAACATGTGGTGAAGGAACTTTCTCCTCACTTTAATCTGACCTGCCTTTCAGATTTAGATGAGTCCATTCCAGAAGGAACAGAATTGCTTCTTGTTCTAGATGATGATTGGAATCCTCTGGTCCACCAAAAAGCTGAACAGACGGCACGGGAGCATAGAATCCCCTGGATGAGAGGGTTTGTCACATTTGGAGAAGGGATGATCGGTCCATTGATTCTCCCTGAAGACGTCGGATGCTCTCAATGTGCGGATAAGAGAACAATCATGGCAGCGACCGATCGTCAGGATTTATGGAGGATTCACCACTGTCTGACTGAAAGGCAAGAGCCGATCGGGGATGAATGGGTTTCTCAAACTGGAATAATCCAAATGGCTTCTCTAATAGGAAACGAAGTTCACCAGGTCATGAAAAGCAAGCCTTCTTCTTTGAAAGATCACATCACCCTTATGAACATGAGATCGCTAGAGACTTCCCGTCACTATATATTGCCAGACTCCTTATGTTCTGTATGTGGGGATTTCCCTGAGGATTCCGCTTCTGCTGCAGAGATCTCATTACAGCCAAGTGTGAAAATCAATGAAAATAATTACCGATGCCGATCGATCAAAGAGCTGAGTGCGTTCCTTTCACCCGATTATCTCGATCCGCGTACTGGAATGTTAAACAGCAAAATGATTGATTTTGAAACTCCGTTTGCTGATGTTGTTGTCAACCTTCCTTTAATGAACGGAGATGAAGGTTCAGCAGGCCGGACGAATTCCTACGCTGTCAGTGAACTTACCGCTATTTTAGAAGGGTTAGAACGATCCTGTGGTGTTGCTCCTAGAGGAAAAAGACCCGTTGTTCATGACTGCTATAACAACCTTAAGTCTGCACTTAACCCGCGGGATGTAGGCGTCCATACGAAAGAGCAATATGCTAAAAAGAATTTTCCTTTCACCCCTTTTGATCCAGATAAAAAAATGGATTGGGTGTGGGGTTATTCTTTGATTAAAGAATCTCCTGTATTGGTTCCGCAACTGCTGGCGTATTACAGCATGGGGTGTGGAGGGGGAATGTTTTTTGAAACCTCTAATGGATGCGCCATAGGAGGTAGTCTTGAGGAAGCGATTTTCCACGGGATGATGGAAGTGATGGAACGTGATTCATTTCTCATGACCTGGTATGCACAACTCCCTCTCCCTCGTATTGATCCTTACTCTTTTCACGACAAAGAATTGACCTTGATGATTGACCGAATGCGTGAGGTAGCTGGTTATGATCTTTATCTATACAATGCCACGATGGAACACGGCATCCCCTGTATCCTGACCATTACGAAAAAGCGCGAATCGGATTCTGATGGTCTGAACCTCATCTGTGCGGCTGGGGCTCACCTGGATCCTGTAAAAGCTGTGAAAAGCGCAATATTTGAAAGTGTTGGAATGATCGAGCCTTTGAACAAAGAATTTAAGAAAAACAAAGAGAATTATTTAAAAATGCTCCATAACTCCTCACTCGTTAAAAAAATGGATGATCACGGAATGGTTTACGGACTTCCTGAAGCTGAAAAGCGTCTTAACTTTTTGTTAAAACAAGATCAGCCTATCCAAACCTTTGATGAAGCTTTTCATTTGAAGCAGAATCATATGGATATTACAGAGGATGTAAAGGATCTCCTAGAAATTTTTCGCCGATTAGAGCTTGACGTTATAGTCGTGGACCAGACAACTTCAGAAATTAAGCGGAACGGTCTCCATTGTGTAAAAGTGCTGATTCCAGGAATGCTTCCAATGACATTCGGCCATCATTTGACTCGCGTGACAGGCTTAGAAAGAGTACTGAAAGTTCCTAAGCAACTTGGGTTTATAGACCGTGAATTAACGATAGAGGAACTTAATCCTTATCCTCATCCTTTTCCTTGATATGGATTGGAGGTATGTGATGGATCTTGATACGTTCTTACATCATTTACATTTCCATAGTGAACGTGTAATTCCACCAAACTGGGAAGTAGATTGGGACGATGCTCCTCTTCCCTATAAGATTTACCGTGACTTGCCGTCCTTCCCCCTTGCTCATGATATTCCGTTATCGTTTCAAAACCAGTCGTTTCATCCTGATGATTTAGAAACGATTAGTTACTATCTCTGGTACGTTTATGGTTTATCTCAGTTTAGTCAAACCACTGTTCCCTCGACTATGGATAGCGATTCAATAGAAACGATTCAGTCTTTTCGACGTTTTCCTCCTTCTGGCGGTGCGCTCTATCCGAATGAACTCTATCTGTACCTTAAGACGGAAGCACTTCCGAAGGGAATTTATCATTATGATGTTGCCCATCACCGACTGGTCCTACTACGTGAGGGAAATTTTGATTCTTTTCTAGCTAAGTCCTTAGGGAAAGCCTCCTCTTCTCTGTCCGATTGCTTTGCTGTGGCCATCGTTACCACTATGTTTTGGAAGAACTTTTTTAAATACAACAACTTTTCCTATCGCCTTCAGGGTCTGGATGCAGGTGCCCTTATGGGGCAGCTGCTGGAAGTCAACAAACGGTTTAGTTTTTCATCAACTGTTCATTTTCAATTTCTTGATGAAGCGATTAACCACTTGCTAGGGCTGGATGGGCATGAAGAAAGCACCTATGCCGTGATTCCTTTATCTCATCTGGAAGAGGTAGACGTAAGGGAGTTTACGCCGGCCACAGCAGCTGAGTTAATGAAAGAATTACCGAAAATCGAAACGACTCATTATCAACGTTCGGAAAACTTGCTGGATCACCCTGAGATCTCCAAAATCAATCAGCATTCCATGTTAGCTGCGACAAAGGAATTCCGGTCTGTCCAGAAAAGGAAAAAACCCAAAGACATTCAAAACGTAACGATATTACCGAAAGTGGATAAATTGGAGTTTGATTTCCTTGAAGTTTGCCGATCACGTCATTCTCCAGAGATGGATTTCAACTCCAATAGAATCCATCGAAACCAGCTCTCCTCTCTTCTTAGGGAAACCTTTGATTCGTTTAAATATCATAACGATTTGAATCAGGAAGAGTTAGACACTCCGCGTATCTCTGTTTATGGGTGTTTCTATAATATAGAAGGAATTGAGAATGGAGCTTATCAGTATGACGAATTCTCCCACTCCCTTGTACAAATTAAAAAAGGAGACCTTCGCATACCTATGCAAGCTGGGATGACCCTGGATAATGTGAATTTTCATCAAGTTCCGATGTGTCTTCATATCGCCGGTGACCGTACCTACTACAAATCTGAGCTAGGGTACCGAGGATATCGAATTCAGCATATGGAAGCGGGGATGCTTCTGCAACGATTACTCCTCACAGCAAGCGCGCTTGGCATGAATGGCCATCCATTATTGGGTTTTGATGTGAATGTCTGTGATGAGATTTATGAACTGGCTGAGTCAGACCAAACTACTCTTCTTCAGGTACCTATAGGTTTTTGCAATCCAAAAAGCTGGTTAATTGGAAGCATGCATAGTTAATTTAAAATCAACAGAAAAGACCGAGACAAAAAATTCCGAACGATTTCGCTGAAATCAGTTCGGAGTTTTTGCGTACTAAAAAAAGGAGTACAATTATCGCTCCGTCAAAACACTTCGCTTTCCACGGGCACGGCCTCAGCTTCCTCGGAAAGCAAAGTACGCTTTCCTCCGGGATCTTCTGCTCGTGCTGTTCCCGTAGGAGTCTCCGTGTTTTGCCTACGCTAATGAGCTGCGTTGATCCTACCCAGGTTTTCGATTGTCGTTTTTAACCCATCTGCATTACTTATGTCTCCGTTTCTTCTTAAACTTTTCAGCATAATTCTAATAAAACTATCCCACTTTCATTTTCTTCAATCTCCCAGAAATGATATGCGCATTTGTTTTCGCTCTGAAGAATTCCCTTGCACCGTTGTAAGTGGTATACCACAGCCTGTTGATCACAAGAAACTCCCCTTCATGAGGGGCTACATACTTGACTGGATGGAACGCAGAACCAAATGCCCGATCTTCTACTTCCACAATACCTAACGCCTTGTTTTCATCAACCCACATCGTTTTCACATTCATTGTTTCTTCTCCTTTTCCACCCTAAGTAGATGGGATGATTCTGAGCTGTAGATCAAGGGTTGTTTTTAATCGAACGTATGTTCTTATTATACCTATATTCTAATATTTTTCAAACATTAATTTCCATTTATATTATAAAGAAATTAAAAAAGCCCTTCTCTATTAGAGAAAGGCTTTCAGTAAATTCTTATCTATCAACCTATGCCACCATCACCCGGGTCATTAGCTAGATTCAAACCAGCAGCAATCTCCGCGGAGGAAGGATCGGTTCCTAAATTGTTATGCTGTTCTTCTCCTGCGAATGGTGTGAATGATTGAACCCCTATAAACAAAATCCCTGCCAAGATTAACTTTGTAATAAACTTTCTCATTGTAGTTCCTCCTCTTAATTTTTATTAGACTCGTTCCAAGTAATAGTCAGGAAGTCTAGCAAAAAATAAGTCGCCATATTCATGGATGAACCTTTGTTTGGAATGTTTAATAAGGTCTCTGTCTTTTGTAGCCAAACCAAGGTAACACTCTTGGAACGGAGTTAATGACTCCAGGCTTTCTAATATCTCTCTCGCTTTAAGGAACTCTTTTCTAGCTATAGCCAGATGAGCAGTTTCCACTTTATCAGGTGTTCTCATATGACCTGCCCGTTCATGAAATGAAGCTATAAATGGAATCGTTCTTTGAGATAGAGATTTAACTTGAGATTTTATATTATTTTCTTCTGCAAGATGTAACGCAAAAAGCGCTTGCTCCATAGACGCTTCATAATCCTCATATACGTAGGTCAACGCTAGATTGTGATGGATCATCACTGATTTTTTCGGTGATAGTTCGGTATTGACGATTTTATAGGCGTATCTTCTGGCAAGCAGGGTGTTATCCGTTTTCCAGTAATGGTTAAACAGCAGCTCGTTATAGCGGAGCTTAAAGTAATAATAGGTTAAAGGTTCATTGATCGACTGAAGCCCCCTGTCACAAGCTTCAATATACTTGTCCAAAACCCCGTATTTGCGAACGTCGTAGTTGTAATAGATTAAGGTAAATAAACTCAAGCACCTTAAAGTTGGGTGGTCGAACGCCATACTTTCCAGTCTTTCCACGTCCTGCTTTGTCACTTCGTATTCCGCACGCTTAATTAGAAAGTTATACAAGAATGAAACATCAGGATGCAATTGCCCCGAATAGATGAGGGTTTTTATGTCCTCTAAATAATCATTTGTATACAAAAATTCCATGCGAGCGATTTCGCCTTCCAGCTTTAATGTCCATTCACTCATACAGTAGTCTCTGACCTTATCAGTTGCGACTTCATGAGGATAGGTTTCAAGTAGTTTTTTAAATAGGGTATAGAGGTCAGATGAATAGGTAAACTGTAACTTGTGAACAGATTGTGGTTCTAAAACTGAATGATTTTTCAATATTCCACCACCTCTTACACTTATATCCATAATATAACAATCCCATCTTAAACACTATTACTATTACTGATATTTCAATATTTTTAGATAATTTAACGTAAAAGAGTTCAAGTCAAATGAGATTTTTCATATTTTTTGATCGATACATGGAGTATTATCAGGAATATAATTACTCTATTGGTTGATACTTCTCGTAAGTTCGACGATTATCCTGCATAATAAAGGGGATTTATCCGACTTTTTAATTGATTTCTAAACTTCTTTATAGTTCTCTCTCATAATACGAGTAATGTCTACAAGATGTTCTTCTATTCCTGAAAAATTGGCACACCCCGAAGTATAAGTGCTCTTCTCAAATTTTGATTTAGGTCTTCGTAAGTAAAGAGGATTAAATCAAAAAGAACCCGGCTGAAACCGGGTTTCTTCTATATTTATACTAAATCGAAGGAAGTTTCTGTTATTTCCTTAAGACTTAGTGAGTTGTTTTCTATGTACTTCCCCTTCAGTGATCCTATCTATTCGATATTCTGTGATACGTTGATCTTCATAAATAAAAGAATGTTCCAGCCCAAACTCACCGTTCAGTAATTTGGGTAAATAGCATTTTAAATTATTGATAATGCCCATATTATCCTTGTCTAACACCCAGGAAACTGGTTTCCAATCAAGAATTCCTTCCTCTGTGTACATTGGTGTGTGAACAATTGTGTCTTCAGGTAGCTCAGCCATAAATAAGTAAAGTTTTTCGACTTTATTGCCAGTCTTAAATACTGCGTTACCGACATAGAGGGGGTCATCAAGGTGTATCCCTGTTTCTTCTGACGTTTCCCTGATTACGCAATTTAATGGACTTTCGCCTTTTTCAACCTTTCCGCCAACCCCATTCCACATCCCCATAGCTGGTTTTTTTCTTCTATTCAGCAGGAGCAGCTCCTCTTTCCTTTTAATTAAGCACAAGGTGTAATGGTGCATGTTCTCCCTCCAGGTTTCTTACTTTTCTTATCATTTCATTCCACAAGCAACCGACCAGTTAATCGCTAAAAAATCCTTTTCCACTATTGGAGCTCCATCATTTTCAATACAGGTACTTTTTGCTTGTTCAAATGAATTATAGTTGAAAACGATGATTGCTATAAGTATGGCTGCGCATATAGAGGCTATTGAAATGAACTTTTTTGTGCGTACCTTCATCGTACACCTCCAATCACATTTTTGTGTTAAAACGGCTTCTTCTATTCAACATTCATGTTACCATATCTAAACTTAGGTACTGGATTAAATCTTCATCAAGAAATACTTTCGTTTCTTACAAAAAAAACACTCCGACCACTGAGGATTGGAGTGTTTCTGCACATCTTATTTACTATTCTTATCTTGCCAGACTTTATATAGGAACCCTGGCAGCTTGGACTGTCGTTTGAAACGCCAAGGCTCGAGGACAAGGCGATACAGCCATTCCAGACCTACCTTTTGTACAGGAGCTGGTGCTCGCTTGATTCTTCCGGAAATAACATCAAACGATCCGCCGACTCCTTGAAAGATGTTAACGTTCAAATCTTTCATATTGTTGATCATCCAATATTCCTGCGCAGGGCTGCCTAAAGCGACAAACAGAATATCAGGGTTCGCTTCGTTGATGGTTTGTTTGATGTATTCTTCATCTTTAATATATCCATCAAGCACGCCTGCCACTTTCAAATTTGGATATCGTTCTAAAAGACGTTCTTTCGCCTGTTCGGCGACGCCCGGCTTCGCTCCGTACAAAAACACGGATTTTCCGTAGAGCGCGGCTTGCTCACAAAGCGTTAAGAACATATCAATGCCTGTGATCCGGTTTTGGATGCCGCCTTTGTTCAACCGCGATGCAAAAAGGACTCCTACGCCATCCGGAATCTGATAATCTGCTTTGTTTAAAAGCTCCATCAAATCTGGGTCATCCTGTGCCTTCAGAATCTTTTCGGGATTGATGGCAACAATCATGGACTGTCGGTTCTGTCGGATGTCGTCAAAGATTTGTTTGTTGAGCTGCTCATAAGTCGAACTGCTTACATCAACTCCAAGAAACGTTTCCTTCATAGTCTCACCTTTACCCCTACTAATTTTTTGAATCTCCCAATCGTTTGATCATGAATCCTGCGTCTTCCCATGTACCGAGCGGCAGTGCATTTTTCGTATCAAACACGATTCTGTTGTTCATTTTACTTCCTACACTTTCAGGGTCAAGCTCTTTAAATTCATTATGGTCTGTCAATACGACTACAACATCTGCTTGATCAAGAGCTTCATCCATATACTGTGTCTGATTTGATGCAACGTTTTCTTTGATGTGAGGATCATACGTCGTGAAGCTGATGCCTTTTTCAACAAGCTTCTTGATGACTTCAAGGGACGGGCTTTCACGCTGATCGTCGATGTTCGCTTTGAAAGAAAGACCGAAGATCGCAACTTTACCGTCTGTGATGGCTTTAGATTTAAGAATCTCTTCAATTTTATTGGCTGTGAACGTCGGCATATGATCGTTCGTATTACGTGAGAGCTGGATGATTTTTGATAGATCCGGCTCAATTTCAGCAAGGAACCATGGATCGACTGCGATACAGTGTCCGCCTACGCCTGGTCCCGGGGTATGGATGTTCACACGCGGGTGGAAATTCGCTAAGCGAATCGCTTCCCATGCGTTGACGCCGATTTTTTCACTAATCATTGCCAGTTCGTTTGCAAACGCAATGTTTACGTCACGATAGGTATTTTCAATGACTTTGACCATTTCAGCTGTCGTTGCATCCGTTAGATGAATATTCCCTTTTACGAATCCTTCATAAAGTTCTTTTGTCATTTGCGAAGACTTTTCATTGATTCCGCCTACGATACGGTCGTTGTCGACAAGCTCCTGAAATACCTTTCCAGGAATAACACGCTCTGGTGAATGGGCGATAAAAATATCTTTGCCGATATTCAGACCGGAACGCTCGAGTACAGGAACCATCACATCTTCAACCGTACGCGGCGGTACCGTGGATTCCAGGATAACAAGGTTGCCTTTTTTCACATAAGGGACAATAGCTTCTGTCGCGTTGCGGACGTAGTCAAGGTTCGCTGTTTTGTCCTCACGAATTGGAGAAGGAACAGCAATGATGAATACATCTGCTTCTTCAGGCTCCGTTGAGGCTTTGAACATGCCGCTATCCACCGCTTCTGCTAAACGTTCTTCCAGTCCGTTTTCTTCTATATGAAGTTGTTTATTGTTAACCATGTTGACGGCTGTTTCGTTGACATCGACTCCGTGTACTTTGTGGCCATTTATGGCGAACATGACAGAGGTCGGTAATCCGATATAGCCTAACCCGACCACACACAATGATTTCTTCATTACAAAAACTCCCTTTCCATCCGTTACCTTACCACTGATTCGTTTGTTTCAGCGACGTTATTAATGACAAATTTATGTTTTCCACCTTTTGTTTTCTCAAACTGATCGGTGAGTTCAATCGTAACCTTGTCCAATTCTGCTTGTTTTGCAATGGTTTGTTTAAGTCTATCTAACTGTTTCTCGAAAGAAGGGTCGTTCAAACGTAGTCTTATGACTATTTCCCCACTTTGGTCCTGCTTAACCTGGAATTGCTCGACCGCGTCATACTGCCTGAACGTTGTAGAGAAGAATCCGCCGTGCACTTTACGCTTATTGCGGCTATAGATAAATTCCTGCTGACGCCCTTTAATATGAGTAAGCCTGATCAGCCCACGCCCGCACGCACATGGTTCTCTCGTGATCGCTCCATAGTCTCCCACTTCATAACGGATAAACGGCATCGCATAATTGGAGAGGTCCGTAAGCAGGATGCGGCCTTCCTCGCCGTCCGGTACTGGGTTACCATCATCATCGACGATCTCGACAACACAGCGTTCCATGCCGATATGCAGTCCTTCATGCTGATCACATTCAAACGCGGTCACACCGCCATCATTGGCGCCGTACTGGTCATAGACTTCACAGCCAAACGCTTTTTCAATCGCTTCCCTGTAATGAGGCAGCAGTACCTCTGACGTTGTAATCACTCCGTCGAGTTGAATCTCGTATCCTTTTTTCAAAATGTAATTCGCCAGTTCGTAAGCAGAAGATGAATAGCTGTACAGCAGCTTGACCTTCTTCTTTTTCATGGCGCTCACATAATAATCCATTGTTTCTTCTGACATATTATAAGAAGAAAACGGGATCCAGTTGTTTAAGTAATAGTATAGCCGTCTTTTTACATCGAATCCTGATAACAGGGATCCTCCTGCGAGAACTCCGATTTTATCTCCTGGCTGATAGCCTGTGACGTTCCAGCCGCGCCAGATATTCGCCCACATCAGAGAATGTGAGAGTTTAGGAAGATAGTACTTGAACGGCTCTCCTGTAGACCCTCCTGTGCGTTTTTCCTCAGGAGAATAGTCTTCTATATTATTCGCTAGCACTTTATTTTTTTGACGTTTCAATTCCTCTTTTCCGACAATGGGAAGTTTTTCTAAATCCTTCACTGATTGAAAATAAGCGGGAGGAAGGTTATGTTTCTCCATATACTCTTTGTAAAATGGGACTTCGGCATAAGCATGCTTGACCAGGTTAGAGACTTTTTCATCTTGTTCTTTGAGAAGTTCCTTCTGATCTTTCCACTGGTTTTCTTTATACGATTGATAATAATGTAGTGCGTTAGTTTTTCGAATCTTTTCCATCAATCGGATCCTTAACTTCTTGATCCAACCCATAATTCCAACTCCTTAAATGTGTGTTAGATAAAAAATTTTTATAGTCTTCGAATTAAGTATTCATTATACGTCTCTTCCTGAAATTTGTTCAAGCAAAACCGCTAAAACCCCTACTCCCTCAAGTATTTACGACTCTATTACATTTTCCTACATTTATAGACAGTGTATGGAATATGGTTTATACTTCACTATGTCAATTGCTAATGTCAATTGCTAATTGAACAACGACTCAGAGGTGCTTTTTAATGATGATGAATAAAGAAATGTACAAGAAACTTCTGCTCTTATTTATTATAGTACAACCTGTACTCGACATCCTTACTTTTTTCTCCATTAAGCAATTCGATTCGAGTTTGACGATTGGAATTATAGTTCGTGTTCTTTTTATGGGTCTATCCCTTCTGTTTATTTTCTTTGGTAATTCAAGTACATACAAAAAGTACGTCATTCCCTATTTATTGCTGCTCTTTGCAGCGGTTGGCATCGGCCTTGTCTATAACTTCTTTGATAAGCCCGTGTTCGAGCCATTTCTTGAGCTTCAATTCTTAGCGAAGACACTCTACTTCATCATCATGTTCTGTTCGTACTTATTGTTATTTACAAACAAAGACCAGATGGATGAAACAAAGCTTGATATTCTGAAGTCGCTAACCATTGCGATGTTGATTGTATCGCTTACCATGTTTATCTCCATTTTGACTGGCACAGCTTCTAGTACGTACGAATATGGAAAGTTCGGGTTTAAAGGCTGGTTCTTCTCTGGAAATGAGATCAGCTCAATCATCGCCATCAGCTTTCCGCTCGTCTATTTGTACAGCTTGAAGAAGATGGATAACTTCAAACAGTGGTATTACTTCACTCCTGTCTTATTGCTTGCCATCGTTTCGATCTTAATCGGAACGAAGGTCAGTTATTTCGCAGTACTTGGCGCATCCATCATCATCGTGTTCAGCTACGTCGTGTGGTGGCTCGCTTCGCTTATTAAAAAGTCGAAGAATCGTACAGTGAACTTGCGTCTCGTGATGTCACTCGTTTTTCTCATCATTTTCGGAGCGATCACTCCACTATCGCCATCGTTTACTAACGTTGCTGGAGATGTCGGGAAAATAAATGAAGAAAAAGCGAAACAGCAGGAAGAAAAGGATAAAGGCGGAGATTCTGAAGGCGGCATGTCGCCTGAAGGAGAGCCTGCTCCGGACGAAGGGGATGTGGACGAGAATGTCTCGTTGATTGAATCACCTGTACTTCGTATCCTGTTAAGCTCGAGAAACTTGTTTTTTGCCAATACGTTAGAACAGTATAAGAATGCAGATCTTGTTCAAAAATCCTTTGGAATGGGTTATGCTGGAAACTATAAAGAAAATAGAAAACTGATCGAAATGGACTTCTTTGATCTATTCTTCTCTTACGGAATTATTGGATCACTATTATTATTCATGCCATTCATCACTCTGGCATTTCTATTTATCAAACGACTATTCACGATGCCGCTTCGAGTCATTACACCTGAAAATGTGTTATTGTTCGTAGCCATCGGAATGGGCTCAGGCATCGCGTTCTTAGCCGGCCACGTGTTATACGCACCGGCGGTAAACATTTATCTCGCACTGCCAATGGTCTTAATGATCATCAACTTGCTGCATGCGCGCAGTCATAAACTCAGCTAAAACCGTTTCCTACGATAAGGAGAATTTTTGATGAAAAAGCAAACCATTCTTCATGTCGGCCCACTCCCTCCACCTATTGGAGGGATTTCCGTTTTTATAAGCCAATTGAAGAAATTCACGAGCACCGATTATGATTTAAAATTTTTTAATATCTTCCCGAAGAAAAACAAGCCGCTTAACAAGCTCGTTTACAATTTGATCGTCTTGTTCAAGTTTTTCTTCGTTCTTATGGGGCTGAAACCTGCGTTGGTCCATATCCACACGGCAGGCTTCAAAGCGTTCACGAAAAGTCGTTTCTTCCTATTAATAGCGAAAGCGTTGAATTATCCGGTCGTCCTTCACATCCATAGCGGGAAGTTCTTTGATTTTTATGCAAATAGCCCTGAGAAGAAAAAGCGAATGATTGAAGATACGCTTGCTCGCGCTGATAAAATTGTATGCCTTTCACAGATTTGGAAGGATGAATTTTTAAAGACCTTCGATGTCCCGGAAGAACGATATGAGATCATAACGAATGCTATTTTCACAAAAGAATTTGAGAGTGTTCAGCCGAGCTTCTCGGAAGATAAAAAGACCGTTTTATTTGTTGGAAAACTTGGAGCCAATAAAGGCGTTCGTGACATTATCGAAATGGCGAAAAAGTTAAAAGAGAACCCCCAAATCGATTTTAAACTGATGGGAGATGGCCCGCTCAAAAATGAACTTCAGGAAGAAATCGATGCCAACAATTTGAACATCACCTTGCTTGGAACGATGTCTGGACAAGAAAAGGTAGATGAGTTTGAGAAAGCTCAGCTATTCATTCTTCCTTCCTATTTTGAAGCGCTGGGGTTATCCAATTTGGAAGGAATGGCTGCAGGGCTTGTCGTACTTTCTACTCAAGTTGGTGCGGTTCCGGATATCATCCATGACGACAAAGAAGGTTATCTGTTTAAACCAGGAGATATCGATGGATTTGTAGAAAAGATCGTTTCCCTTGAGTGTGAAGCGATGAAGCGCATTTCTGCTCATAATAAACAGCAGGCAAAAGCGTATGACTTTTCTAACCTTAATAAGAGGCTGGAGTCCCTCTATCAGGAGATGATCGGCTAACCAGTCGTATAAGGGCTTAATCGAGAGCGATTTAGTCCTTTTTTTCGTATAATTCTGCTATATTAGATTTTGGAAGAGTTGACATACTAAGTTCAAAACCGATATCTTATAAAGATGTGAAACATCACAACGATGAAAGTCTAAATATATATATATCAAATGAGCGTTTACGCTCTTATTCATTACGGGAGGTAGTCAGGAAATGGAAAGTATCTCAGACGAAGCTGTTGTTAACGACGCTGGAATCGATTCCAGTGAACTCATGCAAGATATGTCCTTAGTGTTGTTCGGTGCATCCGGAGATCTCGCAAAACGAAAGCTTTATCCAGCCTTATATAACTTATTCCTTGAGGGTAAAATGCCCCCTTCCATCTCAGTAGTTGGACTTGGAAGAAAACCTTTCTCTAACGAGGACTTTCACGCCCTTATAAAAGAAGCATTGGAATCATTTTCAAGAAGAGACATTGTTTCTTCAACGTTAAACGAGTTTCTGGAAAAATTCCGTTACTGCATTTTTGATGCAACAAAACAAGAATCTTATAAGGACTTACAAGATTTTATAGAGACACGGGAAAGCGAGCTTAACATCCCTGACAATCGCCTCTTTTACTTATCCGTTGCTCCAAAACTTGTCGATCTGATTACAACGAACTTGCACAAAAATGGCATCAGCCAGACAAAAGGCTGGAAGCGTCTAATCATTGAAAAGCCGTTTGGCAGTGACTTGAAGTCTGCTCAAGAGTTGAACGCAAAACTTAAAGAAGTGTTCGCCGAGGATGAAATCTTCCGTATTGACCACTATCTTGGGAAACCAATGGTTCAAAATCTCGAGTCACTCATTCGTCCGAACCCGATTTTGAAATCTCTATGGGATCATCATCAAATTGCCAATGTACAAATTACCGCTAGTGAGACCGTCGGTGTTGGCACAAGAGCCGGCTACTATGACCAGGCAGGTGCGATTCGCGACATGGTTCAAAACCACTTGCTTCAGTTAGTGATGATGACAGCTCTTCACCACCCGAAAAAATTATCACCAAAAGAAATTGAAGATAATAAGAGAGAAATCATGGAGTCGCTTCGTCCTGTTGCGAAAGACGAAATGTCACAGCACATCGTTCGCGGTCAATACGAAGCAGGCGAAGTTGAAGGTGAAACAGTAAAAGCCTACAGGGATGAAGACGGAATCAATCAGGATTCCAATAATGACACCTTCTTTGCTGCGCGCTTATACATTGATAATGAGTACTGGAAAGGCATTCCGTTTTACATTCGCACAGGAAAAAGAATGAAGGAAAAATCCACTCGCATCGTTATCGAGTTTAAAAACGAAGCCGATGAAACAGAAAATCCTGAAGAAATCGGGTTAGTTTCCAATCTATTAGAGATTGAAATCAACCCTGCCGAAAGTGTCAGCTTGAGAGTCAATATTAAGGATCAATCCAACGAGCAGTTTGAACCGGCCTTTATAACATTCTCTAAAAATCCATCCTCTCAGCCAGAGGCTTACGAGCGCCTGTTGAATGATGCGATGCAAGGAAACTCTACTTACTTCGCTCACTGGAATGAAGTAGAGCTGTCCTGGAAATGGATTCAGCCGATCCTGGAAGCATTCGAAGAAGACGGACTTCCATTAAACTTCTATCGAGCTGGCTCCGAAGGCCCAGAAGCTTCTCATAAGATGTTGGAAACAGACGGATTTAACTGGTGGTAAAGATAGGATGTGGAGAAGCCTTGGGAGACCCGACAAGCTTAAGACCTCGAGAGGGATAGCCACTGAAGCTGTAAAGGGCCAGTAACACTCTAAAACGATTCATAATTTTTTCTTGACAACATGAAAGGAACAGATCATCTATGACAAAACAACAAATGGGTGTCATCGGTTTAGGAGTCATGGGCGCAAACCTTGCTCTCAATATGGAAGACAACGGCTACTCCGTGTCTGTGTATGACTACTGGACTGATCGCGTAGACGAAATGGTAAACAACAATGCAGCGACCAAGAAAATCAACGGAACTTACACCGTTGAAGAATTCATCCGTTCACTTGAAAAACCACGAAAAATTTTGATGATGGTTAAAGCAGGTGAAACAACGGATAAAGTTATCGAAACGCTGCTTCCTCACTTGGAAGAGGGCGATATTCTAATCGATGGAGGCAATACATTCTATAAGGACACTGAAAGAAGAGCTTCTTCCTTGAAAGAAGCTGGCGTTCACTTTATCGGAACAGGTTTTTCCGGCGGTGAAGAAGGAGCAAGAACGGGACCTTCCATCATGCCTGGCGGACCTAAAGAAGCCTATGCAGAAGTGCAGCCGATTTTCGATGCGATTTCTGCTAAAGTTGAAGGCACGCCTTGCAGTACACACATTGGTCCAGAAGGTGCGGGTCATTATGTGAAAATGGTTCACAACGGGATCGAATACGGGGACATGCAGCTGATTTCAGAAGCCTATTTCCTTTTAAAGAATGTCGTAGGTTTAACGGCACAGGAGCTTCATGATGTTTTTGCCGAATGGAATAAAGGTGAGCTGGACAGCTATCTAATTGAGATTACAGCTGATATTTTCACTAAAATTGATGATGAAACTGGCGAGCCTCTAGTAGAAAGAATCCTCGATACTGCCGGGCAAAAAGGCACCGGAAAGTGGACGAGCATCAATGCTCTTGAGCTTGGAGTCCCACTTCCGACCATTACAGAAGCTGTATTCGCCCGCTTCATTTCAGCCATGAAGGAAGAGCGTGTGAAAGCGAGCAAGCAGATCAGTGGTCCTGAGATTGCTCAGTTTACGGGAGACAAACAAGCAGCGATTGAATCCGTGAGAAAAGCGTTATATATGAGTAAAATCTGTTCCTACGCTCAAGGATTTGCTCAAATGCAATCCGCTTCAAAGGAAAAAGAATGGAACCTCAATTATGGAGACATCGCAATGATCTTCCGTGGTGGCTGTATCATTCGTGCTCAGTTCCTTCAAAAAATCAAAGAAGCGTACGATAGAGATATTGATTTGGATAACCTGCTTCTCGATCCTTATTTCAAAGACATTGCTGAGAAATACCAGTCCAGCTTACGTGAAGTTGTAGGCATGGCAGTTACAAATGGTATTCCTGCTCCAGCGCTATCAAGCGCCATTGCTTATTTCGACAGCTACCGTACAGCAGATCTCCCTGCGAACCTCTTGCAGGCACAGCGCGATTATTTCGGTGCGCACACGTATCAGAGGAAAGATAAAGAAGGTACGTTCCATACCGAATGGACAAAACAAAATAAACCTATTGCCGTCCAAAATAAAGCTTAGAGTTTTTACTCTGAGCTTTATTTTTTATATTTAACAGTATTTATGGAATACTGAAGAGAGTGAATAAATACCCCATGCACTATTTTTGGTTAAATAAAATCAGGTTGCTGTTTATGGTAAGAGGTGAATAATAGTGAATAAATCCAAAGGTCAGGTTCAAGTTGGTATTAAAGAAAACTTCATACAATTCTTTTTGCTAGTAGTCATTAATTTGTTTGTCGGTTCAATGGTTGGCTTAGAACGGACGATTCTCCCTATTATCGGAGAAGAAAATTTCGGAATCGCTTCTACCAGTGCCGCCCTTTCCTTTATCGTCAGTTTCGGGTTTTCAAAAGCCATCATAAACTTCTTTGCAGGTGACCTTGCCGATCGATACGGACGCAAACAAGTACTGGTTATCGGCTGGTTCATCGGATTCATCGTTCCTTTACTCGTTATTTTCGCTCACGCGTGGTGGGTGATTATTGTTGCCAACATTTTCTTAGGAATCAACCAGTCCTTAACCTGGTCGATGACTGTGAATATGAAGGTGGACCTTGCGAAATCGGATCAAAGAGGTTTAGCCGTAGGTTTTAATGAATTTGCCGGGTATCTCGGTGTTGCTTTAATGGCTGCCGTATCTGGTTACGTTGCTTCCACATACTCACTGAGTCCAGAACCTTTTTACATTGGGATTGGTCTTGTCATTATCGGTATCATTTTATCCTTAATTGTTAAAAATACAGACCAGCACCTTAAGCTTCAGTCGAAACAGCAAAAGAACCGGGCACAATCGATATCTATTGGTGAAGTATTCAAACAAACTTCCTGGAAGGATAGAAATTTATCAAGCAGCAGTTTTGCTGGATTAACGACGAACTTGAAAGATGGAATGGCGTGGGGGCTTTTCCCGATCTTCTTTGCAGCAGGCGGGTTAACCGTTGGCCAAATCGGAACGGTAGTTGCTGTGTATCCTGCAGCCTGGGGATTCTTTCAGTTGTTTACAGGCTTGTGGAGTGATCGCATCGGACGTAAAAAACTGATTGTTTCAGGAATGTTTGTGCAAGCTTTTTCTCTGTGGTTCATATTATTCGTCGATACCTTTTCCTTATGGATTGCTGGGGCACTGTTATTAGGAATTGGAACTGCTATGGTGTATCCAACCATCATAGCTTCTGTTAGTGATGTCGCCCATCCCGATTGGCGGGCAAGATCCTTGGGAGTTTATCGTTTCTGGCGAGACAGTGGCTATGCCTTTGGTGCCTTGCTTGCAGGACTCATTGCAGATACGCTTTCCGTCCACTGGGCGATCGGTCTTGTTGCCATTCTCCCCTTCCTATCTGGAGTGATCTCTTTTTCAAGAACAGACGAAACATTACAAACCAAATAAAATTTCAACTAAAAGGCGCAGCATCCATGTTCAGGGCTGCGCCTTTTTAGAATTTGTATAGGTTAGGCTGTAGTTTTTCTTCTGTATAGGAGCATTCCGCCGCCGAGTAGAATCAGCGCTCCTCCCAACATGAGAGAAGTCGGATAGGAAGTCGCCGTGTCAGGCATTTCTCCGCCTTCCTTAATTGTTTCCTCTAGAGGTTTTGCTTGATCCAATACCTCCTGCGGGATTTCGATTGGATCTACGCCATTAAAGTTTTCTAGAGTCATCTCAGTGGACTGAGAAATGGTCGCTGGCTCTTCTCCTGTTTTTATAGTCATCTCGAGATCCATCATCATACTCGTAAGGTAATGATTTTCCTTGTCAATGGTCATCTCATAGGAGACATCTTTGATTTCTACATCTTCAAGTAATTGCTTCATCATGGAGTCCATTTCTTTGTTACTCTCTGAATTCATGTTTGACTGCATCATTTTCATGGACATCTCTAATAGCTTCTGTCCATCCCCTTCATAAGTCAGTATATAGGCGCCCTCTTCTTCCTTCACACTCATGTTTTTTGCAAGCGTGAGCGCCTGCTTTACTTGGCCATCTGCCATTGACATCTTTTGAATGGATTCATTTATCTCATCAGATAGTTTTACCCATCCCTCACCAGGCATCTCCGTATAATACCCTTCCTCTGTCATATAAGACTCAACGGTGCTTCCACCCATCGTTGTGGTCATATGCATGGCAAATGGATCTAAAGTAACATCGGCAACAGATTCAGATGTCATCGTCTTACTGTTCCCCTCTTCCATCATGGGCATGGATGATTCTGTAATGGTGCGGACGGTGTAGCTATCGATCCCCTTCATCGCTTCATTCGATTGCTTCAGGATTTCTTCTGCGCTCATTTCCGCAGCTGCAATTTGGAAAGGCAAAACGAACAGGATAACTAGGGCTACAGACAGGCTAAACAGCTTTTTCGACATCGAAACACTCCTATTATGAATTTGGCAAAATTTCATGAGTCTATGTATGCGAGAAACATGGCTGATGTTTAACCCACTTTTTTCCACCTACCACCTATTATCCTAATTATGACAAAATTAAACATTTATACGTGATTATTTTTTACTATATAATTGAACATAAAAAAAAGCAGCCAAACAAGGCTGCCTTTTTCTATGATTTTAACTTAGGATTTTCTTGCTTAGCTTCTTTGACTCTTGGTTTACGATATCCGCCCGCGATGTCTGCTTGTTTAAATTCTTTTGCGTAAATGACTTCCTGAGCGTCGGATAATTGATCCCCATTTCCTCTTATCGGTTGATACTGTGCATTCTTTGCCATAGTGTTCATCCTTTCTTTGGAATTGGGTTATGTACAGATATTTCCACGTTGTAAAAGATATTAAACGTGCAAGTACTTTAATTAATTAAACGACATGAAGCAGTAAAAACTACTTACTCCAGAGTGACCTTTTTATCAATAGTTATAATTTTGTTCAGGTAATTGCTCATACACACCAGGATCAGCATTCAATATAGAACCATCAGCAATAGCTTCAGAAGTTTTTTGCATAGCTAGAAATGCTTGCTTAGTTAAGTAACCATTTGATTTTTGCCCCAATACGTATGGTTCGTAGCTATTATCAGCCATTCCTCTCATTTCAAAAAGAATAACCGGGATATCATATTGAATCGCCATAGCATTAGAAGCAACATTCGGTTGAGAAGTTGGAGCATCATATTTAAAAATGTGGGTCCAGCCATATGGCTCCAATCCTTGATATAATACTGTTGCTAATTGCTTAGATTGCTCTGTAACTATTGAATTAACCTCAGGATTCTGCGGGGTCAGAAGTGAGCCCGTAGTGTACCTATCGTTATAGTCTTCCTGGGTTCCTTGATGGTGCATATCTATCATATAATCTATCTTGTATTTTTGAAGAACATTCTCATGTAAGGCTTTGGTTTCTGGAGCTGCCTTATTAACATGGTCACGATTAAGATCGACTCTATATGCATTGTAACGTGTTAGATGACGTCCGCTGGCTACATGATCATCTAATGAGAAATTCACATCTCCCATAGCACCATCTGCATTGAACATCGGTAAAATAAGAATGTTTACATGTTTAAGCATCTCCTGGTTTTGTTTACTATTGGAACTTAAGTGACGAATATAATCCAGTGCTCCTTCTGTCGTCAATGCCTCATTACCATGCTGCTGAGTAAGGTAAAGAATGGTCGGATTATCTGGATTAGTTATGTATTTAACTAAGAAGATCTCTCTTCCCTTATTCGTTTCCCCAATTACTTCTAAATCCATCTGTTCCTGCTTCTCAGCTCCTTTTTGCAGAAAACTCTTCATCTCACTGTAAGTGGTCAACATTGCTGTCTGTACCGTCTCGTTACCGTTGACATCAGGTCCATTAGCTGCGAATGCGGGTGTAATCCCCATACTTGTACTTGCAAGGGCGATAGATAGTGACATTGCTATTACTTTTTTCTTCAAATCCTCATCTCCTTAATAGTCTTCTACCAAACTAGCAAAGGAAAGAAAGAAGTTTCCTCTACTACTAAGTTTAATTCTACAAATGTAAAAATTATCCTTTAATAGATTTTAAAACCAGTTCCTATTCTATTACTAATATCAACAAAGGACCGTTTCTTTGACTGTACCATCCGGTTAGTTAAAAAAGACGTTTACAGCCGGATAACTTCAATCGTTAATAAAGGAGCCCTGTCTCTGAGATTCAGAAACAGGGCTTTCCTTTTTAATGAGTGACTACTTCTTTAAGATCCGCTACCAGGATATACCGCTCTGGCGCAGACCCGATAAAATCAAATGGATAACACGTCGTTACGGTTAACGTTGCCTGTGGTTTTGGTACAATTACTGTCCGATCCTCTGCATCGACAATTCGCACTTTCCTTACTTTGTAAGTAAATTCGCCAGCATCTGTGGTTACGATAAGAAGATCATTCATGCCCACTTCCCCTAGCCTGCGAAAAACCGTGTCGCGATGTCCAGAAAGAACTGAATTGTCTTTCTCACCAGGCAGTACACTTCCTGCAAAATGACCGACACCTTTGGCTAATTCATCTTCATCTGTTCCATGAAAGATAGGCAGAGTCGCATCCAATTTCGGAATGTACAATTCTCCCATTTCCTCTCCTTGGTTTGGACGATCTGTATATAAAGGTTCAGCGCTTGCCTCTTTTGATGGAGGTGATCCGTTAGCATCCGCTTCTTTCGGTGCTTCTGAGTCATCTACCGTCTTGTCATAGGAGGCTGCTCCAGATTTGAACAGAACATATCCCCTGGCAAACGTGTATGCATTCGTAGTTGTCAGCCATAATCCTGCGGTCAGTAAGCCCACACTTATAGCCAAAAGGAGATACTTTTTAAGTTTCTTACTTCTGAGCATACTTGAACCTGCGGTAAAACAAGAACCCTACAGCCAATATAGCGAGTCCTCCAGCCGCTTTTTCAACCGCAAAAGAAGCTGTTTTTGGCAATTTTCCACCGTGTTCCGTTTGGTTCACCGGACGATTCTCCACAGTTTCCGGTTTCATAGGTTCTGGTTTTACGGGCTCTTTTTTCACAGAAGGAGAGTTCACCGTGCTTTTGACTTGCTCCTGAATTCCTTCTAGCTGTTCCAGGTCTTTTCCAGTATCCTCAATAAGCTCTGAGCTAAACATATCTCCTGTCAATAACAGGTCTGCGAGAAATTCGCCCTTAGTATTGTGGAGGACAATCATTAAATCATAACCCTCTGATGAAGTCATCGCCATGATCGTTGAGATAGAGACTTGTTCTTTTTCCCCTTCCTTTACTAAATAAAAGGAAGCATCTAAATCCAGAATTTGCATCATCTGAGTGTAGATATCAAGCAATTCAGCTATTTGCTCTGACGTTAACTCTATCGCTACCTCAAAATCTGCAAACGCCATCATCCGAGTAGAAAGCTCATCCAGTTTTTCTAACTTTGCAGGGTCCTCAAGGTCCAACTCCATCAAATGATTAAATAATCGCTCTAACTCTTCTTCAGTAAGTCCAAAGTCTGTAAAAAGACCCTCGATATCACTATAGTCCATTTCCTCATCACTATAGAGGTAATTCCATACAGCCCAATCCAGTTCCTCTACGTACTGGTAGTTTTCAATAGAATCACCATTTTGGTCAAATAACTCGACAAGTTCTTCATAACTTAACTCATAATCTTCAAGCAGTTTGTTGAGGGTTTCATCCGTTAAAGGAGTCATATTATAGAAAGAGAGGTCCATATCCAAATCCTCAACAAAAGTATAGGCATCCAGAATACTTTGGCCTTCCTCCAGTTCCCCATTCTCTATTAATAATTGAGATGCTTCCTCAAGACTTAAACCGTAATCATTGAGCAGTACATTCAAGCTTTCTTCCGTCAATGGTTCTCCCAAAAATTCTTTGAGCTCGTCCATGTCTTCGAAATCTTCAAGACTCAGCTCATAAAAATCAAGATATTCAACTAAATCCTGAACCGTCCATCCCAACTCTGCTACGAAACTTTCTACCTCATTCGTATTAGGTGCTGCATAATTTACACCAGGGAACAAAGCAACAAGAAACCCCACCAAAACAACCAAAAATAGACCTCTCACCAATTTTCCTCCTACTATTCAATTGTTAATATCTAGAATATTATAAGTCTACTTTTTCAAAAAAGATAGCTTTATTTTGTCGGAGTTAGGAGGAAAATGTTACCTTCATTTTAATTTTTGATGTTTCAACGAGAGAGTCTCAGTTTTATTGAAAATCCTATTTCATTTCTCTATAGGGGACGACAAAGTAGTGGCTCAATTAATCCGTTTAACAAGGAAATCAAAGTATTGCTCACATAAAGCCTTCGTTCCACTTATTTTATCCAAGTTTTTACGGTTTAGCCGAAACAAGATCTTCTCTTTTTTACCATCAATAATACGCTTCATTTCTAGCCACACTAAAGAAAAAGAAACTAAGGTTGGGGAAATATGAAGCACTATATCGTTAACATCTGGTCTTTATTAGATCCATTTTATTTTCGCATGGCACGTTTATCTTACATCCATAAAAACAAAAATGATTACAAGAATATCTTTCGCGTTAAGATGATTTCCTATAAGGGAAAACCATTTATTTGTAGAGATGGGACAAAGGTCGAAGAGAATGACAAAGTTCTAAAAATTCATCTCCACAATATCCGATTGATTCGTGAAATGAAGGATATTAAAAACGACATCAACCAGGCGCGTTATATTTTTAAAGTTGTCCATGAGTCCTTACCTGAATTGGCTAATTATGTGCACAATCATTATGATGCCGCACATATTAAAGGAATTATTGGTGTAACAGCAATCAGCAAGGGATCCTTTCGTCTTGGTTTTGAGACTGTTCCTATTTCCAATCTTTTTTATAAAGGACTGAAATACACTTCCTTTATTATGATCCGATCCATGTATCGAAAGCCTCCAACCCTTGCGGATCTAAGAACTCATCAGCCTTCTTATATTTATATGTCAAAAGAACAACTGATGGATAAATACCACTAGTCTTCAAAAGAAAAAGGCTGTCTTTACTCCTCAAATTGGAGAAAGACAGCCTTTTCAATTAATTTCCTGATGAAGATTCGAGATGATGGAGCGTAATCTCAGGTCGACTTCCAATACGAATATTTACACCTGTCTGCCCGAGCCCTTCGCTGATATAAAAGGGTCTTCCTTCATGACGATGAAATCCTTTTACCATATTCATCCTTGGCAGTTTCCCCATCTTAACTAGATGGTAGGCTTTAGGGTACAAGATCTGCCCTCCATGAAAATGGCCGGATAACAAGTAATCGAAATGAAAATCCTTCATTTCTAACACGACATTTGGGTCATGGGTAAGCACTAAATTATATCCTGCTTTTATGCCCCTAAATGAAGCTTCGAGGTCGCTCCTCTTCGTGCTGTAATCATCAATTCCTATCACATTAATGGTTTGATCATTAATTTCTAAGGTCACGTTTTCATTTTGCAAGGTTATACATCCATATTGCTCCAGAGTTTCTTTCAGTTTGTAAAAGTTTTTCTTCCTTAATACATAATCATGATTGCCGAAAACAGCAATGATTCCGTGTCGTGGATTCAGGTCTCTCAGTACTTCCAAATAAGGGACGAGCTTAGGAATCGTCCACTTTCGATCAAGAAAATCTCCAGTAAGCGCAATAAGATCATAATTTTGGTTCTTCAATTTATTATATAATTCCATTGGTGTAATCGAGATATTTTCCAAATGCAGATCGGAAAGATGCAAGATATTCAGCGGCGGCATAGAATTCATATCTTGAGAATCTACCTTGATTGTGTTGATTTGTACCTGCCTCGTGTTTTTGTAAGCCATGTTGCCTACAACTCCGAACAGAACACATATTGCTGCAATCCAAATCATCGAACGAACACCTCCCACCTCATTATACTAGGATAAAAGGACTTTTTACCTAGTAAATCATGGATAGGTTTCCATTCAGATTCACCCGCTAGAACCACGCTTTTGAAAGTAAGCGAACTGCCTCCTTAATCTCATCTTCGGAGAGGGACCCGTAACCAATAAGAACCGTTTGATTATCATGTGTCCCATAATAGGAAATCGGATAGACTTTCACATCAAACTCTAAAGCTTTCTCAATCAGTTCCTGCTCTGTCATTCCATTAGGAATACGCAAAAGCACATGCAAGCCTGAATCTTGTCCGATGACTTCTACGCCTTCAGGGAACCATTTTGAAATGGCTGAAAGAAGTGTATCTCTTTTCTTGCGATAAATGGTTTTCATTTTTTGAATGTGCTTTTGCAAGTGGCCTTTTTGAATGAATTCTTTTAGTACGGCTTGATCGATTCGCGAAACGGTTTGAGCGTAAAAGAAAAGCTCTTCTTGATAAGTTTGCAAAAGTTCCCCCGGTAAAACCATATAACTGATACGCAGCGAAGGCATCAGCCCTTTAGAAAAGTTCCCTAAATAGATCGTGTTGTCGGAATAGTCCAGACTATGAAGTGATGGAACAGGCTGACCTGAATAGCGAAACTCACTATCATAATCGTCCTCAATGAGATAGCGATGTTCTTTTGCCTGCACCCACTTCAATACATCGGCCCGTCGCGATACCGGCATAATCGTCCCATTCGGGAAATGATGAGATGGAGTCAATATACAGATATCCGCATCACTTTTTTCCAAATGATCCAGACTCATCCCCTGTGCATCTACCGGTACTAAACGGATTTGCTTGTCTGGAAGGTCCGCTAAAGCGTACTTGCGATGATAGCCTGGATCTTCGACTGCGTAAGTACGGTCAGGCAGCATTTGAAACAACAGCTTCAGTAGGTAATGCGTTCCTGAACCTAGAATAATCTGACTTGGATGACAATCGACGCCCCTGGCTTCTTTAATGTAAGCAGCAATTTCCTCTCTCAAAGCGAACTCTCCCTGAGGATGACCAAGCTTTAATAAATTTTCATCCTCTTGCTTTAACGTTTCATGGACGACTTTACGGTACGTTTCATAAGGAAAGGAGCTTGTATCAATCCCTGAGTGAAAGAAATCGTAGAGGGCCGATTCGGCATTGACCTTCTTTTCTTTTACTGTTGAATGGCTTGTTTGTTTCTTATTGAACTCATGCTGGATATCCTTCACAAAATAGCCTTTCCGCGCTAATGCCTCTATATAGCCCTCCATAACCAATTGTCCATAAGCCATTTCGATCGTATTTTGACTCAAAGACGATTCCCTTGATAACTCTCGTTTGGAAGGCAATTTTGTATCAGGTGAGAGATCTCCTGACTCAATTTTCATTCGTATATGTAAATACAGCTGCTCGTATAAAGGCTGCTCTTTATTGAGTTTGAAATTAGATAATAAAGTTCCCATTCTCTGACCCCTTCAACCTATGATATAATTCGGTTATTAACAATGTCAGTTTAAAGTATATATGTAGAAAAGGCAACTCGAGCCAATCGTCAACGTGTGCCTCTAATAAGGAATGGAAAGGAGAGTCTCTATGAAAAGTACGTTCAAGGATCTTTCTCTCTTAGTGATCGGAGCTTTTGTTTTTGCTATTGGGGTTAATTATTTTGCCATACCAAACCGATTATCTGAAGGAGGAATTATTGGGATTACGATTGTTACGTATTATTTGTTCGGATGGTCACCAGGACTTATTAACTTTGTTTTAAACACGAGTTTATTGGCAATTGGATATAAATTTTTTACAAAACGAATGACAATTTATACGATCCTTTCCATCCTTCTCTCCTCGTTGTTCCTCCACCTGACAATTGGCTGGGGAGAAAATCTAAATGGTGATTCGTTATTGGCCGCCCTATTTGCGGGGTTATCTGTCGGCCTGGGAATTGGTTTAATCTTTAAAGCTGGCGGTACCTCTGGAGGGAGTACGATTCTCGCTCGCTTATTGAATCAGTTTCTGGGCTGGAGTGTTGGAAACGCGATGTTGATCATTGACATCACTGTCATTGTGGCCTCCTCTTTTGTGATTGGAAAAGAACGTGCCATGTACACATTGGTAGCGGTCTATGTAGGAGCAAAAATCATTGATGCCATTATTGAGGGGACCGAAGAACGAACGGCTGTCATGATCATCTCGGATTCTCACGAAGAGATCCTCCAAACGATAACAAAGCGCATGTCTCGTGGCGTAACTGTTCTGGAAGCTAAAGGAGGATACACCAATACAAATAAGAATGTGCTGTATATCGTGATTAACAAGCGCGAGATTATTCAATTGAAAAAATTCATAGAAGAGATTGATCCTAACACCTATATCACGACACATAGAGTTCAAGAGGTTTTCCGGCAAGGGTATAGAGGTAAATGATTAGAGTAGGAAAGAGAGCTGAGACTGATCAGCTCTCTTTTTTGCAATCTAACTAATACGAATAAACAAGACATTTGACGAATACCTTCCCCGTATGTAAAATGGTCACATAAACAAAAGTTTCCTATGTGCAACTTTTAAAGAATACATCAACATTGAGAGGTGAAAGACATGATTGAAGCATTTAAAGAACTCAATCCAGTTATGCAAGCACTGATCGGTACATTATTCACATGGGGGATGACGGCTCTGGGTGCCGCACTCGTGTTTTTTGTCAAAGGAGCAAATCAAAAATTTCTAGATAGCATGCTCGCCTTTGCAGGTGGTGTCATGATTGCAGCCAGTTACTGGTCACTCCTTGCCCCGGCGATCGAAATGTCTGCAGACGGGGCCGTTCCTTCTTGGATTCCGGCTGTTGTCGGTTTTCTATTAGGCGGGGTCTTGCTGCTGTTCATTGACCGTATGCTGCCGGCAATTAACACGGATCGCTACTTGCATGATATTAAAGATAACCGAGCAAAGAATCGAACGGCTCTGCTTGTCTTTTCTATGACGCTCCACAATATTCCTGAAGGTCTTGCAGTCGGTGTGGCGTTCGGAGCGCTTGCTTCCAACGTGACAGAATCGACACTAGCAGGTGCGATGGCACTCGCAATCGGTATCGGTATTCAGAACTTTCCAGAAGGTACGGCTGTATCCATGCCCTTACACCGCGACGGCATGGGTAAAGGGAAAAGCTTCATGTTCGGCCAATTTTCCGGTATGGTGGAACCAATCGCTGCGGTGGTCGGTGCGGTCGCTGTTATTGCGATTGAACCTATTTTACCTTACGCGCTTAGTTTTGCTGCAGGTGCGATGATCTTCGTTGTCGCAAAAGAGATCATTCCTGGTTCACATGAAAAAGGGAATGTTAACCTTGCATCCATCAGTCTTATGCTTGGTTTTGCCGTCATGATGACGTTGGATGTAGCGCTTGGTTAATCCTTTTATAAACATGCCAACAGCTCAGAGTTTATACGCTCTGAGCTGTTTTTGATTAGTTTATATTAGAAAGGGATAGCGCCCTAACATGATAGGAAAGTGCCCTAACTACGAAATATAGCACCCTAACGTGACGCGAAAGTGCCCTAACTACGAAATAAAGTGCCTTAACGACAATTGATTGTTACTTTACTACATTAATCGTATTGTTTACACTTTTCTCACTGTAAGGTTATCACGTAATACCGGCCAGTTTTGCGGGAACGGATTTCCCAGCACCCAATAGCTGCCGCCTCTCAGGCCATAGTTTATAATCGTGTTGTACTTGGCCTCCATACTGCGGGCATCCTCAAACCACACTTCATGCTCCTGCCCTGATTCATCTCGATAACGGAAATAAGGAGATTGATACGTTTCGTCATATTGAATTTCAACCCCGTACTTCGCTGCCAGCTGCACGGCTTCTTTTGGACTGACGGTTCGTGCGAAGGTTCCTTCTACCCATGGAATTTTCCAATCACGGCCGTACAATGGCACGCCCATCATAATTTTATCCCGTGGTATGGCAGTTACCGCATAATCCAATACTTCTCTTACCTTATTAATCGGGGCAATCGCCCATGGTCTTCCTCCCGCCCATCCCCATTCATACGTCATGATGACAACAAAATCTAGAATCTCCCCATGAGCTGGGTAATCATGTGCCTCATAGAGTAACCCTTGCTGATCCGCTTTAATTTTTGGAGCAACGGCTGTAGAAACGGTATATCCTGCTGGCCGCAGTCGAGCCACTACTCTCCTAAGAAAATTATTATAGTTTTCCCTGTCCTCCGGATATACATATTCAAAATCAATGTTCAAACCTGTATATCCTTTTTCCTCCATCTTAGCAAGGATATTCGTAATCAAAGTTTCCTGCAGGTCGGGATTTCTCAAAATCGTCGCCGCTCTATCTGAACTGAACGATCCATTAGAGAAATTCGTTAATACCATTAAAGGAGCAACGTTATTCGCTCTTGCCGCTTGTAAAACGGATTCTTCATTCATCTCTGTTATAGATCCATCTTCTCTAATTCCATAAGTAAAAGGGGACAAATACGTGAAGTTCCTGCCAAGAGCAAGGACCTCATTTCTTCCGGCTGCACTTGTACTGGTCGTGTACGCATTGATTTCTTTTACAGGTCTTGCCTTTCGAGGGATATACAATGTCTGACCAACGTATAGCAAAGAAGGATTAGTTAGTCCATTCACTTGAATAATTCGTTCTGCTGGAATTCCGTACCGTTGAGATAGGCTCCATACACTGTCTCCAGGTTGAACGGTATGAGGAAAATATGGAAGCACCAACAGATCTCCAATAAAAATTAAAGAAGGATCAGAGATTTGATTGACCTCCGCAAGCTGCTGAACAGAAATACCAAAACGCTGAGCAATCGCCCATAGAGAATCTCCAGCCTGGACGACATATTCCCTTCCTGCTTCTGGAATAACTAGTGCCTGACCAACAACTAATACATCAGGGTTCTCCAATTGATTGAGTAAAATAATTTGATTGATATCAGAGCGATACGACCGAGCTATACCCCACAGGGACTCTCCAGATTTCACCACATGTATTTGCACGCCACGCTCACCTCACAGGCAGTCTCTATATCTCATGCTATTCATGCAGAGTCTGTCCTATTAAAGGCATGGCTATTTCCAGAAACATTTTATTAATATAGTTTAATAGAATTATTTAATAGTTAAAAAACCATCAAATACTATATAAATATATAATAATTTTATAATCCTTCTTTTGACCGATATGCCAGGGGCCCAGAGGAATCCTATTAAAATTTTCTCAAAATTTTGTGTTTATTTGCTATTCTAGTGGGAATATGCGGTGTACGTGGAGAGTTCCCTATAATTTACAATCGTCCGAAAAGGCTTTAGGAGAAATTTATCTTTTACAAGGAGTGTTAGTAAAAATGGAAGATCTCTATCCTTCCCGTCAGAATAGTAAGCCGGAGATAATTGAACGCAAAGATCCAGTCATCCATTCGGACCTTTCTAAAGATAAAGGACCGTTATCTGATGAGCAAATCAATTTTTATCAAAAAAATGGATTTCTACAAATAGAAAACTTCTTCTCACCCGAAGAGGTTTCTGAAATGCAAAAGGGAATTTTTGACCTGCAAGAATCAAATAGAGAGGTAGATTCTGAAAAGGTTATTCGTGAGCCTGAGAGTGACGAGATTAGATCTATTTTTCACGTCCATAATGATGACCAATACTTCAGAAAGGTGACCAACGACCAGCGGATTCTCGATATTGTGCAATATCTGCTAGGCAGTGATGTCTATATTCATCAGTCCCGCATCAACTATAAACCAGGCTTTACCGGTAAAGAATTCGACTGGCATTCTGATTTCGAAACTTGGCATGTAGAAGATGGTATGCCAAGAATGAGGGCAGTCAGTCTATCTATTGCTTTGTCTGATAACTATACCTTCAATGGTCCTCTGATGCTGATCCCTGGTTCCCAGAATTATTTTGTCAGCTGCATTGGAGAGACACCCGAGGAAAATTATAAGGAATCGTTGAAGAAGCAGAAATTAGGAGTACCTGATCATAATAGTTTGAGATGGCTCGCAGAGAATGGCGGGGGAATTTCTGTTCCGACCGGAAAAGCCGGTGCAATTACTCTATTTGAATCCAACACAATGCATGGATCAAACGGAAACATTACCCCGTACAGCCGTAACAATCTATTTATGGTATTCAATAGTGTAGAGAACCAGCTTGTAAAACCTTTTTCAGGTGGAAAAGAGCGTCCTGAATTTATTGCTGTGAGAGAAGGCGCAAAGCGGTTGAGCTTGCGATAATCCTATACTTACTAGGGAACTCTCATTTTGGAGCTGTTCACAAGGGACCTCCCTTTGTGAACAGCTTTTTACATCCATTATTCTTTCTTCTTAAAACAAAATAAAAACAGCCCGCCTGCTAAGCGAGCTGTTCATAAAATTGATTAAGCATTAAGCCGTTTACGTCCTACTAGCAAAAGAGCTCCTGCTGCGGTAAGCAGTATACCGGAGATCGCCTTCATAGGGAGAGTACTTGAGGTATCCGGCATTTCGCCACCTTCACCTCTTTCTATGTGTCTCCGATCTTCAAACACCCATTTCCCAGCTTCATAACTATAATCAATTTTCACTGTATATTTTCCGTATTGCTGATTTTCGCGATCCTGAGTGACCGTGTAATGGTTAGCATCGACTTTCTCCATATGATATTCCATGTCTGTATCCAATTTAATTGGACCATCCATAGCTTTTAAATAGAGTTTATCATTCTCTTCGTAAAAATAAGTTTCTAAGTATTGGTCTGCTAGAGGCCAAACCATAATGCTTTTTATTTCCTCTTCTAATCGATCCATGGAGTCATACTTTTTCACTTCGCCCTCGTCTGTCGTTTCAAGTGTGAAGAACTCATTGAATTGCTTCTCCAGTTCTTCTACAGGCGGCTTCCCATGATTATCCGCAAAAACTGGAGTGGCCATCCCTATCACAACCAAACAAGCGACGAGAACAGCAGACAATTTCTTCATCATTCTTAACCTCCTTTAAGTATTACATAGAGTGTGTTTCGGTTTTGAGTACCAGTTAAACGTAATTTTGTAACAAAATTGAAAAAAATCCACTTTTTATTGAATATGATAAGCAGCTCATCCCTCTTGATCAGATAATCACATTAACTTCTTAATTCACTGATGTACAAATGATTAAACATTTCCCTATTACAAAAATTTTACGTTTAAATGACAGAATAATCCGAAACACAAATAATGTAAGAGATTTTCTTACAAAACTATCTAGGAGGGGTCATTTATGAATAAGAGAAAATATCTTGCACCGGTATTAGCTTTTGGAATGACTTTAGGAATCGGTGCAAACCATGTTTCTGCTGAAAAAGCTACTGTAGAAGTTGAAAAAGGCGATACCCTTTATAGCATCGCAGAGGAGTATGAACATGTAAGTGTAAATGATCTATTAGAGTGGAATCCAGGCATCGAAGCGAAAAACCTTCAAATCGGAACAGAGCTTACTTTTGAAACGAGCAGCGACCAAACTCCAAATGAAGTTTTTCATACAGTAACACCAGGAAGTACTCTTTACAGCATTGCTAACCTGCATGCAGGTGTAAATCTATGGGACTTATACGATCTAAATCCTAATATAGAACCTAGAAACCTACAAATCGGCCAGGAAGTTCGTGTGAGCAGAGCCGATGGGTACGATAAAGAATTTCATACTCTTAAACCAGGCAGCACGCTCTATAGCATTGCTAACCTGCATAAAGATGTAACCGTAGAGGACTTACTAGAATTAAATCCTGATATCGATCCTCATAATCTACAGATCGGGCATGAAATTAGAGTAAAATAAGGGCTAGACTTGAACCCCAGTATATACGCAACATACTGGGGGATCTTTATGTATATAAAATCTTTATGAACTTTGCTCATCTATTTTCTCCTCAAGGATCTCAATACGCTCTCTTAGTTCTCCAATTTTATGCATAATGCCACCTATAATTAAGACCTACATGAACCCATCGAATAATAAAACTACACGACACCCTATTACTTTACTTCGCTTCTGTCATAGTTAGTAATTTGTTTAAGGTTTTCCAATTTCGTACTGTAGCTGCCTGACCAAGCTTGTCTAAATGAGTTCCTAACTTAGAATTCCGAATGCTGTTATAGAAAAGCAGATAGACATTTTTTCCTTTAACAACCCCCTTCTCTTTTTCATTCGAATAGGTTAAATAGTTGTCTATCTCCGTCTGGGAAGGAGCTTGTGAAAGCATTGCTACATGGAGACACTCCCCCTTAGAGGATGCGTCTGCTTCTTTGATCTCTTGTTCAGAGAATGGACATTCGCGGATAATTTCTTGCAATTCTTCCTTTGTTCTCATGATAACGGGGCTGGAAATACCAAAGCCCTTCTCTATCTTTGAATGAATTTGTACCTGTAAACGGTCCTGAGACTCATTCGATTCAAACAGGACATTGCCGCTTTGAATATAAGTGTTGACGTTTTCCAAACCCAGCTTTTCTAATGCGCTCCTTAACTCGGCCATTTTTAGCTTGTTATGGCCACCAACATTAATCCCTCTTAAAAATGCGATATATTTAGCCAATGTTGCGCCCCCTTCTTAGACCTCACTGTCATCATAGCTTACCTTTTCAATCTTCCGGCTCATTTCTAAACCGAGGAAATTAGTTGTGATACAAAGGTTTGCACATCAGTAGAGCAGGTTTTCCAACTAGTCATCATATGTATCCCCCAAACTTAAGTTTGCCAATCTACAAAAACTAAAAACTGGACTTCTGTTAGTTAAAGATAAGATGGCCATCTCTCTATAACTCATTGAAAGCCATTTTAGTCATCTCTTTTAATAATCCTTTACACAGGAAAAATACCAAATTTATACTATTCTGTTAAACTATATGTATATTAATGGAAGGAGTGTTAATTTATGAAAAAAATTTTCTCGTTCATTTGTACAACCGTCGTACTAGCCTCTCTTATGTCTCTTAGCCCAAAACCAAGTCTCGCAGCTTCGGCATCAGAATTAGAGCCCATTACAGAGGTCGCTGTGGTTGCTCACCGCGGGGCATCCGGGTATGCACCTGAGCATACAATTGAGGCTTACAAACAAGCGATTACAATGAAAGCTGATTATGTTGAATTTGACTTGCAAATGACAAAGGATGGGGAGCTGGTAGTACTTCATGATACTACTCTTGATCGGACTACAAATGCAGAAGAATTATTTCCTGATAAAGCGCCATGGTCTGTAAGAGATTTCACCCTTGAAGAAATTAAAATGCTTGATGCAGGCTCGTGGTTTAATGAGGTTTATCCAAACTATGCTAAGAACAAATATGCAGGGTTGGAAATCCCTACCCTTCAAGAAGCCCTTGATTTTGTAGATCAATTCGCAAAAGGAGATGTAGGAGTGTACATAGAAACAAAAGCTCCTGATGTGTACCCCGGAATGGAAGAGAAACTCGTGAGTATTTTAGAAGATAACCAAACGTTTGAGAACAGAAGTGTCATTCTTCAATCATTTAGTTCTGCTAGTCTTCAAAAGTTGGACGGTATGGTTTCAGATGATGTACCGCTTGTTCAACTAATGGGATCAGCCCCTGAAGAAGAAAGCGATCTGAATGCCGCGTTTGATGAAATTGAAGAGTATGCGGATGGATTAGGTCCCAATCAGAAGCTCGTTGATCCAACCTTCATGGAAGCTGCACACGAACGCAACCTAATCGTTCACCCTTACACTGTAAATGCAAAAGAAAACATGAAACACCTTCTTTCATTAGGTGTAGACGGTATGTTTACGAATTATTCTGATCGATTATATGATCTTCTAAAGAAGACGGGTAAAGAAAAAGCCCTCGAACAAAACTAAGTCATTGGTTAACTTTTTTTAAACCAGAGTATAAGGCCTAGTTGATAAAAATAAACGAGTATGAAACCAATTCGATTTCATACTCGTTTTGCTTTTGGTATTATTCATTTTCGAACAAAAGAACACGTGCCGGCGCAGCGTCTGTACCGACAAGCTTAAGAGGTGCAGCTACCATGTGATAGCTGTTTGGTTCTACATCTTTCAAGCGAAGACCTTCAATGACAATGACGTCTGCGTTGAAGAGTGCTTTATGAGTCGGATGCTCAGGCTGACTACGTTCAATTCCTAGCGCATCGATGCCGACACCATTGATTTTTTTCTCGGCTAAGTACTCTGCTCCGTCCTGTTTTAAGAAAATGAATTCGAAGTTGAACTCATCTTCGAAGGAGTTTTTCGTCTTGAAGAAGATGAAGTCTCCTTCTTGAATATCAAAGCCTTCAATATCCGCTTTTGTAATGCCGTCTTCCACATCTGTCAGGTCGAATACCTTCACGTTGCCAACTAGCTTTTCAAGTGAAATTGATTCGAACGTTTCCCCGTCGTTTTTCATATGTAGCGGGGCATCAATATGCGTTCCTGTATGCACGTCGATTTCCATGCGGGATTCGGTGACATGGCCATTTGTGTTCGTGGTGATTTTCGGCTGTTTTTCAGGTTTGTTTTTGTAAACAGGCATCCCTTCATAAACAGGGGCTGTGACATCAATCATTTTCATCGCTCATTCTCCTATTCGTTCGTAGTTTGATTTCTCTTCTTATTTTGACATGCTTTCCACTGAGTATCAAATGAGATAAAAAAACGCTCACTGATCAGGTGAGCGTTTTTTGTAGTTATTTAAGCTTTTTTACTTTTACGACGGGCAAATTCCATCAGCTTATTAAACCCTTCTCTGTAAAACAGGTACAGTCCTGCTACATACGTAACCGCTCCGATCGGAACAAGGATCATCAGCTGGAACAAGGAATACAGTTCTTGAATTGGCGTAAAATACTCTACCAGCAGGACCGGTACAGCCATGAAAGCTGTTGGGATCGCAACTTTTATAAAGAGAGTAATGAGCCGCTTCCATTCGCCAGCAGGCATTTCCTTGTAAATCGCATAGGTTACAAAAATAATATAGTACATGGACACAGCTGAACTAGATAACGCAAGTCCAGGATAGCCGAACGGAATCAGGAATAAGTAGTTAAATACGAGATTCAAAATAATCGTTGTTGAACTGATCATTAATAGTTTTCTCGTTGCACCAATCGCGTACATAGCTTTGATTGGGATCATGATCAACCCTTGCGTCACGATCAAAGGAATATACATATAAAGGACTGTCACCGTATTGGCAGTGTCCTCCGGCGAGTAGGCCCCTCGTTCAAAGATGAATGAAATGGCCTGTTCTGCTACGAGGAAAAGTCCGATCGCCAGCGGCATTAACGCAAGTAATCCGACCTGATATCCCATATAAAGCGTATTTTTAAACTTTTCTTTATTTCCGCTTTGCTCAGACATCAAGGTGAAAATAATCGCCACGATCGTCGTTTGGAAAATCGCACTCGGAATACTCATTAATAGCGAAGAGTTGTTCAAATACGTAACAGCTCCGCTCACTGTTCCTGATGCGAACATTTTGTTAACAAATACGTTAATGTGTCCGACAGAAGAGTGTAAAACCGCCGGAACTAATAGAATGAAAAAGGCTTTCGCGAACTGACGGTTAATGTTGAAGGTCAGTGTCCAGCGATAGCCGTACTTGTATAAGTAATAAATTTGGATCAAAAGTCCGATGGCGAGTCCCGTTATGAACCCGTAAGCAATGCTGTAAATGCCCATCTGATCGGCAAAAAGCAGGATGAATAGTGTTGCCATAACGGCACCGAGCAGATTGACAATCTGCGTCGGAACAAAGCTTCTCACCGCTTGCAGGTAGGACTCGAGTACGCTTGTCAGTCCAATAATCAAAGTGAACAAGAAGAAAATCTTCGTCATCTTGATTGCGACCATTTCTGTAGTTTCCGTCATCGATCCATAGATTTGGACGATATAAGGCGTTAAAAAGTAGCATGCCACTGTGAAGATCAGCAGGATCACGATCGTATAGTTCAACATGCTGTTGGCATTGCGGTCCGCCTCTTCAGGATTCTCGCGTTGGTTTTTTTTATATTCAGGTAAAAATACCGAGTTAAATCCATTCTTAATTAATGTCTTAATCAGTGTGACAAAAGTAAAGGCAAGAATGAATCCATCCGTATAATCAGTCGCTCCGAATTCTCTCGCAATGACACTCTCTCGGACGAAGCCGACGAGCTTGAGCACAAGCGCGAGCATCGTAATCCAGATAGCGGTAGTTTTTAATCTCGACATACATCTATACCTCTTTTTTTCTGTTTCTCTTGTAAGCACTAAGGTTTATCGTAGCATTTTTTATAGGAAAAGGAAATATACAACAGCTCTAGTTCAAATCTAGTAATCTTTGATATAATCTAAAAGTATCACTATACGTTTTCGAAAGGAAAGAGCGTCATGACGATCCGACGATACCAACAAGGGGATGAAACGCAAATTCAGTCCCTTTTTCATAAAACTTTCCACACCGAACGCGGACAAAATGTCTGGGAGTGGAAGTTCATCGAGAACCCGAAGCAGGAAAGACCTTTTATTTTAGTCTGGGATGAGGACGGCCAAATTCTGGGTCATATCAGCCTCTGGGTTTCCGATGCTTATATAAATGGAGAAAAAAAGAAAGTCGGCCTGCGTGTCGATACGATGGTCGACCCTGATGCCCGCGGCAAGGGCATTTATAAACAATTGAACAAAGCCTTGCTTGAAGAAGCCAAGGCTGATGATATCGCTTATTTGTATGGATTCCCTGCACCAAAAGCAAAGGAACTGTTCGTACGCTACACAGGCGCAACCCATTTGACCGATATTCCGCGCTATGTTTTTATCCAGCACCCTGTCGCGCTTTTGGCATCAAAACTTGCTCCTCTGAAGCTGTTGAAGCCCGCTGACGGAGTGTTTGAAAAGTTGAAGCGCCCGAGCTTTTCTTCCAATAATAATCTTCAGGTGAAAAAAGTCACTCATTGTGATGAGCATTTTGACGAGCTTGCCAAAAAAACGTCCACCCAAGAGGGAGCAGCGCTCGTACGTGATGCTGATTATTTGAATTGGCGCTTTCACGATCATCCAGTTAACGAGTACACGATGGCTGCCGTTTATGAGAATGACGAACTTAAGGGCTACGTCGTCACGAAGCTCACTGAAGGTAAATTCAAAAACGGTCTGATCATCGACTGGCTTGCCGTGGATGAAGATTCTGTGTGGGAAACACTTCTTGAAGCAGCTTTCCATCACCTCTCGGAAGCTGACCTTATTCAATCCTGGCAGCTTTCTCATACAATCGGCGCTGAGGTGCTGAAAAAGCATAAGTTCACCCACAAAGACAGTCCTATGCCACTCGTCGGTAAAGAAGTCGTGCAGGAAACTGCGTTTATGAATGACGTCAAAAGCTGGATGATTACCATGGGCGACGTCGATTCATTTTAACCTTAAGGAGAGAAAGCAAGATGAAACGAAAACTTTTAAAAATGGCAATGCCGGTCATTTCACCTGCTAATCAATTCATTATCAGTAATTATTATAGAGATCAGCGTCCCCTGACTGAACTTAAGGAAAAGCGAGTGCTGCTGCTTGCCCCTCACGTCGACGATGAAACCATCGGCGCAGGCGGCACCCTTATAAAGCACGCAGAAATGGGGGCGCAAACCCATGTCGCTTTTCTCACCGACGGATCTGGCAGCTTTACGAAAGGATCAAAAAAAGATCTCGTCGAAGCCAGAAAACAGGAAGCCGCGCTTGTTAAAGAAATGCTCGGCCTGTCATCAATTGACTTTTTCAATGCCAAAGACGGCCAGCTAAAAAGCGAAGGGGCAACACTGGAATGGGTGAAACGGAAAATCGAAGAGATTGAGCCGGATGTTATTTATGCACCGGTCTTTGTCGATTGTCACCCTGACCATATCGCAACAGCGAAACTCGTCCGCGACGCGCTTGAAGATGTTTATCTCGATCCAGTGATCCGCTTATATGAGATCAATACTCTCTTACCTAAAGAGGAAATCAACTGCATCGTTGACATCACACCTTATCGCGAACAGAAGAAACAAGTCATTAATGTATTCGAATCCCAGACCATCGATTTTGACGGTTTTTTAGCACTTGAAAGTCTAAAACGTAATCTTTTTGGTGAAAAAGGTGTAGAAGCCGTAGAAACTTTTCTTCAGCTAACCTATGAGGAATTGACGTCGCGCTTCGATCGTTTGGATGGAAAATACAGGTACAGTGATCACTTTAAACAAGTAAACAAAGAGGCGACTTTGTTATATGCGATGTTCAAAAACTTGAAGTTCAAAAAGAAAGCGTATGAAGAAAGTCGTTCGTGAATGTAGGAAGTTCGGCGTCCTTTTTGGGGGAGCCGGACTTTTTTGGTGGTGTCAGGACGGAGATGAGGCGTTGTGGTACCAGCTACCGTAGTTAGCCTTTATGGAACCTCACACCAGCAAAACCACCAAAAAACCGCCAGGACATCTGCTTCCTGGCGGTTTTGCTTATTTGACCACTTTTTTGATGCGGCGTTTCACCTTGAATAGGAAGTACCCTATCCTTTCAGCTCTAGTCGGCTCAGGAATCCGTCGGCCAAGCCCTTCCTCCTGCGTGTATTTGCAAGGATTACACAATCCGCACGGCTCGCCTGTCTTCTTAGGCGTATGGCAGAACCATGTTTCTTCCATGATGTGAGCGTAACCGCGTTCTTTTGCTTTCTCTTCCATGCCAAGCTTCGTAATTTCCAGAAGTGGGAAACGGTATTTCTGGAAAATGACGAATGCCGGATGTGATGGATTGTCGACAACTCTGTAGTAAAAGTCATCACCTTCTTCGATTTTAACGATATCGTCCTTAATCATGCCTTGCACTTTGTCGTCATGGTGGACGGATAATTCCAGGGTATCCATATTCACAGATTCAGCATATCGGCCGAGCCAGTCATATTGATCACCAAGCCGGAATTCCTTTTGCAGCTTCTCATATTCTTTCGTAAAATCTGGATTTAACGGGATTTCGTCTTTTCTAATCTCAATAGTATCGAGCACACGCTCTTCTGCTCCTGGATCGAATTCGTTCATCAGCCGTTTGATTTTTTCCATTGTCTTAAGTTCCATTTCCGTTGAGGGGCGGACTGGGTCGAGCACATAATAGGGCTGGATGGTCTTTTTCTGATCCAATACTAAATTCAATACACGGTATGTGGAGTCCCACCCACCGGTCCAAAGCACATTATTAGGCATAGAGCACAACCTCCTGACATGTCTTCTATGGTGTATAGTTCCCTTAATGGGAGTTGATTAACCAATCATTTTGTATAACTATGTTGCTTTCCATATCGTTCGGTCGAATGATGTCGGGAATGAGGGTGTTTATATTGCCTGCGCTCCTTGCACGTAAAAAAACAGCCTGGAGGACCAGGCTGTTTTCTTATGCTTCATCGCGTTCTTTATCTTTTTCTTTATTCTTCTTCTCATTCTTAGAGATCATGTCAATAAGAGGCCGCTTCCCTCGATAAACAACGCCAGTCATTTCTGCAAACAAGTGAAGCAATAGCAGAATGACGAACGTGATGATGAGCGAAATCCCGAAGGAAGTGAGTGAGAATAAGATGGCTAGCAAGCCGAACAGCGCACTGAACGCATAGATGATCAATACGGTCGACCGGTGACTGAAACCTGCCGCTAAAATCTGATAGTGGATGTGCTTGTTATCAGGCATCATAATTTTTTGTTTATTAATGAGACGTCTCAAAATGGAGAACAGGGTGTCGAACACTGGAATGGCTAAGACGATAATCGGAATGACAAAGCTGAACAGCGTTACGTTTTTGAAAAGTCCGACCATCGAGATGACAGCCATTGAATACCCCAGGAACAAGGAACCGGTGTCCCCCATATAAATTTTCGCCGGGTAAAAGTTATGAAATAAAAATCCGATATTACTTCCGATCAGAACGACACACAAGTACACAATCGTAATTTGCGGTTCGATGGCTAGTGCCATGACCGATATACTGATCAATGAAATCGTTGAAACGCCAGTGGCCAGCCCGTCCAAACCGTCAATTAGGTTGATGGCATTTGTGATCCCGATGATCCAGAAAAATGTGAAGGCAATGCTAATCGGATCATTCAAACTTACCATACCGAGAAACGGGATGCTGACGATGTCAATTTTTAAACCTGAGAAAATAAGAATAGCTGCTGCAGATACTTGCCCTGCCAGCTTAAAAATAGGACGGATTTGATAGCGATCATCAAGTAGTCCTGTCAATACGATAATAAACGCCCCGATACAGATCGCAGTGAAATAAGGCATATCTGGACGCATGTAAATCATCCCGGCTACGACCCCACCGAAAATCGCCAATCCTCCCATCCGAGGAGTAATTTCCGTATGGATTTTCCGCAGTTCAGGATAGTCCATCATTTTCCACTTCACAGCCAGCTTCATGACTGGAAAGACCAGTACATAGCTGACAGCCATAGAAATCAAAATGGCTATGGTGATATCCAAATATATATTCATAAGAATCCTCGCTTATCTATAAACTGAAAAATGCAAAATGCGACTACATTATATCACAGTAAAGCTCAAATCATGTCGTACATTGTCTTTATTTTTGTTTTTCTATAACTAAATCGATTGTACCATCTACCTCCTTTCTATGAGAATCTATCAAGTTACAAATATGTTACAATTTTTGCGTTATTTGGGAAAATTGATAGGTTTTGACATTCATCACGTCGTTTAAATATTGTACAGGCAATAAAAAAGGGTGAGAAGTGTGAAGACAGTCACGATACTAGCTCCTGCTTATAATGAAGAAGAATCATTGCATCATCTTTAATACGATTTTGAACTGCTTTTTGTAAACGATGGCAGTCAGGATCAGACGATGCCGATTATCAAAGAATTGCGGGAATTGGATCAAAGAGTCTCTTATGTAGACCTTTCCCGTAATTTCGGAAAGGAAACCGCAATGATTGCAGGTTTCGACCATGCCAAAAGCGATGCACTCATCATTTTGGATGCAGATTTGCAAGATCCTCCAGAACTTATTCCTGAGATGATCTACTATAAGTTCATTTATATTCAGTTTTTCATCTTTGGAATGATCGCTATTTTTTGACTTGTTAAAAGCACAAAGGAAAACTTGGAAATCAAGCAGCTAATTCAGACGCGGTACAGGTTCGTACTCATGCCCAGTCTGATCATTCTACAAAGCTATGGTGCCTATGTACTTCACCGATTATTTGTAAGCTCAAAAAAGAATGAATGAATCCATGTAGAAAAAGCAGTGCCAGCTAAGGCACTGCTTTTTCTTATGTGAAAACTTTTATCGCTGTAATTGTTCAATTAGCTGGTCAATGACCTCCTGGGAGGAAATCAACTCGGCATTCTCTGTTTGTTGGATGATGTTTTGCAACACCTCTTTTAAATTTTCCATGCTTCCCACCTTTTCCACTTTTTATCATCTAGTAATCTATTTACTTAAACGTTCGATTTAAAACGACTTTTTCTGTCGGCTGATTATGTAGCTGCTTTGTTATATGACAAAATACTACAAAAAGATTCAAAAAAGCTAACACTTCTGATAGCTTTCTAATCATATTATCCTATTTTTATAGTTTTGCATAGCATTTTTTGTAAGATTATATAAAAAATTGATACTTATGTAATAGCATATGAAATCTGTCCACTGTCCGTGAACAAAAGAAAAGCCCGATTATTGATCAGGTTTCAGTCCATATATCGAATACAGAACTGCGCTTTTGCTTCTCCTTGAAAGCCCAGACCTTCTGATGAAAATTCAGGGCATAACCGACTTGCTCAAACCGGTGAACATGTTTCTCCACAATCTCAGCACTGTCTCTATGATAGGTAAAAAAAATGATGACAGGGTGATGAAGGGAGTCATAAAAAAACACAGGATTTAGACTCCGCTTCATATGACCAAAACTCCAGTTTCCGAACAGATCCAGCAGACGTATACGCTCATCATCGACGATCGCATTTGTATTCACATTCGTATGTTCCGTGCTGAATAAATTAAATTGATGAAAACAAGCAGCTGCCTGCATAAAAGAGAGCGGTGATTCGTCCCCACGAATGGCCGCCATCGGGTTTTCAATCCTTACATTCCCTTTCGTTTGTGCGAAAACTTTTCCCTCACTACTTATTACTTTCCATCCGTCTTTCAAGTAAATGTGTGAATATTGATTGACGAGCACACTGATGTCACACAACATAAACTTGTTGTTCAAATAAGGAGGGCACTCTTGAATAAATAAATTGGGCTTCGCTGCTTCTCTAGTGAATATCTGTTTTTCTTTCAACCCGCTCCCTCCCGTGCAATCTATGCTACTTTCTGCTTCGTTTTATGAATGCTTTTATTTCATCGATGCTTAAGCCCAGGTGTTTGGCTTGCCTGATCAATTCTAACCATTCTTCATCTACTGGCTTTTTGATTGTCTGTGCAGCCATATTCCTTCCCCTTTCCACCCTGTTATTTCACTTCTTGCTCTTCGTCTTGATTTGCGAATTTGTAGGAAAGCAAATCTTCCAATGGCACATCGAGCGTTTTGGCCATTTTACTCATGACGATTAAAGATGGATTTTTCTGGACACCGCGTTCTATGTTACTGATATAGGACTTTGAGACCTTGGACTTTTTAGCAAACTCATTGACTGATAGACCTTTTCCAAGTCTTAATACGCGTATTCTTTGTCCGATGGTAGTCATTTAGTCATGACCCTCCCCTTCTTTCATTCGTTATTCGACACAAATTTGTTCTTTATTAAGAATATTATAATGGGATTGTCCTTAAAAAGAAACAGGCAAATTGAAAAATAATAAACAGTTACGATCTTCTTGCTACCTTTTCCTTTTGAATTCTTGTCCTATCTATCCTTTTGTGAGAACAAAAAAGGATCAACACCAAAAGCTGACCCTATTCCTCAGAAACATGATATTTGTCTCGAAACTCTTTCGGTCCAATTCCTTCTACTTTTTTAAACACGCGAGTAAAATAGCTTTGACTGTTATAGCCTAGCAAAATACTGATTTCCATCAGCGAATACCTTGTAATACTAAGCAGTTCTTTTGCCTGTTTAATTCTCTGCTTATTTATAAACTGAGAGATCGATATCCCTACCTCTTTTGCGAACACGCCTGATAAGTAGTTTGGATGGACGTTCAGCTCTTCTGCAATTTTCTTCAATGAAATATTTTCTGTAAGGTATTGAAAGATGTACTTTTGCGTCCGTTCGACAAGGGGGGAATAATGCTGACCATTTTTCGTTTGCTTCAAACGTGATAAAAAGGACAGGATCACATTGGATTCCAGCTCCAGTAATTCTGTACGCGTCTGTTTGATTTCTAGAAAATTAATATAAAATTCACTTAAAGAGAACAGCTCGTCCCTTGGAGCACCCTCTTCCAAACAAACTTGAGTTAACTCAGCAACAAGACGAATGAGGTGGTTCTTTTCCGACCGTACAGGGTCCCCATTTGCAAGAGAGACAGAGAATTCTTTTTTATATTTCTGATACACATCCGTGGCTTTCTCATCACCTTTTTTGAAAGCTTCGAAAAACTGCTCCTTTAGTTGATAGGAATCTTTTTGTGAAGGACTGGAATGTGCATAAAACTGGAAGGCTTTTTTTTGACGGTCACCTATATGATTTCTGACCATGGGATCCTCTTCTTTATGTGGAAGCACTCTGAGAAGCATACGTTCTAATGCAAGTACATGGACTTGATTCACTACAGGGAGCTGGCCAAAATAATCAAGCATCGCTTCTCCATGTTCTTTTTCGATATCATGAAGAATTAACAGCTTGTTCACCTGCTTTCTTCCAACTTCCTGTTGAAGGAAAGGTCCGATTCCGATTATGACTCCTTTCCCCCGCTCATCGAGCATCGGATAAAGGAACATTTGCTGGTGAAAGGCATCTGAATAAAGCTGAAGGGAATACGGCATATTTTCAGACTGACGCAGATAAGGAGAAAGATTTTCACGAAGCAATGGATGAGGTTTCTGGAAGCTGTCCGGAAATTGGTAGGTTAACTTATGATGGTGATCAAATAGTAAGATAGGGGTTTGAAATGCGATTGAACAATCCTTCAGCATGGATATCAGCTCGTAATTTGCTGTAGTCATTTGATGCACCCTCCTTTTCACCAGTCTCATTTTCCTATTATCCAGCTTGTCAAAAAAAGAGCATCCCCTGCTCATAAGGGAACGCTAAAGAACTCTCTTTCTCTCTGAAAAGTTTTGAATATATTCTCTAACTTCTTCAACATCCATCCCCATGGCCTTTGCTTCTTTTAATAAACTCACCCATTCCTCGTCCAATTTTCGCACCTCAGGTACTACACACATCCCTGATAGCCTCCCTAATCCCTTTTTATTCGGTTCTTTGGTCTTATGTATATATCCCCTATTAGAACCGTTATTTTCCTTCTTTTGTAAATATAACTGTATTATACGTCATTTATCGAGATAGTTTTTGCACAATATTCATTATTTTTTAAAATAGCTCATATAAATTCATAATTTTCTAATAAAAATATTGTCCTATTTTGTAGATTATCGTAAAGAATAAAAAAGGTAGGTATGAGAAGACATACCTACCCTGTTCTATGACTTATTCAATTGATTCCAAGTTTCCGTCAGCTTGTGGAACGAATCGCGATCATTCTTATCAATCGCCTGGTCAATCAGACGTCTGAGGTTTTCTTTCTCCAGCTCGACGATCAATTCCTCAAGCTCTTCCTCAAGGGATTCATCCTGGTACATTTGCTCCTCGCTTTCATAGTAAGGGGCAATGATCGAGTTTAAGTGTGTAAGAAACTCCGGCAATTGCAGCAAGTCTGTGACGGACACGTAGACCATCCGTTTTCCGCGCTGGAAAACAAAAATGTCAAACACGTTGTGTACCCGTTTGCGATTTCGGTCTATGATGATTTCTCTGGATTCCATTGGTACGAATTGATAGAGTTCATTATCGATAAAAAGAGAAAAGTACTGGTAGGCAAGCACAACACGAATAAAGCGTTTATCTTCTTTGACGTAATACGGCTTCAACATTTTGATATTTAACACAACGCCCACCCCTCATTATTAAATCAGAATTTTCAGTATTTTATTCTATTATCGCTGATTTGTCAATAAAATGAAAGCCTTTTCTTCCTTATTGGGCGTGGATTTTTTGTAAAAAAGGTTCGGGCTTTTTCGTTGGCGGATTTGTTTTGTGATGGGATGTGGATGGGGTGGGGTTGTTCCCTAATCGGGAGAGATTGTTCCCTAACTTCGATGGATTGTTCCTTAACTCA